>JAJYCW010000006.1 GCA_021777995.1 bacterium
TGAGTGGGAACATCCAACAGTCTAAACTTTACTCTGAAGTTTCGCCCGTCCGGCGAAGCAACTGGGGAAATCCAACTAACGACTGCGCGTATCTGCCTATACCCGGCTACCTGCACCGTGGCAGCAGCGCCTACATGCAATCGGGATAAATCACGTGCCGGTGCAAGTGCTTCGGCAGCGGGGTTGGTTGTGGAGACAATGGATGCCAACGGCATTCCTGGTTGAGCAATCTCGCCAACCTGGATCGACGTATTGGCTACCACTCCATTGATAGGGGAAACCACCCTCGTCATCGCGTCGGCTGCTGAAGCACCGTTCTGCCCCGCTTCTGCCTGATCAACACCTGCTTTAGCCGCGTCTAACTGCGATTGCGCCGCATGGGTTGCTGCCTTAGCCCCTCGTAGAGCAAGCTGAAGTCCCCTTTTGGCCGCCAATAGTCCTGATTGTGCCTGTTGAAGTTGCTCCTCGGCGTGTGACACCTGAAACGGCGTACCGCCCTGGTAACCGGCCCTAAGCGCTTGTAATTGCGCCTGGGCGGCGTTGAGATCCTGCACAGCCGTAGTGTATTGCGCCTTGGCGCCTGCTACATCCATTACAGAAGCTCCACCAACAGCTGCAATTTTCTTCAGCCCCAACCATGCGTTCTTCGCCTGAATCACTCCGGTTTGGGCTTTAGCAACATTGGCCTGCGCGCCTACTAGCTGGGCATGCTGTTGGCTAATTGCGGCACTTACACCCACCTTCGCGGCAGTTACACCGCTTTGCGCCTGCAACAGAGCTTGTCGGGCCTGCTCCACTTCCCCTGCCCCTTTTATTTCGGCAGCGTTGACGCCTGTTTGGGCCAACCTCAACTGGGCACGAGCCGTTACCAGACCAGCTTTAGCCTGTTGCACCTGTGCAGTTGCAGCACTCGAATCCAGGGTTAAAATGACTTCTCCTGCCGTAACTGCGCTACCAGATCGCGCGAGAATTGCACTAACCCTGCCGGGCTGCATGACGCCGAGCGACGCCTGAGCCGAAGGTATAATAGTGCCTATAAGGTGCACAGGCTCCGCAGACACGGGGTACGATTGCTTTTCAACAGGCTCGGTATGCCGCTCAGTGGCGACATGTGGGCGTGGTGCTTCAACTGCAGGGCGACTTTGCCGAGGAAGCAACAGAAGCACGGGCGCGATAAAGCAGACCACTAAGCCGATACCTGCCCCAAGCCTGATGTTCATCTTCATTGCGCCGCCTCTCGATCAGGCAGATCCTGCCCCATAGCGTGACGCAAGTTCGCCGCTGCATCCAGAATTGAAACCCGTGCAGTATCAACTGCCTCACGACTCACCCAAAGCGCGTGTAGCGCCCTCTGCAAGTCCATTGCAGAACCTTTACCAACCTGGTAACTTACCATAGCCACACGCTCCTGCGCGATTGCGGAATCTCGCGATACAAGCGCTGTATGCAGGTCAGCCTCTGCCTCTTCCAGCTGTAGTTTGCGATGCAATACGTCCAAGGTAATCCCGTTGATCGCCGTAGTAAGCAGAGATTGAAGGCGTACAATTTGTTCCTGCGCGGCCTCCGAATCTCGTCGTGACTGACCGCGATCAAGCAATGGCCACTTAAAATGAATCATCACTGCGGCATAGTGTTCGCGTTGAAGCGCCGTTGGTGTCTGCTCAGCTGCTTCTGCGCGCAAACTTAGCTGTGGCATCGACTGGTCAGCGGCAAGAGTTCGACCTGCGGCCGCCTCCTGCATGTGAGCACGAATCAATGCTAACTCTGGTCTACGGTTCAAGGCGATCTTAACACACTGGTCTGTGGTGCCAAATATGACTGGGGGATTTTCGTTTATCTCACAATGGACGGGCGTTGCAAAGGCACGTCCCATCAAATTGTTAAGGTTATAGCGAGCGAGTAGAAGACCATCCTGCGCACGCTTTAGCCCGGCTTGTGCCTGGGCTATCGCGTCATTGGCGTCCCCAATATCAACTGGCTTACCGAAGCCAGCACCAATTTGCTGCCGTACGACCTGTTGGAACTGCTGTGACTCGGAGACTCCGCGACGAGCTTGCGAAATACCCCACTGCGCCTTGATTACACTGTCATAGGCCTCAGCAACAGAGAGTGCGAAGGAGCTCATTTGCTCGCGCCATTTCGCGTTGGCGGCATTCCGAATTGCAAGGTAGCGTGATCGAGCAGCGCTTAACCCGGCCCTGTAGAGTGGTTGGTCCAACCGTATTCCCACTCGACCAGAGGTCTGCGGAACGGTAACGTTCTCCGTCATGCCAGGCACGTCGAGTTTGCTGCCGGGCCCCTGAATGCCGCCCGACGCCACAAGATCTACCTTAGGCAGAGCAATTGGTTTATCCGATTCGGCACCAATGAGAGCAGCATCACGTTCTGCTGTGTAGGCACGCGCCTGTGGGCTCTGTTTTACCGCGATGGTGATGCACTCGTTAAGCGGCAACAAGCCCCCTTTACCCTGTCCCATAGCTAACGAACTCGTGAGCATAAGCATCACGCCAATTCGAAGCTTCATCTTGGGGCACCAACCGTTCTACAGAAATCGTAAAGCGCAGCATGAAGTGAGGCGGTACCCGATTTAGCCCTGTTTCCGAGTTGGATGAGACCAGGGATTGAGTTTGGCCTAATAAGACATGCCAAAATGATCTTCAGCAGATTTGGCTGCCCGTTATGATCATTCAGCCGATTAAAATCAAGGGGCATTTTATCATCGATACTGTCAGTAACAACCCGTAAAACCCCCCACGGCACACCTCGTTCAATAGCCGCACGAGCACATGCCGCGGACTCCATATCAACGAATGACGGATGCTGGAGTCCATAAATGTTCGCAGCCTCGATCTTTTCTTTTCGGTCAAGTAGCACACGACTACCTGAAAGAAGCGTAGCACCACGAACAGTAGATTCGTTCAGTGATTGGTCGAGCGCAGTTAACAGACAAGCATCGGGCGTGAGACTCTGCCGAGTTGCGTTTCGGTAACCAACAATGATAGATTTAGGGAGAACCAAGGCGCCGACGGGCATATTCGAAAATGCCCCGCAATACCCACAAATCAAGAGACATTTGATTCGGCCCTGCGCAAGTACTGTGTGGATACTGGTGTACGCAGACGTCTCACCGGCCCCTGTAACAACAACTTGTGGTGCATTGGAACACGACGATAGTGAAAAGCCCGCACGCTCCTGGGGAAGCGCGAAGGCGATACAGAGTTCCGACAAATTATCGATCAATCGGAAACAATCTCTAGCTAGCAGGGACCGGTTCAAGTTCTGAGGTGACAACCTTAACGCGCACCGCCTCCACAAGGTCCTCAGGTGTAGATAAACCCGACGCGATTCCGATTACCCGGAACCCATCGAGATCACTAAGCTGTAGTTCCTCTGCATTTTGGACCTGAATTGTGTTAGGATTGTGATACCGGCACAGCGCGGCAAGTTCCACGGTGTTCGCACTGGTACGAGACCCCACAACAATCATAAGATCCACTTTTGCTGCCAGTTCCAGCGCATCATCCTGACGATTCTGTACAGGCCGACAGATAGTGTTTATAATTCTGATCTCTTTACACATCATTAGCATTTCGTTCACAATGCTGTTGCAGAGTTCTAACGCATGAGTAGTCTGGAAAATGACTCCAACTTTCCGTAACAGCTTGTAACTCTTTTTCGCTTCATGAAGCTCATGAATACTATCGATAACGAGTGCAGGGTTTTCAAGAGCTCCCAGGATTCCCTTGATCTCTGCATGGTTGCTGTCACCGACTATGACCACCTGGTACCCGTCGCGTTCCAACATCTGTGCGGCTTCTTGGGCGCGCAGGACGATGGGGCACGTGGCGTCCACCACATCGACTCCGCGATTCTTCGCCTCTTGCAGGCGTAGCTTTGGGAGTCCGTGAGCGCGAATGATCATGGTACCGGATTTCTCGTTACCGTAATCCTCAATCTTCCGCAAACCCTTCTCTTCCAGTTCGTCCGTAACACGCTTGTTATGTACAAGGTCACCCAGAATAAACACGTCATTACGCTCTGCAAGCGCCTGCCGAGTAAGGTTTATCGCTCGCTTAACTCCAAAACAGAATCCGACTTCGCGCGCCATTATGACGGTACGACGAGAACTCTCACTCATGCAAACCCTCCTGATATGCTCGCAGCGAACTAACCACTTGTGGGTTAATCAGTCTTAATGTATCCATTGGTTCGGAACCAGACAACGGCCCGCTCCAGTGCGCATTCCACCGGAGTTTGGGGCAATCCCAACTCGTGCACAGCGCGAGAGGCATCGAAGAACATGGGATGACGCGCCATTCTCACACCGTCTAGCGGATGAGCCGGAGCCTTACCTATAGTACGCGCAATAGCGTTTTCTACTGCCACAGCGGCAAATGCAGCAGCAAAAGGCATGCGGATCTTCGGTGCGCGTCGACCAGCGATCCGTCCAAGCATCTCAAGTATATTCTTTAGCGTAAGATTTTCGCAACCCAAAATATACTTGCGCCCCGCAACGCCTTTCTCACCGGCAAGTATTATGCCCTGGGCGACGTCGCGAACGTCAACCAGGTTAAGGCCGGTATCCATATAGGCTGGCATCTTGCCATTTAAAAAATCTACGACGATCTGCCCTGTAGGTGTAGGCTTAATATCATGGTCGCCCACGGGCGTGCTTGGGTTGACAATGACGATATCCTGCCCACCTTGAGCTAACTTGAGAACTTCCTGCTCTGCACGGTACTTGGAAAGCTTATAATGGCCCACCATGTCCGCCTCAGAGACCGCGGTATCTTCGTTAGCGGGCAAGCCACCTGCCAGATGCCCTAGAGTACCCACGGTGCTTGTGTACACTACACGGCGGACACTTGCCTTGCGGGCAGCCCTCATGACGTTCAGTGATCCGGTCACGTTCGACTCATACAGGTCCATGGGGTTAGGTGCCCACAAACGGTAGTCAGCAGCAACGTGATACACCATCTCGCAGCCGGCAACGGCATTTTCCAGAGTATCTAAGTCACCTAAGTCACCTAACACCACGTCCACTAAATCCGGCTCTAACTCTCTCACATTATCAAGCCGACTTGTTGGACGCACCAGCAAGCGCACGCTCTCGCCTCGTGCAACCAGAAGTGCCGCGGTGTGGTAACCCACAAATCCCGTTGCTCCCGTTACCAACGATGTCATCAGGAAATATGCCTAACCGGTTAGCGACCATGCCGCTAGCTGCAGCATGCCCTTCGGCGTTTTCATTGCTTCTTCGACGGCGCTGTGCTCAAACCCACTATGCATTTTACAGTTCTTGCATTTAGCATCCTGCCGAGACTCCCAATATTCCCAGTTGGTCTTGTTCCAAAAAGTCTCCCAATCTGGAATAAATTTCTCACCAACAAGGTAACAAGGCGCTTTCCATCCCATAGGAGTGTAATTAACCGTAGACCAGGGTGCACACGGGAGTTCCCGCATACCGGCTGCAAATTCCAGGAATGCAGGCGTAGCACTCACCTTGTATTTATTGGCAAAATCGCGGATCTTGGAAAACTTCTCGTGAATCTGATCTTGCGTCAGGAACATATTACGCTCGACGCTCTCGTACTCATAGCCCGGAGAAATCAGAATGCCCTTGGCCTTAAGCCTATCCACGAGTCGGCACAGCTCTTCTACTTCGTCGACTGAAGTCTCCTTGAAGACGGTTGTGTTGATGTAGATAGTGTAACCAAGCTTCACGCCTTGCTCAATCATTTTGATGGCATGATCGAAAACACCCTCGCGGTTACAGACAAAATCGTGGGTCTGCTTCATACCATCAAGGTGGATCATGAGAAAAAGATTTGGACTTGGTGGAATAACATTAAACACCTTAGAGTCTAGCTTAAGTGCGTTGGTGCAGAGGATGATATATTTACCACGCGAGATCAGCCCTTCGCACAACTCCTTTAATTCTGGATAGAGGGTTGGCTCACCACCACAGAGGTTGATGATGGGAGCTCCGCAATCCTCAACAGCCTTAAAGCAGGTCTCAAGGGACATTCGGTCTTTTAGCTTACCCGTGTGCCGCTCAACGGAGCAACCAAGGCAGGCAAGGTTGCAGGTATAGAGTGGTTCCAACATAAGCACAGTTGGATATCGGGTTTGCCCCGATTTCTCCATCTTGCGCCGATGTCGGTACTGGGCCATAGTAAAGCCAATGGGATATCGCATGTAAAAACCGATCCTCCTGAAATTGGTTAAATCAGTAACGAATTAATTAAAGTTAGAGATACATCGTATCAATTATACCTTGATATACGATTTCACCGTGATTTAGTTGATCGGTAGAGGCACCAAGGTTATATGAAGGACCACAGGACGACGCCTTGATGCCAAAGGTGCAAGTTAAAGAAATGCCTTCTGCAATCTGGCTTGGTGAAGGTAACGAATAGGGCGAAGCGATCCTCAAAAGCTTCACTCGCCACCACGATTATGGGCGCTACGTCAAGTTCGTTTGATCACATACACTTTCTAGGCAAGTCGACGTAGCATGTCGGCACTTACCTCATGCTGTAGGGTCGCACCGGCGACATATCTTTTGTATTCATTAATGCAAAGGTCGGCCATACGGAACACTTCCCTATTGGTGGCGCCTGCAATGTGCGAGCTGATGATAACATTCGGCAATGACAGCAGCGCGCTCGCCTCGCCTGTGGGCTCCGGGAACGTTACGTCTAGAAGAGCCGTAAGGTCCGTTCGACGACTTAACACCGCAATGAGATCCGTCTCAACCACTGTGGCACCTCGGCCGGTGTTGATGAACGTTGCACCAGGTTTTAAAGTGGAAAGTAGCGTGTGGTCAATAGTAGCAACGGTTTCAGGCTTGTCCGGTAGATGGTTTGAGATTACTGCTGCCTGCGAAAATAGCGATGTAATAGCCACTTTCTGCACACCAAGTTGTTCCGCCTCCTGAGAAGAGAGAAACGGGTCGTAAACAAGAATGTCGAGATCAAACGGAGCCAGGAGCTCTATCACTCTGCGTGCTACTGCGCCACACCCAAGCAAACCAACTATTTGTGCGTACACCCCTGGTCCACGCCACGCCGAGCGAAAGCTCACTGGGCCACCGTCAAATTCTCTCACATTTCGATAAAAGCCCTTTAAGGAGAGAAGGATCTGCGCCAGGGTAAATTGCGCCACGGGTTCTGCGTTTGCCCGCCATGCGCTCACAATCCGAACGCCGGTTTGCAGCAATGGTGCTGCGAATGACTGAACGCTGCCCGCCGCATATAAGAGCAATTTGAGGTTTGGTAACGCTGTAACCTGTTCATCGGTAAGCAGAGGCATCCCCCATGTGCTAAAGATCACCTCCACCTCATGCAGCGCATCAAGATGTTGTTCGAAATTGACCCGGGTAACTACCGTGTCGTAAAGAGACGAAATAGACGCCACTTCATCGATCCTGCCCTCACCATAGACCATTTCAATACGGTTCTTGTCACCAAAGAAAAGCGCCTTTGGCATCTTAGGGTTGGCAGTCAATTTTAACCTCCTGGCGCCAAGATTTAACTGTCAAGTGCAATTATACATCACTTTAGCGGTGCTGCGGCGAACCAGGACTGTTGTAGCCCGCGAGTGTGCCGTTTGTCTCGCGGAGGAATAAACCATGGCCTCTTCATCAACGGAGCAATCCTTCAACCGCGGTGCGCACATTTACGAGCCGCATCGCCATCTATTACGGCCACTTGCCGTTACCCCCAATCGACCAGTACCGAGAATCGGTAATCAGACTACCGGTTAGTAGTGCCGCAGCGTGCCCATCGCAAAAGAGAGTCATATTTCGGGATTTTGGATCTGGAAGCTTCAAGAGGTCGGTCAGCCCACTTTTGACCCATTGCGCGTTGTGGCGCCCGGCAAGTGTAGCTGCCGCACCATTCACGTCTCCAGATAGTGGGCCACCACTGGCGCCTTCAAGATTGCTAAGTGCCAGGGCCGCGCCGGGTTCGTGGCCGTTGCACAGCCAGTCAGTCGTTTCGGTGATGAGGAGTGTACCAGACGGCGCGTCGACGGCGGCAGTTGTAGCGGCAAGGAACGTGCGAAAAGCGGACGAAGGGGTACGCCAGTTGACTATGTCATCGCTTACTCCATATGAGCTCACATTGCCGTGCCCACCGCATGCTAACTGCCCGTTTCGGTCTGGTGAGGTATCAGGGCACACGAAAACTGAAGGCAAATCTGTTATAAGTGCTTCACCATGTGAACCGTTACCTGTTACAGGCTGAATATAGACACTAACAAGCTGAGGCCAGTACATGTACGGCTCACCAAACGTTACATCGCCTGGTGTCTCATGCACGCCGCTGTAGTAAGGGAAATAGACTCCGTCGTAGTCCTGTGTATACATATCTGTGGCCAAGCCAATCTGGTGCAAATTAGACAGGCATGCTGTTCTCCGGGCGGCCTCCCGAGCCTGCATGAACGACGGAAAGAGAAGAGCAGCAAGCAGGGCCACAATCGCAATAACTACAAGCAGTTCGATGAGCGTAAAAGCGCATCGATGAAGTGATTTTGTCATGGATGGAACCTCTGTCGCGGTTTAATTACTCGTGGTTCGTTTACCTCACAATGAAAATGTGTGTCGTGCCACAATGGGTCAGATCGCCAATCGATTACAAACCTAAAATAGCGCTTGAGTATCTTCTCGATACCTAGCAAACGTGCGCCTATTACCTTGTTCTTGTGGTCGGCTACTACAATATGACTGCCGTCTCGAAACCGAAAGCCTGTGATGTCTATTGCCCTGCCATAAGCGTGACTCGAGAGTATTCGGGGATGCCCACGTACCGCACGGTCACAGTAGACCCCCACATTGTCTATACCAGTAAGTCCTATTGACTTGTGTGCTAGGATTACAAACTTTCTGAGCTGTGACTTAAGGCACGGAGCTACATTTGCCAGTGCCATTGGTTGATCGGGTGATGCGAATGAATAAAAGGAAACACCGTGCCAGACAGCCGGAATCGTATCTACGGCTCCCCTGTCCAATGCGTCTTTCCAGGGATAAACGAGCGAGGTAATTGGCGTCTGTTCGGCCCGAACGACTTCAGCCGCAGAATAGCGTTTCGAATAGGCAACGCGCAGCCTCGAAAGCGCCAGCTTCCGCCCATGCTCTAGAAGTGCAATGGGCGGGTACGGCGGCTCGCCATCTGCAGTGGTATACAGCGACAGGCGTGGTGGCTGCGGCACGATGCCAACCAGCAGGGCGCTCTGGGCCAATGTAAGTCTCGCAGGCGTGCAATGGAAATAACCCTGAGCCGCGGCAAACACACCGCGACGCCCCATGCCATAGTTCACAATATTCAAGTATAGTTCCAGCACCCGCTCTTTGGTCAGCATCCGCGCCATTATGAGCGCATATACGGCTTCCTCCAGTTTCCTGCCAATGGTTTTACGCTTATTCAGGAAGAGGTTGCGGGCCAACTGCTGGGTGATGGTACTCCCACCAAGAATTGGGCGACCAGCACGCAAATCCACCCTGAGCGCATAGTGCTCCGCGTAAAGGTCGATTCCGCAATTATGATAGAACGAACCGTCCTCCATCGAGATAGTTGCGTCCTGCATTTCCTGAGACACTGCCGATAGAGGCACCCATCGGTTCGGCCATTTGTATGGCACTCCACTTCCTCGTAGCGGCAGTACCTGGTGGTACGCATGAAGTGAGACGTCGGCCAACGCTATTCCCGTGACTGCCGCGAGAACAACAAATACAACGGCTGAATTGCGCATCCGGGTTTTTAGTCGATGAAGTGAACGGCGAACTTCTGCCGGTGATTGAATATCGAGCACCATCACGCCCACTGCCGTCAACGTTGCAAACGCAAACGTTCCTCCTGTTGTTTTAGTGGTAAGAAATGGTGGGCTGGCATGAGCCAATAGCATCGCGCCTGCAAATCCGCCACACGCTACAGCCGCATTGAGTCGACTCTCTCGGCTCACACCCCCGTCAGAAAGCACCATCAATGACGACAACAGAACAAGATAACTGATGGCAGCCGTCGAAAAGAGACCCAGTACGCCTTGCTCGTCCAACAGCAGACTTCCAAGGTGCCGCGAACTCGACTGCCCAAAACCAACACCAAAAAGACTGACTTGAGAGGTATTACCTGGCAGGAAATTGACGGCAACAAACACCGCAATAAGTGCGATGCCGAGAGGGACCACAACATCACGGCGAAGTGATCGGCTCAGGTCAGGAACCGAGCAGATGGAGGTGAACCCTACGGTAGTACATGCAGCGGCGAAGCCCATCAGCGAGATGTGCGCAAGTAAGCTAAACGAAGCAGTTGCACAAATGAAGGCAGCTGTCCGAGCATCGCGGCGCAGTTCAGAACCAACCGCGAGTGCGGTTGATATTGCTGCTGCTGCAACCAGCAGTGCTGGTGACAGGGTCCAGGCGGCGCAAATAACTACCAGCACCCACAGGAGTGACAGCTTTGAAATGCGGCTCGCTGGCCAGAGCAGTATCGCCGCAACAATCAGTATGCTGCCTGCCTGTTCGGCGAATATACGTTCCGGGTATTGAATTGCTTTGGAAGTAAACCAGTCCTTCAAAAAGCTTAACACCCATAAACCGTACACGAGCCGAAATCCGGCAGCCCATCGGTTTTGGCTACGCGACGGACTACGATCTAACGTCGATGGTTGTAGAGGTGTACTAGTCATTAGTTGGTGATGCCGGCCCGGCGGTGTCCAGAGCTGGTGCAAACGCAATACCTCCAGCAAGGCCCAAAAGTGTTAGCAGCGCAACAGTAACCGGAAGAGTATTGCCGTGAAAAAACAGTGTGTCCTCCACTAGAGACTCGAGACCGAGCCCGATGATCGCGAGCACGCACCACAAAATGATCATCTTGTGTGTATAGTGCAGCGATGACACTTTGAGAGCCTGCAAACAGCGCCATGCGATCGCGGCGAATGACAGGACCATAAGCAGTAGTGCCGGGATGCCAAAATCAATCGCAAAATCCAGATAAGTGCACTTCGCGGACAGCGGGATATCCTTGTACCCCTGTGCGGTAAGGAGGATTGTCGTACGTCGCTGAAGGGTTCGTTGTTCCGTTTGATTGAGCCCCTCGATGGGATGCTGAATGACGGCCCGTCCTGCTAACGCCCATATTTTCGTGCGCCCAGTAATAGAACGCTCGTGAGCAATTTTTGAAATTCTTCCATCAGCCCGAACCATGAATGCTCCTAAAATGACCACCACCGATAATGTCAACATCCATAACCTTGCTGACTTACGCGGGTATCCCACGCCCGCCGCAATAGCGATAGCCGTGGCAATCCATCCCGCGCGCGTAAATGTCAACACCTGCATGACGCCGGAAAGCAGCACAACCACCAGTGCAGTGAAGCGTACCCATTGTTTTGTCGTGCTTAATATGAGCGCGGCGCTGCCAAAGATCGTTAACATACAAAGTGGACTAAATAGTAGCGGGGAACCTGAGAGACCAGAGGCTCGCACACCAACCACTTCTGCAGAAAACTGGTGGTAGTGCATAACATAAGCAATGGCTCCTACGGTAACATTCGCGATCAACATCGTATATAGGAATGCAGCAATAATAAGGCGTGCCTCCCCTGTAACAGCCAAACATAGTATAAACGCCAGCCAAGGCAGAATCATTGCGCTGTCGTAACTGTACCAAACAGCGGTACATGCCGCGAAAAACAGGCCAACAAGTGAGAGGGCGCCTGCCGCCTCCCCCTTCGTCGCATAGACTGCTACTGTCGCTAGCAGACCCACTACTAGCGCGATATAGGCAATACCAGGGCGATTTACGGTCGCCCTGAGAAGCAGGGAAAGGGGCACGTGGCCGACATTAGGACTGAACAGCAGGTATGGCCAAAGCAGGCACGGTAGAATACAACCTACCGTGAGCACTTCTGCGGCAAACTCAACGGCCTGCGTTACTATCGTACAGCGACGATCAGTCATTTGGGTACGACAAATGCGGAGACAGGCACTCGTGCAACGGCTCTTTTACCCACATTTATCGTAATGCTACCGGAAATGTTTCCGGGATTGTGCGCGGCAAAATGCACCATAACAGTAAGTGTTCCCCCTTTTACACCTACAAAATCGCAGTGGAGACCAGGAACGCCGCACAGTATGTCAACCTTGTTAGACGCGCCAAAATTACCACTCAACATCACTGGGATGTTGCCGCTCACTTGTCCGGTATGCATAACACCAAAGAACAGAGTGTGAGGTTTGACGGCGACGGCAGACCGTACGATGCAAACGCACGGCATCTCCCCCTTGGCGCTGTGGCCATTGTATTGAATTACCATCCGCGCAATAGTCTGTGACGTACCTTCTGGCGCATCAGCGTCGGCGTAGAGAAGAGCCTGAAAAATCCCGTTCGTTACTGAAGCTTGGCGTACGTGAAGCCATGGTATATCTGTTCGTAGCGCGATGTTCGTGATACCAGGAGCCACGGGCGCCGTGAATTTCGTGGCGGTGGTTGGGCTGCCGTAAACAGCTCTATGGAATATTGGAAAACTGAGAGTGTTCCCATCACATAGAATTGGATCGAGTACACGGACTGTGATGGGTTCCTCGGTCACCGGAAAGGGCGACGGCCCATCAGATGCATTGATACTCTCTGACATTATCCCCGGCTTTATACAATCTAAGTGGAACTTTATGTTCTTTGAGGCACCCGGTTGCAGCGTGCCGAGGGAAATACGGCCGTCAACATGCGTACAAAAGCAGCTTGTCGTGAGCCGAACGTTAGAGACTGGCTCTGCGGATTTGTTTTGCAGAATGGCCACACCATTATATGTCCCAGGCAACACCGAAGGGATTTTTGATGATGGAGCCACAAATGTAAGGCCAACCTTAACAGCGGGGTTTGCTAGTGGAGCCCGGCGGTGCATCCACAGAAGCGCTAGCCAGCACCATAGTGCCACAACTGTAAGTACCGTTAGTACGCGCATTTTCATTTAGGTTGTTTGCCCTCTTTACCGTTTTTCTTGCTTCTTTGCATCATAACCCAGGCGAATAGTACGATGGATAACCCCACAATGATCACGACTGCTCGAACATTCAAATGACGCCTTGGTTGAGAGCCATAGCCAGGTGAAGCGGCAACGTCACCCACCATTTGCGTCCCTGTTGGGAATTCAATTGTGAAGTCGGAAGGAGGGAATTCGTGGTTAACGTCGCTAATGGTAATGGTATAAACACCACCGAGGCTTTTCTGAGGCAGCCAGACCCGTTTGGGGATACCACTAGTCCGTGCGCTCCCACTGGTCGACATCGCAACGGCGACATTGATAACAGTTGGCAACCATACTCCCGCGTACCGTGCTTCGTGCACAAATCTGATGTTATACCGGATGCCGGAAGCTGTCGTGCGATCGCAGACGTAAGCCACAAAGGCTATGGGCACAAACGTACCGGATTTTTCAACAAACTCCACGTTGCAAGGCACAACCAGTCCCGACGGGATAAGGCGAGCCGGTAACGAAAGCCGATACCGCGCATTGATATTTTTGCCACGGGAAAACACCTCATGTACGGCAAGGCTCCCAAGGTTATCTGCAAAGTAATCTACCAACGGCTTTTGGTACTCAACAGGCGAGTCGGCTATCAAGAGGTGTGGATACTGACAAAAGTCCTGTAGATTAAATGGCATACGTTGAGCGAGGAACCAATGCAGGTACGGTTGTAGCTGGTCGTGATCATTCTGGTAGCTGGCGCCTGTAAGCGGAGCGGGTTCACCAAGAATTCTTTTGTGGTGCTCCAGACAGTAGAAACGTGAGTCGTTAACAGCCAGTGTATCGGACCTAATATCCTGCTGATATCCCTTTATCCGCGGATATCGATACCACCAGCGATAGCGTGTGCCATCCGTAATTGAGTGCCATTGGATATGCTTTGCAGAGTAGGTAACCAACGCGGATCCATCAAGCCTGTACGAGCGAATGCTTGTATTCACTAACGCCGCCCATTGCTGCCAGGCACCAACTAACACCTGAGGCGATGGAGTGGTCGGCAGGTGTGCAGCCTGGGTTGGGCCAGGGAGCAACAGCTCACTGATTACAATAGCTACCCACAGCGTGTAAGTCCGCGTAAGACGGGCGGTCACGGCCGCACCACGGTTCTTCGAGGAAACTGGGCTAAAATTCCCGAAGTATGCGATATCTGCGGCATTGTACACACACCGCAGTAACGAGCAGGAAGTCTGCTCAACCGTGAATTAGCGGCACAATACATGAGCCCACAGATTGCAACTGCAATTCCTACACGGATCATGATACGGTAAATCATTGTTTTCCCCTACAGTTTCATGAAGATTACGCACTAAACCAGCGCCCACAACTGCAAGCGGTTGGATAACCAATCCGTGCGAATTGAAGAACTGATTTCGACAACCGGCAACGGCCGTGCATTTAGATTGATGTGCTTCGGAAGTGAGGCACCGAGCCCTGCCTACCTATGGGCGATTGCCCGAGTGCACACCAGGTCCACCTTCAATCAGAGGATCACATTCACTAGACTAGCACCGCCGCCCTAATGAGCGTAACTGCCTCGTGATCGTGCCCGACGTAATGCGATTACCATTATGCAAACTACAACAAATGCCATAATTGCCAGGAGTGATTTCACTACGAGCACCTTCCATTTGGGTTGCACGTGGTTAAGGGGGATAACCTTACTCACATCGTTGACATAAACGTGCGTGCCAGGGGGAAAATCAATAGTAAAGTCCGATTCAGGAAAGGGCTGGTTGACCTTACTGATACGCAGGTTGAATTTGGATCTAAATATTTCGTCCCAGAACCTGGCTTGCGGGCGCGACGGGTAATACGAAACAAAATCCGAGTCTGCCAGGATTTGCATAGGAAACCAGACCCCTGCGTACATCCCGCCGTGGGTGATATAGAGTCGGAGGCGCGCTGAACCCATCTTTTTGAGTGTGCCAACATAAACAACTAGCCGAACCGGGATGAACATGCCATCTATCACCTTAAAATCCACTATCCTGGGCAGTGCAAGATCAGATGGAATCAGGCGCTGAGGCATTGTGAGTCGGTATCTAATGCTCTTCGAAACACCGTGCGGTTTCACCACACTCACAGAAAGGTGCCCCAACTCTCGTTCATAATATGATATGAGCGGTAACTGTTTCTCAAGAGGAAAAGGCGACCATAGTATTTGCGGATAACGAGCGAATTCGGCCAGGTTGAATGGCTCGTTCTGCGCATAGAACCAATGAAGTCCACTGTGGAGCTCCGTGAATGAGTGGGTGTACAGCGTACCAAGGTAACTCTTGTCCGGCGGCGCAGCGCCAGTTTTGTACGTTAAAAAAGACCACCCCACATGGTTTACGGCTAAGATAGCACTCGTCATCGTCGCGGCTTGGGGATTCACTATAGGGTTTTGATAGGACCAACGATACTGTTTACCATCTACAATAGCCTGCCATTGGCTGTGCGAGGGTGGCTGTACACAACTGGAAGTTGCATTAAGTTGATATGAATGCAACTTCGCTCCAACATTTTGAGTCCATGCCTGCCAGGAGTTCAACAGCACCTGGGCCGATGGGGTCGATGGAGTTTGAACTGCAGATGCGCCGATTGGCGCGAACACTAATGCAAAAAGAACAGATAAACAAGCAACAATTTGCATGCGATTAATATTCAACATTTGTGCACCTTGTTTCTTCTATTCGCGTGGTCGTTCGCACCTGCAGGATGTACTACCGCGGTGAGTGTCATACCATTACCTCGCGGTCCCGGCCCCTGACGCTTACCTCGCTTACGAAAGCGCCATCGGGGCCACCATCGTTCCCAGGTCGGATTTTTGGCAGGACAATCAACCTAATCGAATTTCGGCTCAGAGCACCAAAACGTGCAAATTAAGCCGGCAGTGCTCATCAACACGCAATTAGTTAACCGAACTGGATTTCGCAACATTCGTCTGGCCGTGCAGCGAGCGAAGAGCTGTCAAGTATTCCCGGACGAATGTAAGCTGGATGTATTGCACAATCCACATCGTTACATAATTAACTTAATTTGTCAATTAGGTTGATATCCATTGCAATAATCGTTCCTTCATTGAGTAATTGCAATGCCAGTGCACTCATTAAATTCGTTCTATAAGCTGGCAACTGACTCATAATTACTTACGGATACGGGTGCGTTAGCCAAAGGTACCAAAACCGACTTTGTCTACGCTCAGGAGCCGTTCAAGCGGCTGCCGAATTGAATCGATCCTGCTGTTAAGCCCGGCTGCCAACCTCGTACAGGACGCGCCAGCGGTAGGTGAGGAGTAGCCACCACGTCCATGCCCGACCAAGTTGAAACTTGGATGGTGCGAAAGCCAACATTGGCGGCGAACTGCCACCTCATATTGGCCTAATGTTCCTGAATTATCGTAGTAGGTGTGCAATTAATAGCAACACCGCTTACATTGACAAACGTATCTTCACTCTACTATAATGACTCCATGGCTAATATTTTTACTCGTACCGTACATATACTGTATTTGCAAAACATTGTCTGTCCTATTTGCCCACTTGCGGGAGTTTAAGTCCAGCATATGTCCTCTACAACACCAGAGATACAAAAAATAGTAGTTACGCTGTCAGAACCGGATCTTGTTGCAGAGCCTGGTACGTCAGTAAAATTAAGCGTCACCATGGTCAATCAGCAGCCCGCTCCAGATCGACTTGTAATTGAGATCGAAGGCGTCGACATAGAGTGGTACAACATTCCCGTCCCGGCAGTTAACGTCGCCGCGGGTGCCACTGCCGAAGAGCGTGTTAACTTTCGCATCGCGCGTTCTAGTGCTAACCGTGCAGGCTCCTACCCCTTCGTGGTGCGCGTACAGGCAATGGAAACCGGTGAGGTAGGCGTCGCGCAAGCGATGCTGACGGTAAAGCCTTTCGGATCTCTTCAGGCCGACATGGCCCCGCGCCGCGCTGCCGCGACCTTCCTGCGGCCACTGAACGATTTTGACGTACAGGTCACCAATTTGGGCAATTCTGAGCAGGTTGTAGAGCTCTCGGCAAGTGACCCTGATGACGAATGTGCCTACGAATTTGATGTTGACCGGCTAACACTAAAACCTAGTGAAGTGCGAACTGTCCCTTTAGCGGTTCGCCCCAAGGTTTCCGCATGGCTTGGTAATCCTCGTCTCTTTGGCTTCACGGTTTGGGCGCGTTCGATGGATGACTCGTATGTTGCAGGGAAAACGCAGGGACAGATTGAACGGTATGCCTTGCTCTCGCCAGTGGTTGGCCTGCTGCTATTAGTTGTCATGTTGGGCACGGCAGGGTACGCATTGTTTCGCCCACCCAAACCACCTGTCACCCACATAGTCGCTTTCAATATTACACCGGCTGTAGTAACGGCCGGCGCGCCGGTCACTCTTTCGTGGAATGTTCAGGGCGAACACCTGAAATTCACGCTCAGTCACCGGGAGATGCCGATTCCAAATGCACCCTCGTCGGTGAACGAAACTTCTAATCAGGCCGTTTATGACGTGCCGCCGAATACCTCAAGCGGTAACATGACAGTCACGCCTGAGTTGTGCAGCCATGTCGAAATCATTCGCTACACCCTTACCGCAAGTGGCGCCGGTGGTAGAGCCGACGCCTCTGCACAGGTACAGGTAAACCCAGCACCGCTGCCACCGCCTCCCTCTTTGCAGTCGTTCGCCGCTGACAGCACCGAGATACATATGGGCGAACCTGTAACGTTTACGTGGCAGGGCAAAAACACCTCAGGCTACATTCTCGATCCTGGCGATAAGCACCTCTCAGGCTTTACATTATCCACAGACGTAAAGCCGGCTCCACCCACGCTTCCATCGTCTGTAACTTACACGCTACGTGCAATGCCCCTCCCGGGCAGCAAAGGCAATCCGGCACAGCGTTCCGTTCGCATCGTCGTTGTATCCGCAGATACCAGCGTCGCCAAAATTGTGGGTTTCAACTACCAGCCCAAGAAAGTAACCACGGGCAGTACCATCACCCTCAAATGGTCTGCAATCCGTAGCCAGGGTGTAACTATAACCAGCGATCAGGGGGCATCGCTAGGTACCAATCTTCCATCCTCAGGCACTGTGCAGGTACAGGTCAATACTCCGACCACATTTGAGCTAACTGCAGTAGATAACCTGGGAAAAACTGTTAGCCAGTCAATCACCGTCACACCGGTTCCCCCGGTGCAATCTGCGCCAAACACAAGTGCAACTCCCGCGGCGGGCGGCATTCCGCCTTCGTCACAGTCACCAGCTCCGCAGGTTCCCGGTGCACCTGGTACAAACCCCTAGCAACAAATATAAACTGGAGACACTTTCCTGATGGCCGATATTAAGGAAGACGATTTTAAACGGTTAGTGACACTGTACGCACCTGAAATGGTGAGCAGCATTGCGTTTTCTCCAGATGGATCACTGCTAGCAATAGCCGCTGGAGATAAGGTTCACCTGTATTCGGTGCCAAAATACCAAACCAGAGACCAGAACGAGAATCTACAACCTAAATAGCCGATCGCTCTATGAGTTAGTACCGGTTTCCTGCCAATAATACTGGTATCGCCAAGTCTGGTGATACCGATGATTTTCCAGGAGGTCGGCACATAGTGGGCGCCTGCACAAGGGCTATTTCTGTTTGCCTGGCTGCAGGCGTTATATTAGGAATGCCCGCAATGCTGCGTGCTGTGACGCCGCCAGTCATCAGCGCAAGGGCAGCAATCGCTATGGATGCCGGTACGGGAGCGGTGCTTTTTGCGCACAATCCAGATCTACCACTACCACCCGCAAGTACCACCAAGATCGTTACCGCTCTGCTATTAGCCAGGATTTCACCTTCTACACCTATTCTTGCCACTCCGGCTGCGGTATCCACTCCTGGGTTGACATTGGGTATGCAGCCACTCCAGAAGTACTCTGCCCGCACATTGTTATACGCCATGCTGTTGAAAAGCGCTAACGATGCTGCCGTAGCTGTGGGGCAAGCACTTGGCCCAGGAATTCCCGCGTTCACTGCAAAAATGAATAGACTGGCTGCTTCTGCGGGAGCGACACACTCTCATTTCGTGAATCCTGATGGGCTGGATGCACCAGCGCACCTGGCATCTGCTAGAGACCTGGCGTTAATTGCACGCCTTGCGATGCAGAATCCCACATTTGCCAAAGCAGTAGGTACACGTTCTGCCGTGGTCTCGTTGCCAGGCGGCCGCACGCAACGACTGGTAAACAGCGACACTCTACTTCGTTCATTCCCCGGTGTGGAGGGAATTAAAACTGGCTACACTACCCAGGCAGGCTACTGCTTTGTTGGTGAAGCGAAGGTTCACGGCAGACAGATCATAACCGTTGTGTTACACAGCACAAACTGGCAACAAGACACGCGCACACTACTTCGCTTTGCCGAGGCTTCAGCACCTCAAGGCATACGACACGGTATTAGACAAGCGACAAAAACCAACCTGCCACAAGCTCTTCACCACCCTTCTCCTATGATTGGTCGAGCTACACCACCAGGCGTCGGCCCCACTGGCTTTACTGATACTTCGCAAAACACGCCATCGTCAGGCATCGCCACCATTCATCCTTACGGCAATGCACATAGCCGCGCAGCCCATTGGAACAGTAATCCCGGCAGTTCCTCTAGTACTAGTCCGGCTTCCGGTTCAACGCACAGTGGTGCACCAGGTAACGAGGTGCCGGTAGCCTCCGGACCGGGAGGCAGTACCGGAGTTTTGGGTACATCGCCAACGCCTGGAGTTACGCCTGCAGGCAGCAAGTCAGGGCAAGCTAACTACTCCGGTGCTATACCCGCACGCTCCGGTCCTGCGGACATGAGCAGGTCAACTCCCACTTCATCGCCACCCGCAGATGGCAAGGTGGAAGGAGCGCAGCTAAGTAACGGGACGCACTCACAGCATGCTCACACAGGAACTCCGCAGGCAAACAACGCCACCGGTTCCGCCACAACACGCCGTGGGACTGTAACGGATATTCCGGCCGGCATGCACCAGATACCAGGATGGTTGTGGTGGATGCTCTTGGTTCTGGTCGTTTTAACTCTCTTAACGAATTTACGACGAATACGTACGAGCCTCAAGGTAGCACTACCACGGTTTAGGGCACTACTGCCTCAATGGAGATACAGGATGAAAACGAAGGGTTTTCCATGGAATCGCACGCAGTCGGCACCGCTTTCACCGGCCGAGACGCCGGTGGAGCGGCCGGCTAAAAAAACACAATCAAACGCACCGGAGATTCCACCGCTCTTATACGACGCAGAACCTCCTAGCCGTTGCGCGAGCCTCGATTGGTTAGGCAAGCTCGCCTCCACGCCACCTCGCTTACTAGAAAGTTCGGTAATCAGGCACGCGCGGGCTGTATTGGACTGTGCTCAACCGTCCCACGCAGCCACCCTCCTGCCACTGCTGCAAGCCCCTACTGCCAAAATCCGCACCTCGGCTGCTACATTGCTGATTCCCTACGCGCCGCGAAAGAGTGAGGAGGTTCTCTTGGCCGCAATGCAGGATGAAAAAAGTGGCGCGGACCTGCGTGCGGAGTGTGCAGCTACACTTGCTCGCCAAACAGGTGATCGTCATGAAAAAACGTGGGTTCAGTTACTCTTGGGTGATGGATTTTTGCCTGCTGCAACGGCACTCGCAACTCTGCCATGGCTTGATGACAACACAACCCGTGCACTGAAACATGTGCTAGAGCAAGACCGGCAACTGCAAACTGACAGCGAAGTGGTACTAAGAACAAACACCCGTGACACGGCAATAGCTGGCGTACTTGCTCTGCATGGCCACATTGACGGCGAAATACTCGATGCAAAACTCCATGAATTACCTGCCCGGCAGCGCGAGAACATTATTAGCGCTCTATTTCTGGAAAGCGATCATCCACTCGCTCTGAAACACGCCTTGCACGCGGTGCTGCATAGCAAAAGCGGGTATGCCATTCCCGCCCTCATGCGAGCGAAACCCAGTAGCATAAAGGATTTGCTGGATGCCGCCGAGGAGCGAGCAGACGCAGCAGAAAAAACGCGTATCATGATTGTGAGATGGCTGCTGTTCAAGCAGGGAGACAGCGAGCGAGTTCAAAAGCTTGCCGCTGCTGGCAACGACCTAGCAGTTGCCGCTTCCGCCATCGCTCAACATTCACACTGGCAGCCGGAGAGCCAGGAGGCCAATGTACTCACCGCTGCAGCACGAATTGTATCGTTGCGACTGGGATATGGTGACTACAGTTCAGAAGAGATATCGCGGGCGTTTAGGCGCGCCAGTGCCGAAGAGGACGCTACCGGCCCAGAACTGCCCGCCGGCCTGCAGGAACTCTCGCAGGCGTACCAGCATCCCGAAGTGTACACAGCGGTACAAAGTGCGTTGCGGTCTGAGGACGGAATTGAGCAGATTGTGATGGCCCTGGCAAAGCAGCATAGTTCGCGCATGGCAATGCAAGAGTCGTTGTTCTGGTCGGATAAACTCAGCAGAGAATTTAGAATCGCTCACATTGCAGAACTTGCCAGTGAAACGGGTGACGAACCCAGAACCGCTGTGATGGCCCGATCCGCAGATGCGGATAGCTACATACGGTTGGCTGCCCACCGAGCCCTGAGCGGGATGCCTGAAACTCTGCTAGAAGTGGATGCCGGCACTCCGCAACAATCTGAGGATCTGGTACCGGAGGTGATAAACCAACCAGACATCGACGAACGTAGTGAAATAATTAATGAAGCGGCCTAGTGCTTCATTAACCCAACGAGGAAACGAACCCCGTACATCATGATGCACGGGGTTCGAATGACTTACTGACGTTGTTGAACGAAGAGTTACTGCTTGCTTTCAATGTTGATGTGGCCAGTGCGGGGATCGAAATGCACAGTCACATTCAACGCCTGTTTAACAAACGATAGTGGAACGATTGACCTTCCACGATCGATGTAGGGAGTTACCTGCATCTTCACGCGTTGATTATTGATCGTGGCATGCTTATGACCAATTCGGAACACTATCTCATGGTTGCTGTTGATTGCCCGAACGGTCTTTGAGTGATTAAACCACTGCACAACTCCACCAGTGTGCTCGAAGATCTGGCGGAAAGGAGCAAGGGGTATGCCATTGACGACGCGAGGTGGAACATCAAAGACGAGCCGGGTGCTATCAAACGCGATCTGAACACCGCCCGCGCTGGTAAACCGATTGGAGTGGCCCACAACCACCGGACTTGCGGTGCGGAAAACACGCTTGGTGTTCGCCTGGGCACTGGCTATCTCGATACCTGACGCCGGCATTGCCGCAAAGTTTCCTGCGCGGTGGGGCGCAAGAAGCGCTGGCGCGGCGAGTCTACCCGGGTTGTGGAAGGAAGCCGAAACACTTTCGTGGGTGTTCTCCAGAACTCCAAGAATACCTGGATTGAAGGGTCGTGCACTGTTGGTTGCGTTAGGAACCGCAGTGAAATGCAGTGCCCCGGTGTTATGCTCGGCAACAACTGGCACAGTATGTGATGGATCGTTGAAGCCAGCAATTTTGGGCGCGCCCAGTGCTGCTGTGCCCGAAAGGCTTCCAGAGACAAGAGCGGGTGCGGCGAGGTCTGCCGGCTGAGCTGCGGCAACCGTACCGTTAATACCCCTGGTGATGTGGTTTACCGGTGAAGCCAGTGCCGGGGATTTCTGCTGCTTTTGGCTCGACGTGAAGTCGTGCCGCATCGTTAAACCACCCGGGTTATTTACTACCACCGGAATATTGAGCGTTTGCACACGAACCTGTGTATTCCCATCAATCACTTCTATCGTGATCGTATGGGGCCCGTTGGCGATATGGGCACTATTCCAGTTGAAGGAAAATGGCGCGTAGTTGGTGAGATCCAGAAACTGATTGTCCACCAGGAAGGTAACAAACGGCTGTGAAACCGACGGATCGATCTTAACCTGAATGGGAATGACACCCTGAACAACAGCGCCCCGCTTAGGATATACCAGCGAAACGGGCCCGGAAATCACCGGAGCTTCACCTTGAACGGTCGTGCGGGCTTCGACAGAGTTACCCTGAAGGTCTGTCGCGGCAACAGTGATGCGATGGTCCCCTGCGGGAATTAGCCCGGGTTCAATCCGAAACTCAATTGTACCATGTCCAGTTCGGGTAACCAACGGCTTACGACTCACCAGCGAGCCATCAATGTACAGCGCGATAGTGCCGATGTTACCACCGTTATAACGAACCTTTAGCAGAACAGGACCGCCGTTAGGCGGTGTGACCGGCGAACTTACCGCCAACTGCAACGAACCTGCTTTTGAAATTACAGGTTGTTCCGCGGCTGCGGGCGCTGTAGCCCCCAGCGGGTAAGCGGCACCAGCGATAACAGCCAGTGCGCATGCCATCCTCTTCATTCAGTATTGCCTCCTTGATAAACTTGCCGCGCCCGTTGATGTCCTCATCACTTTGGCAGGCTACCTGGCGTTTCCAGGTGAGTTATGATGCTCAACCATGATGCTTTTCTGAACACGGATCTCCATGCAATTGCAACTGTGTTACAAAGCGCTGCAGCCACAAACGGAAATGGGTATTAGGAACATGAACATAGCCCAAGCCATGATCTTTCCGAAGCTTTGCAACTTTAACACAAATGCCTGCGTATGTCAATACCCAATTTCAAAATTGCACGCCGCTGCCGGAAGTTATAGACGAGGTGAAGGGAGGGTTCTTGTTGAAAAGGCTGACTGATCGTTTTAGGACCAGTCAGCCTTTAGTGGATATGAGGACTATTTAGTCTTTTCGGCCTTCGCGGTGGAAGGATTTGGCACCGGAGAAGCCGTCTTACCAGGGCTTGCTACAGGCGGATTGCCGGGAGGTCCAGCATCTGGCGGCGGCATAGGCGGCGCTAGCGGATGCGCCTTTAGCCAGGCCTCCTCCTGCTTAACCTTTGCGCGTTCGGCTTTAATGCCTGTCACACCCATCTTGCCGTGGAACCAGTAGTTATCGCTAACGTTGATGGAATAGGGATTAGGACGCGGTTTGGCTGGTTTGTTGCCGTGCATTTTTGCCGCCATGGACTTTTGCGCTTCTTGGGCCATTTTGTGCTGCATGGTCATTTGGCGCTTTTGGCTGTCCGCAGGCGAAACCGGAGGTGGCGGCGGTGTCACCTTTGGGGGCTGCGGTGGTGGCGTATTCACCCTCACCGAGATGGCGTAAAGTGCTGCCACCATCACAACAATAAGGATGAGCGGCGTAACACTCGATTTCTTGTTCATAAACAACGGGCTCCCACGTTATATTGCACATGGACGGCACTAGGGCACGCCCTTCATATAAATTGTGCCATAAACATTGCACGATTTAACGACCACTTACAATACGTAAACACAATGAAATCTATCACCTTGGTTAAAGCGCGCTTATCGCAGTTCTTCCTCGTTAACGCGGTGCGCAAATGCGAAGGTGCGCTCTCCGTAAACTGGCGCGGTGTATTTTTTGCTAAGCCTGTATTCCTCATCAATTACAAACGTAAACGCATCGGTAAGGCGGCAGAACCTTTTTAACTCAGCCACCTCATCCGTTGTTTCCGGTACAAGCTTGAGAACCAGTGCCACACGACGACCGTCGGAGTCTGTAAGTACGGGCTCGCCAGGCCGCATGCCCTCGATCACTGCTTTCATCGCTTAATCTCCCTTCACGGCGACAAAAACTCGTTCTGTACGCCATTCAGTTACCCGGTAATATTGCCGATTATCCCATTATGGCAGATGAGATGGTGTGTACATGACGGAAGACTATACTGGCTGTGTCAATGCGTTGCTGTCCCGTGCACGGTTACACCATGAAACCGAAGCAGTGATTAACGACACACTGACGGAAGCACTCAAGTTCACCTCCTCGTTACGTTCGTTTGTAGCCGGAATAGATCCTGCAACCGGCCTCATGGAGGTTATTGCAGCGCAGGGCAGAGATTGGTCTCCGCGAGAAAAAGATAACCGCCTTACCGTGCATAACGCCACACAGAGCGGTATTACAGCTCGAGCCGCTATCACAGCTAACACATATGTTGCACAGGACGTACGGACCGATCCGTACTACGTGTCGCATTTTAACGATGTGCTAAGTGAGGCAGCACTGCCCATACTGGATGCGGAGGGCGTGGTACAAGCTGTCCTTAACGTTCAGAGCGGCACCGCGGCCTGGTACACTCCGGAGCGGGTCGCTAAATTGCAGATACTCGCAAATGTAATAGGTACGGCGCTTGTTACACAGACATTTGTTCAAAGGGAACGCGCCCTGGGACAGATTGGCCTCGAACTTGCCGCCGCTACCTCCAGGGAACATCTCACTCGCAAGGTTCTTGATCTGGTTGTATCGACCTTGCACTGTCAGGCATGCTCCTTGTTCCTCATGAATGACTCACAAACACAACTCATATTGCATTCTGCTCGTGGTTCGCTCCAGGAGCAGGTGGGTGAGGCTGCATACGATGTGGGCGAGGGGTTGACGGGCACTGTAGCTCGAACGGGCAGGCCAATACGGCTGGAGGATCCACGGAAGGATTCACGATGGCTGGGCAGGTTCACTGAAATGACACCCGACGCAATGGGAGCATTTTTAGCTGCGCCAGTTTATTTCCGTGAGCGCGTACTGGGAGTGTTGAGGGTTTCGCGTCCTAGGAATACGCCCAGCTGGTTTCAGGCGCGCTTCACAGAGAGCGATGAACGAATACTCTGCGCTACTGGAGCGCAGCTAGGTTCCGCGCTAGAGACCCTTAATGCTTTTGATGCTCGCTTAAAGAACGAGCGTATGGCAGCCTGGGGCGAGCTTTCTGCGAGGTCAGTGCACATGGTTGGCAACAAAACATTTGCAATTAAGGGCCATGTCAACGAAATCAAGCATCACGTACGAAACCTGCCAGACGAATGGCAGCAGCCTCTCTGCCAGCTTACCGACAGTATGGAGCAGAGTATATACCGCCTGGAAGACATCTTGACGGAATTCCGGGATTTTCTTACTGCAACGCAGTTAAATAAGCAGAGATGCTCCATTAACGATCTTCTTCACGAGGCGGCGCACGAATGCTTTCTCCACCACCAGAGTGTGCAACTGCGCGAACAATACTGCGACGATGCACCACTGGTTTTGGCGGATCCTGTACGTCTGAAGCGAGCGATAGGCGAATTGCTAGAAAATGCAGTCTCGTTCATGCCCCGAGGCGGCTGTGTTCAGCTGATGACAAACATCGGCTCTACCCAATCCATCGCAGAGCCAGAACAACCCAACAGCAAATTATCCGTTAGAGCGGAGATCGCGGATACTGGCGCTGGTGTACCCGCAGGCATTAAAGACCAGATTTTTCAACCATTTTATTCTACGAGATCACGAGGAATGGGCTTGGGCCTTTCCATAGTGAAAGGCGTAATAGAGGCCCACGGTGGCACCATACGAGAAATTGGTAAACCTGGTTTAGGGGCGGTATTTGAAATCGTATTACCGGTAACAACATTAGAGGAGACGAATTGACCCATGGCCCGAATATTGGTGGTTGACGATGAACCCGACGTGCAAAACGCGCTTAAAAGGCGGCTTGAACGAGCAGGTCACTCGGTTCACTGTGCAGGCTCCACAGATGTGGCGCTTACGATGCTGGTTGCCGGCGGGCCGGCATTTGAGGTTATCGTTACAGATATGTCCATGGAGCAGGAGAACAGCGGCGTCAAAATTCTAGAGGCGGCGCTGCTTCGCGACAGTTTCACAGCCGTAATCATTCTTACTGCCTATGGTAATGTTCGCAACGCTGTAACCTGTATGCAGATGGGTGCCTACGATTACGTTGAAAAGAACATTCCCGACGTAGACGTTTTTGAACTCATTACCTTAAAAGCCAACAGGGCAGCACAACAGGTTCGCGAGCGCAGGACGGGATCTGGCCCTGCGTTTAGAGTTGGCAGCGCCGCATGAAAATACCCGGCGGCGATCAGGTATCGCCACCGGGTATTTCTGTTCACCTTCCAATGCGACTGCTCTTTAGGCAGCTATTTTCATTGATTCTGTGTAAACAGCGGCTACTGGTGTAGCGGTTTCTGCGGCGACAATATCAACGATTTTATCAAGTCGGATATCATCGGTATCGGTAACGACGTATCCACCGTAAAGCGGTACAAAGGTTACATCATAGATGAGCGATACGCACGATTGCTCTGTACCAGAACGATCCAGCCATCGCACCTCGCACAGCTTATTGATAAACTCTTTTGCCTCGTGTAATTTCACCGTTTTTCCCTCCTGACCTGAACCAAGGTTCCGTCGGTTTCAATTATACGGTTGACCACCTATTCCACCTCATCAGTGTTAGTACCTGCTTTTGCCCAAGAGGCATTCCTGCAGTTTGAAACCAATCTATTACACCAGTTCGTAAATGTGCCGGGTACTACAATAATCTTGGATTTCTACCTGGAGGAGGTCGGGAATGCAGTTAAAAGGGAAAACTGCGCTAGTGACTGGCGCAACATCGGGTATTGGACAGGTTACCGCCATCATGCTCGCCGGGGAGGGAGCAAATGTGGTGGTCTGTGGACGCCGGGAAGATCGTCTGCAGCAGACGATGGCGAGTATCGCATCCCTCGGCAGCTCGGTCCTCCCCATCCAGATGGATGTTACGCGAGAGGCGGAGTGTGACGCAGCCGTAGCAAAAGCAGTCGACACCTTTGGCAGCATCGACATCCTTGTTAACAATGCAGGAGTTATGTTACTGGGTCCCATTCATGAGGCAGATACAGAAGATTGGCGCCGAATGGTTGATACAAATGTAATGGGCGTTCTCTATTGCACCCACGCTGCCCTGCGCTATATGATGCCAGCGAAAAGCGGTCATATCGTCAACATCTCCTCTACTGCCGGACGCACGGTTCGCGCGGGTGCGGGTATTTACAACCTAACGAAATGGGGAGTAAACGCATTTAGTGAGGCATTAAGACAAGAGGTGCACGCACATAATATACGGGTCACTATCGTGGAGCCAGGAATAGTCGCTACCGAACTACGTGATCACATCACCCACCAGCAGGCCAAGTCAGCAATTGAAGCTACAGCGAATAGCATTACGCAACTCACATCAGAAGATGTCGCGAGAGCAATTCTGTATGCCACCACGCAGCCGAGCCATGTAAACGTGAACGAAATTCTCATAAGGCCCACAGAACAGGCAATGTAGTAGCACGCCTCCGGTTAATATTACCGTGGCACCTAGCGGAACGCGACTCACGGGGTTGCCCTCTTTTTCAGTTCGGCCCACCTAGACTCAGGCACCTTCAAGAACGTATCTACCACAGCGGGATCAAACTGCTTGCCGGCATGGCTCACGATTTCAGAGCGCGCCGCGGCAAACGGTAACGCCGCACGGTATGGGCGATCGCTGGTGATTGCATCCAGAGTGTCGGCGACAGCAAAAAGGCGTGCACCAAGAGGAATGTCGGTACCGTGTAGGTGATATGGATACCCGCTGCCGTTCCAGGCCTCATGATGGTGGAGAACAATCTGTGCTGCCTGACGTAACGACTCAATCCTGCTGCACATCGCATATCCTATAATGGGATGCTTACGCATTTCAACCCACTCTTCGGGGGTAAGCTTGCCAGGCTTGAGCAAAATGCGGTCTGGAACGCCAATCTTACCGATGTCGTGGAGTAACGCTCCCCTTTCCACGTGATACATCTCATCTGAGGAGAGTTTGAGGCGCTCTGCTAACTGGATCGTGTATGCTGTAACGCGTTCAGAATGTCCGTGCGTCTCGGTATCTCGGGTGTCTAGAGCAGTGAGCAGAGCATCTAATACAGTTTCATGACTAGACAGAAGAGCCTGCTGATAAAGCTCGGTGGTCTTACTCTGCATAGCCTTACGCAGCAGGTTTCTTTCCACCACAATTGGAAGTTCACCCGGGCCGCAAGGCTTCGTGACAAAGTCGCACGCACCATGCTCCAGGGCCTCTCGTGCCATGGAGGTGTTTCCGTAACCAGTAATCATGATTACTGGCAGATCATCGTAATCTTGCCGGATGCGGTTTAGCAGTTCCAGGCCATTCATGTCTGGCATGAACACGTCGCTTAACACCAGGTCGAATTTGGAATCTGACAGGCAGACTAGAGCCTCTTTGCCACTGGCTGCGGTCTCGGTGCTGTAGCCCTCGTCATTAAGTACGGCGGCAAATGTTTCACGTACCAGGTCATCATCATCCACCACGAGAGTTCTAAGGCCCGTCGATCGCTCTGGGCGATCCAGTGCATCCATATCCACGCACAACAATGAATCGTGAATATCCCCTGTACTACTGCGACCTGGCAGATCAACATTAGAGCTTAGTACACGATGTTTTGGTTGGTACATAGAGTGCTTTACTATTCCTGCGGGTATTTATCGTCCGCAATTATCGCATTAACAGTGTCACCATGTGTCCATAGCGTGCCAGGCCCGGCATTCCTGGCACGACGAAGCGAGGCAACGGCCCGAGACCGTAACGCCTCCGCGTCAGAAGCATCCAACGACAGGCTAGCAATTCCCGCGCTTACAGAAAGCCACGGTGTGTCGCCATGAGGGGATTCCGCGGTCATGGCCACTTGCAGACGGTGAGCCATCTGCTTAACGCTCTCTTCCCCTTGCATAGGGCACGTTATCATGAAGACGAGAGGAATGCCGGGGACACGGACCCTGGAAACAACGTCGTAGTCACGGGTTTCCTGGCGGATACATCGAACCATCGCCTTACCAATTAGTGCAGTTGCATCGGGTCCAAGAAAGGTTAGAAGCGGGAGCTCATCAGCAGCTACACACGCCAGGGTGAGTGGCTGCTGGGTGCGACCAACCATATCAATCATTGCCCGCAAGTAGACAGAAGCCGCATTTTCATCTACCGCCTGCGACTCCTCATCGGCGGGAAGTAACATATCGAACCTGCCAACAGGCTGGCTGAACTTAGGTTTGTTTGCGTTTTCGGTCTCTCTGCCGCGTTCGGCGTTAGCCTCGTCCCAATCCATCCACATATTTCACCTGCTCTCAATGTTCACTATTAATTAATCGTTTCCATTCTGCGTCTAACGATGCGGTTCTATTATCGGCGAGTATTTCGGATGTCTGTATAACGATCCGGCAGTTAAATTGAAACACCCTAAATACTTGTACAATTCACAGACGAAGCACCCGAGGTGTGGCAGCTTTACGAAGTTGAGGCCCAGAAGGTATGGTACAATGCATTAACAACTTGCCTTAAACTTGCTATAATGCCGTCATAAACCTAGATGATTCTCACTGTAACACCAAACCTCTGTATGGATAAGACCTACAAGATTCCCGGGTTCACCATTGACGTCGTTAATCGACCGTCATTAGTGCACACTATGGCGGGTGGTAAAGGGGTGAATACGGCTCGCGCCTTTCGCACGCTTGGCGGCGATGCCGTAGTGACAGGGTTTGCGGGCGGGCTCACCGGCGCAACGTTAATCAACGCACTGCACAAGGAAGGGATGAATGCACAATGTGTTAAAGTGCAGGGCGAAACCCGCACGTGTATAGCAGTAATTAATCCCGATGACGGCACGCAGACCGAGATAAATGAAACCGGCCCACTTATCGTGGCCAGTGAAGCTGGAGAACTGTTAGAACAGTTCAAACGTCTAGTAACAAGGTATCCAATTAAGGTAATTGCCCTGTGTGGTAGCCTTCCACCTGGTACGCCGGTTGATTTGTACTCGCAGATGCAGGAGATCGCGAGGCAGCATTCGGTTCCCTGCGCCGTAGATACTAGCGGTGAACCTCTGACATGTGCGGTTCAATCTGCGCCATGGCTCATCAAGCCCAATCGCAGGGAGGCTGAGTATTTGTTAGGCAAGGAACTAGGCTCCGAGTCTGACGTGCTTTGGGCTGCTCGCACATTACTGAGCAGGTTTGAGTGCCGATACGCATTGGTTTCGATGGGGCATATGGGTGCTATACTCGCCTGCGCGGAAGGTGCATGGCATGCCGCACCTCCCGTAATAGAGTTTGCCAGCGCTGTGGCGTCCGGTGACACAATGCTGGCAGCATTCCTGTGGTCGATACTTTATGCGGATTCCGAGGCAAATCCTGTGCGTGCCCTGCGAATGGCAGTTGGTGCAGGAGCAGCAAACGCTAGTGTAATTGGAGCGGCAATATGCTCCAAAGAAAGCATGTTAGACTTGGCAGAACATGTCACCACGAGGCAACTGAATTGAAAACGCGAACCACCAACGTTGAACATAATTGCTGGCTGCGGGAGACTGCCCGATGACGTTAATACCAGCCTTTTTAGACAGCCCGGTACAGTTACTCATTGCTGCAGTGGTCATTCTAGTTCTATTCGGGCCCGATAAGCTGCCTCAAATGCTGAAACAACTGGGTTCCGGTATACGAGAGTTCAAGAAGTACACATCCGAGCTGTCGAACTCGATCAAATTTGACGATGAGCCGACTTACAGCACTGGATATCAGCCACCACGCTACGATGCGTACGGTAATCCGGTTGACACGCCAACTCCCGTTCCAAACACGCCTACCGCTATAACGTCGTCGCAACCTTCCAACTTTAGCGGCTCACGAACCAGCAACTATTATGAACCAACGAGCGGGCCAATCGGTGACTTTGCATCGGCGGCTTTTGCCGGGGATGAAACAGTGCACCCACGGCCAGCACCAACACAAATGCCTGCTATTAAGCCCGCTGCAAACTCGGCCTCACAGCCAGTCGACGGCGCCGCCGAACACAACCAAAACAACTAGCGGGGAGTATTTCAATCATGTTCACTATCGCAAATATCGATAACCCAACAATCTGGATTGTTGGGTTCATTACTATCGTCATACTTTTCGGCGGGCAAAAGATACCAGAGCTTATGCGGAGCATTGGTAAAGGCAAACGGGAATTTGAGCGCGGACTTCGAGGCGACGACGAGGAGCTGCTGGCGCAGCAGCGCCGTGAGGAAGAAGTTCGACGCCGAGTTGAAGAAGAGATGCGCAAAGAGGACGAACAGAAGCGACGTGGCGTGCAATAACTTGCACTGCCGTGCCATAATATACAACTATTCGCTGTTTGGCGGCAGTTTGTACACTCACGGAGAATATCTGCTTAATGCATTATGTATATGAGTTTCTGTCGTTCGTGGATCTCGTCGTAGCCGTTGCACTGATCTACATCATTACAATTCAAGAGAGCAAGAATGATGGCCTCACAGGTCAAATTGGCTCTAAAACTACGTCGTCATTTAAGGGCAAGGCTGGCAAGGAAGAGAAGCTAAATGAGATCACCATCAAAATCTCCAGCCTCTTTTTTGTGCTGCTAATCATTATCAGCATGCTCAGTAAATTTAAGTAACATGTCGTTTGGATATTCGCGTACGCCACTTTGCATTGGCACGACGGCTGCGGTACTCTCAGCGTTAAAATGGGAGTCAGGAGATTGTTTTACACTTACGTTCGATTGCTAACCGATGCAAGACCGTATTCCTTGCATTAAAACCGCAGCAGCAGCCAGCGTAGCCGCAGCATGTGTTGTAGGGCTTCTTTTTGTCCAGGCAATTCTAAGCCTCATCCCGATAGGCGGCCACCATTCTATTGACCTAAGTGCGCCTCAGAGGAATGCTGTGCTGCAGCAACTGCAACATCTGCAAGACCGACATCACTACACGTCGGTACCGATGCTTGCACGGGCAGCAGTTAAGCGCCAACTGCTTACCGCAGATCAGGCTAGACGGCTCGCCCCACAGGCAGCCATCCGATCCAGGGGTAGCGCACTTAGTGCGGCTCTATACTCGTTCGTCCCTGTGCTGTGTCTACTCTTGCTCTGGCCCGTTTACTTTGCCCGATCGCGAGCCGGACGTGGCGACCCGATGCTCGTGCCCATCGCACTTACGTTATGCCTTTTGAATCTTGTTGACCTGCTATCCTTACGTAACCCTCTCAGCGACACTCCGCTCACAACTCACCAAACCGTCGGAATTCTGTTTGGAATTTTTGTTTTCCTGTTACTCTCGCGCATGCCGGAAGCCCGTCGGCGATCACTACGACACTATCCGTACGTTTGGGGCCTCTCCGCGCTTGCAATATTTCTGATGCTACTCCTGTTCGGACATGGCCCTGGTGGCGTTAGGCTGGAATTAGGACCGCTGCAGCCTATTGAGATAGCAAAGTTACTTCTGGTTCTGTTTGCCGCGGCATACCTTACCGAAAGGGCCAATGTCGTATCCGAACGGCATAAGCAAAAGCGTCTCATAGGTAGCTGGTACGATCTTGCTCCGCTCCTGTTACTATTCGGGCTGTCATTATTGCTTTTCTACATTTGTAGAGATATGGGTCCAGGGCTTTTGCTGTTTGCCGTGTTGGCCGCAATGATCACGATAACCACCGGCGAGCCGCAATTTGCAATAGTAGGCGCTGTACTCATTCTTACCGGCGGTATTTTGGGATATATTGCCCACGTTGGCGTTTTTCCAGTGAGAGTCGACATGTGGCTCCATCCGTTTAGCAACAGATATCCGCAGGGTATGCAGTTGGGTCAGGGACTGTGGGGATTTTCAAGCAGTGGGCTGCCGGGTAGTGGTTTTGGAATGGGATTGCCTATGACCATTCCCCGTGGGCAGGATGACCTGTCATTTGCATCGTGGGGTGAGCAGGGTGGCTGGATAGGTTCAGTGGCGGTATTAACACTATTTGCCATTCTGGTAGCCCGCAGTATGAAGATCGGTACGAATGCAGCCCATCCATTTGACCGCGCATTAGCATACGGTATTGGAATTCTTTTTGGAATGCAAACCCTGCTTATTGTGGGGGGCGTTACAGGCATAATTCCGCTTACGGGCCTGTCACTCCCCTTTTTCAGTTATGGCGATAGTGCACTGCTTCTGGACTTTGCGGCACTTGGGCTTCTGCAGGGCATTTCTCAATCGACCGGGCAAGCGGCGCCCATCCATCAATCCGTATTGAAAGCCGCAAAGGTTTTCACCATTTCCTGCGCAGTGCTTCTGGTTGGCATTGTAGGCATTGTCAGACTAGGTGAAGTACAGGTTATCTCTAGTACCTCAATAGCTACAACGTCGATTAACACTCCGGATAGAGATGGTGTTATACGCCCGCACGTCAACCCACGGCTGCTTATCATAGCCAATACGCTGAAACGGGCGAGTATCCTTGATCGCCAAGGTAAGGTGATAGCAGCATCTGTAGCGCAATCACCAAACACAAATGGCGCCCCGGTTCGTGAATACCCACTGGGCGCTTCCGCCGTTCAGGTCATTGGTTACTACAGCCGACTTACAGGAGCCGTAGGTGGTATCGAACAAAAATACGACTATCGGCTACGTGGATACTCCAGCCTCAAGGATCTACTGCCCTATTACCGCAACCGATTTATGCCCGGTGCCCGGCTTCCCCGTCCTCAAAATGTCCATAGTACCCTAAGCATCATAGTGCAGGAAGATGCTTATAAGGCACTTGTAGCAGCATGCCGTCGCGTACACAAAAGCAAGGGAGCACTCATCGTACTGAATGCGGACACCGGAGACGTACTTGCAGAGGTGTCGCTGCCCGCGCTTACACCAGGCCAGCTTGCAACAGGAACCGGAGCGGGCCAAGTACTCGTTACAGGCGAGCACCCACTTGTCAATCGAGCAGTGGATGGGCGTTATCCACCTGGCTCCACGTTTAAGCTCGCAACCGCAGCGTGTGCACTACAGGACACACCGCAGTCTGCTTCGCTTATCGTGCCGTGCAACCGCGCGGGGGTTGTACGATGGCAAGCCGGCGGCCAGTACTACAGTCGCCTTATTCACGATGATATTCACGATCCTGCATTCGGCAGTATCGGAATGAATGAGGCATTTACCGTATCATCCAACATCTACTTTGCAACTCTTGCTACCAAAATTGGCGCGCGTACCTTTAGAGCGTTTCTCCAGGAGGGTCCATTCGCCCGCGTTCCGACACTTTCCGCCTTTAGGGCCGAGCTAGCAGATATTGGCTACGGACAGGGTGAATTAGAGGTTTCACCCATGCAGATGGCACTACTGGCAGGCGCAGTGGCCAATGGAGGAGTGCTGCAGAAGCCTCGTATTGTAATTCAGACAGGCAAAATGACGGCGGCAGAGCAGTACTCGGAAACATCTTTAACCGGCGGACACCAGTGGTTTTCACAGCAGGTTGCCCAGGCGGTTCGTCAAATGATGGTAGACGTTGCGTCACGAGGGACAGCAGCCGGCCTGTTCAATGGCTTATCTGGACCAATTGGTGCAAAAACAGGTACGGCGCAGGTAGGTCCTGCACACCCGCCCCACTCATGGTTTGTCGGTTACGCGCACGTATCCGCCCTGCCCACGATACGGCGCATAGCGTTTGCATGCATTATTGAGCACGGTGGGTACGGCCGCACCGGCGCAGGTGAAGCATGCGCAGCGATGGTGAGACATCTGGATGGCGGTACGGCAAACTAGCGAGTGGCACTCCTGGTTCGATTGAACGCACCGACAGATCTGTCTATATTTCTCGGTGCAGGGCATGCCTCATAGCGTCCACGCGCCAGCCGTGTAATCATTTTACATAGCAATTACGCTGCGATTTGCGTGAGTTCGATATCAAGTGCCTCAATAAGGCGCGTACACTGCTCGCGCGTTATGACAAGCGGCGGAACCAGGCGAATGATTGAATCACCCACGGCATTTGCAATGATAAATCGCTTAAACAGTCCGGCGAGTAGCTGCTTTGCAACAGGCTTTGTAAACTCCACGCCTACCATAAGCCCAATGCCCCTCACCTCGTTTACAAGATGCGAATGGCGTGAGGCGATGCTCTTTAGACCGTCCACAAGAAAGGCTCCAACTTCCTCGGCATTTTGCATTAGCCCTTCGTCTTCTAAAACGTCCAGGGTTGCCAATGCTGCCGCACAGGCCAATGGCTGACCAGCAAACGTTGAACCATGATCACCTGGTACCAGGGTATTAGCCGCTTCACCAGATGCCAAACATGCGCCCATGGGGAAACCATCCGCAATGCCCTTGGCCATCGTGATAACGTCACCTTTTACACCAAACTGGTGGCTACCCAGGAAGCAGCCCGTTCGGCCCGTTCCGCACTGCACCTCATCAAGGATGAGCAGCACCTCAGCTTCGTCGCACAACGCACGTACCGCTTTCAAAAACGCTGGTAAAACGGGCCGCACCCCAGACTCACCCTGAATTGGTTCTACCATGACAGCACATGTCCGTTCAGAGATAAGGTTGTCCAGAGCCGTCAAATCGTTAAGTTTGGTATAGATGAAGCCCAGTGGCATCGGCGCAAATGCTTCCTGGTATTTTGGCTGCGCAGTTGCTGCAAGTGCACCTAGAGTTCGACCGTGAAAACTTCCTTCAAAGGTAATAATCTCATAGCAATCTGGACCTCGCAATTGTTTGCCGCGTTTTCGGGCAAGCTTTATGGCACATTCATTTGCCTCAGCACCAGAATTACAGAAGAACACCTTGTCCATGCCGGTAAGTCCACACAACCGGGCAGCTAGCTGAGCCTGCAGTGCGTTATGAAACAGGTTACTCACATGCATAAGGGTGTGAGCCTGTTTGCTAATTGCCTCCGCAATTTTGGGGTGGCAGTGCCCCACCTGTGTGACAGCAATCCCTGCGAGGAAGTCGAGGTATTCGTTCCCCTCGCTGTCCCATAGCCTCGCCCCATCGCCCTTCACAAACACCATTGGCTGGCGTATATAGGTGCCCATTACAAACTGCTTGTCCTGCGCGTGTATCGCCGCTACATCAATAGGCGCTCCGTCGGCATCGATGCCCATATTTATCGTCCTTCTACTATCGCAAGTTGTATGGCACAACTATGCGTAAACCATTGTACCTATTCCAGAATCCGTAAAAATTTCTATCAAAAGGGAGTGTGGTACCCGGCCGTCGATGAGGTGCGCCCGCTCCACCCCTCCTTCTATGGCAGTAATGCAGGCCTCAAGCTTTGGAATCATTCCGTGGTCGGCTTTGCCAGATTTGATCATTTCGTCTGCTCGTTGAATAGTCATTCGGTTTATGAGGCTAGCCTTATCTGGGTAATCTGCATACAACCCTTCCACGTCCGTAAGCAACACCAGTTTTGCCGCCCCCACCGCCGACGCGATGTGGCCAGCAACGTGATCAGCATTCACGTTGTAGCTATTGCCATCTGGTCCAATTGCTATCGACGAAACAACCGGTATATAAGACTGTTCCACCAGTAGGGAGAGAATGGCAGGGTTAACCTGTGCGACCTCGCCTACAAATCCCAAATCACCTTTGGTAGAGTGCATTTTACACGCTACGATCATGTTGGCGTCTTTGCCGCTCAATCCAACTGCTCGCGCTCCCTGCCTGTTCAAAAGGGACACGATATTCTTGTTTGTCTTGCCCGCCAATACCATCTCTACAATTTCCATCGTGGCGGCATCGGTAACCCTAAGACCGCCTACAAATGTAGGCTCTATGCCCACCTGCTTCATCATTGCGTTGATATCGGGGCCGCCTCCATGCACAAGGATTACATGAATGCCGACATAGTGCAGCAAGGCCACGTCCTGCATGACCTGCGACTTTAGAGTGTCGTCTATCATGGCGTTTCCACCGTATTTTACAACTATGGTCTTTCCGTAAAACTGGCGCAGATATGGCAGGGCCTCAATAAGAACCGCTGCCGAGGTTTCTGACGAAATTGGGATGTTCATTCGCTAGTCCAAGCCTTATCAGGTATGATATTCGGCGTTAATTTTAATGTAGTCGTAACTATAGTCACATGTCCACACTGTATCTGCAAACTCACCCATACCTGCGTCGAGTGTAAGGACAATTTCTCTGTTTGTAAGGTATTCGTGCGCGGTATCACGATCGAAATCTACACCGGTTCCTGCTTGAAAAACCACTATTTCGCCAACGGACAACGTGGCATGCTCGGGATCAAACGGAACCATCGCGCGGCCTGCGGCCATCAAAACACGGCCCCAATTGGGATCGCAGCCGTACAGTGCCGTCTTTACCAACGGGGACTCTGCGATGGTGCGCGCTATGGAATGTGCAGCGGCCGAGGAAACTGCTCCTTTAACCCGTACTTCAACCAGTTTTGTCGCGCCCTCGCCATCCCGTGCTAGTTCCTTTGCAAGTGAGCGGCATAGACGGGTAAGTGCCTCTACAAAGTCTTCAAAGGCTTCGCCTGCACGCGAAATCTCGCCATTGCCCATTCCACTCGCAAGAATAACACACATATCGTTGGTAGAGGTGTCACCGTCCACCGTAACGCGATTGAACGATGAGTCACAAGCACGGCGTAGCGCTTCCTGAAGAAGCGAGGGAGGTATACGGGCGTCTGTAGTGACGAACGCCAACATCGTCGCCATATTAGGTGCAATCATACCGGCGCCCTTGCACATTCCACCTAGACGGATGGGTGCAACCCATCCGTCTGCGTCTACTTCAGCGGCCCTATACTTGGGGTAAGTATCAGTAGTCATGATGGCACGGGCCGCCGCGGTATCAACGGTTAGCCCAGATTCCAGCGAATTGATGGCAAGTTCAACACCCTGCCGTATGTTGTCCATCGGCAGCAAATGCCCAATTACACCGGTGGAGGCGGTTAGTACCCTGTCTGGTGGAACGCGCAGGTGGCGTGAAACCCAGTCAGCCATGGTGCGGTTGTCAGTGTCCCCTTGCTCGCCGTTACAGGTGTTGGCGTTGCCTGCGTTGATGACCACAGCTTGTGCCGCACCACCCCGTACAACTCGGCGCGAGTAGCGAACGCACGCTCCCTGCACCTTATTTGTGGTGAACAAACCCGCAACAGAGGCCTCGCTCTCGCTTACAATCAATGCGAAGTCCTCTCCGGATGTCTTAAGTCCACACCTTACGCCTGCCGCGGCGAAACCCTCGGGGAAAGTTACTCCGGCTTCCACTTCGCGCCAACTCGTAATCACCTGCTGTCTCCGTTCAAGAAAGATAGTACGCCCTATAGATCCATTTCTGCCGGTTCAGCAGGAATGATCACAAAATGAGGAGAATTGTCATTAAGTATACCACCGCACATAACCGCAATATCGTTCGTTACTTGTATCAGTGAGACCTTTGAAACATTGCCAGGTGGTGTTCAATTTACTGTTGGAGTACCATATGAGATTTCGTTGGTTGTCTGTAGCCTTGCTTGCCACAACAATTGTGGGTGGTGTAAAGGGTTCACAGGCTGCATCCACGCTACCCTTTGTTAGTCGGCTTTATTCCAATGACATGGTCATTCAGCGCGATCACCTGGTTCCGGTGTGGGGATGGACTACACCTGGATCAAGGGTCACTGTAGAGATAGCAGGAAGGACGTTCACGGGCAAGGCGGCGCCAGATGGAGAGTGGGAGGCAGACATTGCACCCATGCACGAAGGTGGGCCATACACGCTCACCGTAACCGGTCCTGCCACACGTACTTTTACCAATGTAATGGTTGGTGACGTGTGGTTGTGCTCTGGTCAAAGTAATATGCAATTTGGAGTGGGAAACCTGCTCGACCCCAAGAAGGTTGAGGCTGCCGCCAATTATCCCAACCTGCGCCTGTATAACGTGCTAATGGCGATCTCGCCCACTCCATTGAAATCACTGTGGGCCGATCACGCCTATTACCATGCCAACGAGTGGCTAACCTGTAACCCCACCAATATTACCCAGGGTTCCTGGAACGGTTTTTCCGCAGTGGCTTATTATTTTGGCAGAGATTTGGTTCGAAACCTGAAAATCCCCATTGGCCTCATTCATTCGTCCTGGGGTGGGACGATTGCCGAGGCGTGGACGAGTGCAGGTGCTCTGGAAACGATGCCTGATTTCAAAATGGCGGCAGAACGGATGGCGAATTTTCCGGCGTCAATGCGACCCAAAAATCCGAACCAGGTGACGGTCCTGTACAATGCCATGATCGCGCCACTAGAGAAGTTTCCTATCAAGGGCGTTATTTGGTATCAGGGTGAGTCCAATGTAGGGCGTGCAAAGCAATACCGCACGTTGCTGCCCACCATGATTAAGGATTGGCGAGAGCATTGGCATGAGGGTAACTTCCCGTTTTATATCGTTCAAATCGCACCGTGGCAGGCGGTGAAGCCAGAGCCATCGAATAGTGCATGGGCGGAGTTGCAGGAGGCGCAGGCTATTACCGCGCGTACCGTTCCTAACTCTGGCCTTGCCACATGCATTGACATCGGAAATCCACACAATATCCATCCAAAGGATAAGCGTGATGTTGGATTGCGTCTCTGTCTCCTTGCATTGCGACACACTTATCACAAAAATGTTGTAGATTCTGGCCCGCAATTCAGATCTATGCGTGTTAACGGCAGCCAGGTAACAATATTCTTCACGCACACCAATGGCGGCTTGAAAACCGAAGAGACCACGCTGGCCCATGGGTCAAAACTTCAGGGATTTGCTATTGCTGGAGCGGACAGACATTTTGTGTGGGCCGACGCACATATCGTCGGCAACACTGTGGTGTTGAGCTCACCAGACGTCCCTCATCCTGTGGCTGTCCGATATGCTTGGGCCGACGCACCGGTCTGCAACCTGTTCAATGGTGCTAACCTCCCTGCACCACCTTTTAGAACAGATAAGTGGTAGTAGATAGCCAACTTCAGGCGTAGCCTGTGGGCAGATTTCCAATAACTGCCGCCGTATCATCGTAACTAATTAGTTGGATGCGCGCGGCAGCTGTACGCCTGTTAACAAAGTGATGTATTCAGGGCATAAACATGCCGAATAGGTCTACCTGCCCATCTTTGGGCACGTAATATACCCACAACATCAGGTACTTGTGATAGTCGGTAATTTTGCAGAATTTTTCATCTAAATGTTTGATTCAGGTAAGATTGCCGATGAAAATTCAAGAGTTTTGTATTTTGCACCGATACTGCAGTATTCATTGTGTCGTACTAAACGGGCACATGAATACAGCCTTAGGAGTGCGAGTATGAATGATCTTTTAAAATCAGGTAGATTCACCAGGTTGCTTGTGGCAGCCTCACCTCTATTGATTGCCAGCGTAGCCGGCTGCGGCGGGGGCGGTGGTGCCATTACGAAAGCCGCTGCACTCAGTGGCACAGTGACTGTGCCGTCTGGAACGCCCACCCGAGGAGTTTCTGGCTCCATCCCGCTTCCCGGCGCCACCGTCAACCTTTACGACATCACCAATAGTGGTGTTGCAGCACTATCCGGCACACCTAGCGAAACCACCACCAGTGACAGTAGCGGAAATTACAGCTTTAGTAACACAACTGCCGGGCATAGCTATATTGTAGAAGCTACCAAAACCGTTACATCGAGTACTGGCACACCCACGACATTGCAACTGGGAAGTTATGTGCACGTAGCTGCTACCACTCCTGTAACAGAGCCAGTGGACCAGGATACCACAGTTGCGAGCAGCTACGTCCTTCAGCAGATTTCTTCCAACGTCGTTACACCCAGCGACGACCTAACAACGATTGAACAAAACTTCGAGGCGACGGTCGCTGCGCAAGCTGCAGCAGGAACGGCTCCGACTATCGACCTAACGAAAGGGCTGGAACAGCACCAATCTGAGGTCGCTAGCGTGGAGACAGAGGCTGCCAAGTCTATTGCACGTTTAGCTTTCGTTAGCAAAGACCCCTGGGCATCAAATTCTTCCGACAGCGGCGACTCAGGTTCCTCCTCCCAGGCACATGGCCTTGTGCAACTCGTATCAGATCCCACCACAAGCACCGTTCAAGCAGTTATTCTAATCACTGATGGTAACTGGAACGTGACGGACGCAGACCAGGTGACTGCAACGATAGCATCCGACGGCTCATTTTCCGGCAGCAGCACAGATGGATTGTATAAGATTACGGGACAGCTTGACGGAGGTGAGGCCCATGGTACATGGACCGCAAGCACAGGAAACGTCTCCGGTCATTGGGAAGCCACGTCGCACAACGACGCAGGAACCAAAAGCGCTGCGGTCATAGGCACGTTTACCACTTCGGGCAACATTGCACCGGCCAACACTGGCACCGGAGGCGTGTTTATCATGCCAGACGGCCGTGCAATTGCATTTGTACAGGATGGATCCTCGACAGCTTCACACAGTACCGGTACCGCAGTAACCCTAGGAACCGCGGTCATTACTACGGGAACAATGACAGTGACCAACGGTTGGCCCGCGGCAACGGGAGTAATTCCTTCCGGAACCGTTGTGGTGACAACTTCTCCTGGTACCAGCGCCGTGAAGGGCACATTCACCTTTCTTGGGCTCGCGAAAGGCAACGAGTTTAACAATAGCGGTACCTTTGCGGGCAACAGCTACTGAGCTGAAAGTAACGAAGCCTGACTGGTACGTCATGTTTAACCGTACCGCGGTGAATGGTCAGGCTTTACCTTCGCTAAATGCCGTGGCCTGCCATATGTCTCGCTGAATACAGCGAATTGACAACCCTGCAGAGGGGCGCGCACTCGTTAACTATGACAACTGGGCTGGGCTATTGAAAGCCCAGCCCAGTTGCTTTGATACGAAACCACTTCTACGATCAATGATTTTCGGCGATTGCTTTAACCATGTCGGCAACGAACCCTTTTGCATCTCCAAATAGCATAAGAGACTTGTCCATAAAGTACAACTCGTTCTGTATGCCGGCGAATCCCGCGTTCATGCTCCTTTTGATGACCATTACTGAGTTGGCTTTGTCGACATCAATAATTGGCATGCCGTAAATTGGGCTTGATTTGTCATATCGTGCAGCGGGGTTAGTTACGTCGTTTGCACCGATGATAAGGGCGACATCCGTACGAGGCATTTCAGGATTGATCTCATCCATCTCAAACAACCTGTCATACGGAATATCTGCTTCAGCTAACAGGACATTCATGTGACCAGGCATTCGTCCCGCGACGGGATGAATACCGAACTTCACGTCAACACCCTTCTTGGTGAGGGCATCGTACAGCTCACGCACTTTGTGCTGGGCCTGTGCCACGGCCATACCGTATCCTGGAACTATAACGACGTTGGAACACGACTGAAGAATTTCCGCCGCCTCTTCTGCCTGAGCGCTGCGTACACTCCGTTGCTCCTTAGCCTCGCCAGTAGAGGCAACCACCTGCCCGAAAGCACCGAATAGCACGTTGGTAAACGACCGGTTCATTGCTTTGCACATGATGACCGACAGGATAAACCCCGACGACCCATCAAGCGTTCCTGCTATAATGAGCATCTTGTTATTGAGTACAAACCCCATTGCTGAAGCAGAGAGGCCAGCATAGGAGTTTAACAGTGCAATAACAGTGGGCATGTCCGCGCCGCCAATTGGCAGAATAAGAAGCACACCAAAGATCATTGCCATTACGGCAAACGGCAGAAACAGTTCTGTTTGGCTAGGATCAACTGTCAGCCAGACGCCGAGAAGAATGGCAATTCCAAGCAGGATGAAGTTAATGATGTTCTGGCCCTTATAAGTCATCGGCCTGGTGGGGATGAGTTCCTGCAGCTTGGCAACTGCCATTAGGCTGCCGGTAAAAGTCAGGAATCCTAAAAGCACCTCAAGGCACAGCACGCCAACGTTAAAGTGCGTGAGCTTCTCGTGTTCATGAGCATGCCACACAAAGAACTCGGCGACACCAACACAGCCTACCGCCAGGCCACCGAACGAATGGGAAAGAGCTGTTCGCTGTGGTACAGCGGTCATTGGTGTGTAGACTGCAATGGGGATTCCTACAGCTGTACCGAGCAGAAGGGTGATAATGATCCATTTGAATGATTCAATACTGGGCAGAACCAATGTCCCTGCAATGGCAACGATCATCCCCAATTCGCCTGCGAGCACACCTCTACGAGCGGTAGACGGAGTGTTAAGCCATTTTAGGGAGAGTATGAACAAGACTGCCGCAGCAAGGTATGTTACCGATGTGAATAAGGGCAGACTACTGCTTACTTGGTGAAGGTTGTTCATTTTGTTTGGGCTCGCGTTTCTTGAACATCTTAAGGATGCGGTCGGTTAGAAGGAATCCACTTACAACGTTGGTCATGGAGGCGAATACGGCAACAGCACCTAGAACAGTACTCAGTGTGTTAACCTGCTCCCCAAGCAACACGATCGAGCCCACCAGGCTGATTGCGGAAATGGCATTGGTGAGCGACATGAGCGGGGTATGAAGCAGTGGTGAAACCCGCCTAATGATTTCCAGCCCCAAAAACGTGGCCAGCACGAATATATAGAGGTTCTCGATGATAGAGGACATTCAGCTCTCCTTCTCGGCCGTCGCCGTTTGCGGCGTAATGCCCAGACGCTCAATGAGTCGAGCGCTAGTAATAGTTCCCTTGTGTGTCAGCATGGTATCGCGGATGATCTCATCTTCAAGGTCTAACTGCAATTCGCCCTTCTTAATCATGTTCAGCAGAAATGTTGAGATGTTCTTACTAAACAGCCGACTTGCATGAACGGGAACAGTTGAGGCAAGGTTAAGAGGACCCAACACTGTAACGCCCTTGTGGTGCACCACCTCACCGGGCACGGTAAGCTCACAGTTTCCGCCTCGTTCCGCTGCAATATCAACCACTACAGATCCGGGCTGCATCTGCTCAACCATGGCGGTAGTAACAAGAACAGGTGCGCGCTGGCCTGGTACTGCCGCGGTCGTGATCACGATGTCACTTTCCGCCACTACCTGCGCCAACAATTCAGCCTGCTTTGCGTAGAAAGCCGCATCCATTGCTTTCGCATATCCACCCGCGTCTTGCGACTGCTCTGTAGAAATTGCCAGTTCAACGGCTCGCGCGCCCAAACTCTCAATTTGCTCTTTTGCAGCCGGACGCACATCGTACCCGCTTACCACGGCACCTAACCTTCGTGCGGTAGCAATAGATTGCAGGCCGGCTACTCCAGCTCCCATCACAAGCACCTTAGCTGGAGTGATGGTTCCAGCGGCGGTCATCAACATCGGTAAGATCTTTGGTAGTGCATTCGCCCCTACCAAAACGGCACAGTAGCCTGCCAAATTCGCCTGCGAGGAGAGCACATCCATAGCCTGGGCACGTGAAATGCGCGGTACCATGTCTAACGCGAACGCTGTAATTCCCTTTGCCATGGCGTCTTTAAGGGGTTCTGGTGCGGCTAGCGCATCCATGGTTGCTACAAGTAGTTGGCCTTCGTGCATCGCTTCCAGATCGGCTTTCCATCCGTCTGGGTTTGCCCCTAGCCCTCGAACCTGAACGAGAATGTCTGCACTTTTGAAGAGTTCATTGCGTGTTGCAATGACGGTGGCTCCCGCGTCCACGTAAGCCTGATCCAACACACCACTTTCGATGCCTGCCCCAGATTCAATCACGACCTCCACACCTGCTTTTTTCAGCGGTGCAATCGCGGTGGGCACAAGGGCAACGCGTCTCTCGGTGGTATAGGACTCTTTGGGCACTCCGATTCGCATGTCGGACTCCTTCGTTTAAGAGCTCGATTCAGTGAGATTCATCGTGTTCAATAAGAACCCGCTCTTATAAAGAAGTCTACCGTACAAGCAGTTTTTGCACATCCTACTAACGGCGGATGCACAAACGAATTATCGTAATCACAAATGTAATATGCAGTTTTTAGTTTAAAGAAGCATCAACCGATTGTTCACAATGCCTATAGAATTAAATTGCTTGCAAATAACGGGGTTTTATCAGTCCGGTATCAGGTAGATGCCTGTGACTCACTGGTTTCACGAGCCATATTCCCTACCTTCCTGCATCTTGCTTATGTTAAAACTTAACGTTTCGTGGTGAACCTTAAGGTTGATCGGTTTGGGACAAGCGTGCTAGCGAAAAACGGGAAACGTCGATGTTCAAGTCATCGCCAGTTACTGCTGCCGCGGCGATTTCACCCAATAGCGGTGTGAACTTGAAACCATGCCCAGAACAACCGCTTACAATGTAAACACGATCGCTTCCTGGTGCCCAGTCAAGTATGAAGTCTTCATCTGGCGTATTCGTGTACATACAGACCTGTGACTTTACAATTCTATCTGAGAGCCCCGGAAGACGCTTTTGAACATCCGCTGCGAGTGCCTGCTGGTAGAGCGAGTCTTGCGACCTCGGCAACCTGTCGGGATCCACAATTGCTCCCGTCTTATGTGAGGCTGCTTTCACGCCGTCAATAACTCCGTCCAACGGAAAACCATAGTTAAGGTTTTTGAGATCTATCCACACCGGCATTCTGTTGGATTCAAAATCTTGGGCGCCGTGGTCAATTTTGAAATAACCGATCTCCTGACGCGTCACTGTAACAGGTAACGAAGGCGAAAGCAGCTTACCGACCCACGGACCTGCGGCTACAACCACCTTGTCAAATGATCTTCTGCTGCCATCCTTAAATACCAGGTCTACCCCAGTAGGGGAATCTTCAATGCTCCTCACTTCCATATTCTCTAGAAGGATTGCACCGCAGTTCGCCGCTTGCGCGCTGATAGCCTGCACGCACCGTGTTGCGCGCAAGAAGCCACCCTCGGCTTGAAATATAGCGCACTCATGGCTCTGCAGTCGAATTGCAGGAGCAAGTTCCTTGCACTCCTCTGGAGTGATCAACGTAAATTCCACACCCGAGGCCCGAAGGCTGGAGACGACATCCTGAAATGCAGGCTGGTGCGGAGTTCCGATGATCATTATTCCGGTTTGCACCAGTAGTTCCTGTCGTGCTTCAACCTGGATCTCTCGCCAGAGGTCGTATGCACGCCCCATAAGCCGGGTGTAAAATGCGTCAGGGTATGTGTATCGGATAATACGGCTTTCGCCAAAAGAGCTGCCTTTGTCCGAGCCAATCGTGAACTGCTCGAAAGCTGAAACTTTGTGTCCACGCCTTGCAAGCTGCCGGCAGGTCGAAGCGCCAGCAGCCCCTAACCCGATTACGGCGATGTTCATGAGCGCAGATTACCACCGTTCGGAAATGGATTTTGCCTGAAGAAAGTGACCGAGGTACTCGCGCCCACCTGCCTTGCTATCCGTTCCCGACATGTTGAAGCCGCCGAATGGCTGAACGTCAACCAGTGCACCTGTACATTTTCGGTTAAGGTAGAGGTTCCCCACATGAAACTCGCGCCGAGCCTGTTCCAGGTGCGCCCGGTTATACGAAAACGCTGCACCTGTAAGGCCGTAATCGGTGCCATTGGCAATTTCAATTGCATGATCCCAGCTGTCAGCACGAATGCAGCTCAATACGGGACCGAAGATCTCCTCGCAAGCGATACGTGCATCCGGCGCTACATCCGCGAAAATGACCGGATGCACATACCAGCCAGTCTGGTCCTGCGTCTCGCGATCGGCCCCACCCATTAGAATGCGTCCTTCCTGCTGACCAATACTTACATAGTTCAATATTTTCGTATAGGCTTCGCGATCTATCACCGCCCCCATGTGCACACCAAATTGGGCAGGATCTCCTACCACCAGCTTTCTAGTTCGCTCCACTATCTTTATTAGCAATTCATCGTAGACGGCAGTATGTGCAATAAGTCGGGAACAGGCCGAGCACTTTTGGCCCTGAAAGCCGAAGGCGCTCGCCACCACTTCGGCCGCAACAACATCAAGGTTCACTCCCTGGTCTACTATAATTGCGTCCTTGCCGCCCATCTCGAGCACGGTGCGCTTCAACCATTTCTGTCCGGGTTGCACAACCGCAGCCTTTGCGTGTATCTGCACTCCAACATCGCGGCTCCCTGTAAACGAGATGAAGCGCACCCCGGGATGCTCTACCAGAGCGGCGCCAACTGACTCACCGGGACCTGGCAAATAGTTAACTACGCCAGCTGGCAGGCCCGCAAGTTCCAGTAAATCCATGAACCGGCTTGCGATTATAGACGTTTGTTCAGCAGGCTTCATGACAACTGTGTTACCTGTTACGGCAGCCGCGGCGGTCATACCAGCAAGTATAGCAAGTGGAAAATTCCACGGGGCGATTATAACCCCCACCCCCAGCGGAAGTTGCAACACCTCATTCTCTTCCCCCGCAAATGGCGTGGTGGCGCCAGGCTGCTGCCAGCGCACTGCTTCACGCGCGTAGAACTCAAGGAAGTCAATTGCCTCTGCGGCGTCAGCATAGGCTTCAATCCAACTCTTACTAGCCTCTAAGACCATTGCTGCAGAGAACTCATAAATGCGCCTGCGCAGAATCGCGGCCGCCGCAACAAAGTAACGTGCCCGTTCAGTAGCCGATAGCGCTGACCAGGAGGGAAATGCAGCAGATGCCGCTTTCACGGCGACGTCTGCCATCTCTAACGGTGCCTGACACACAGACCCTAGAATTTGTGACCACCGTGCCGGATTTTTAATCTCGCGCTGCTCCACCGTTTCAATACGGCGACCACCTATAACCAACGGACAAACGCGCCCGGATTGGCCGCTGACCAGGTTAAGTGCCTCCTCCATTTTTCTCTTGGGTCGATCTTCAGAGAAATTGGCGTACGGATATTCATTCTGAAACGGTGTAAACATATAAATTCCTCCGGATAATGTGTCCCAGCAACCAGACGGCCAACCACGAGAACTAACCTTGCGGTTGTGATTCATCAATACCGTTAAGCACACGCAAAAGTCGCTCACGCGCGATCCGCTCGGGTACGTCGCGCAAGCCTCTCACGTAAAAAACGGCCCTTACAGCGCCCTGCCAGGTGCTGCTTCGTGCACTAACAACATCCCAGCCCAAACGGGCAATTGCTGCCGAGGGCCAATAGAGGGCTCCCTGTTCATCAGGCCCTGATGTTTCAATGACAGTGTGGGCCTCGGAAATGTCGTTACGAATGTTAAGCAGTTCTACTGGTTTAGGCGGCCGTTCTACGGGAGCTTGCAGCTGCGTACCCGGCGACAGTGCATCAAGCAGTTTTACGCGAATCTCCTTCTGCTTTCCCAGCAGTAACTGGCGTCCCCGGTGTTCTATCCACACCACGTCGAGCGCTATGCGGTCGGTCTCGCTGACTCGCGTGGCAACCTGTGCTCCGTGAACGACGACACCTGCATGGTAGAGAACGCCTGCTATGCGGCTAAGCAGACCAGGGCTGTCTGGCGCCACCACAGTAAGCTCTGTGTAAGCAGCGCGAGGCTCGTCCTGAAAATCGGCTATTATCTCGCCTTGTCTCACACGATCAACGAAGCCAATGTGAACGGCAATTCTGTTAGGAGGCTGATTGAGCAAGTAGCCTGCCGGCATTGCGGCTATATGCTCGCTTACGGCATCTGCTGGAAGGTTTTGCAGGGTGAGATCACGATGCAGCCGCCGTTGGGCACGCATTAGGGTCTTATCTTCCATCTCACTGCTCTCCGGCTTGTAGAGCATCGCCCCTGCTCTTAACCACAGCTCGCGAAGGAACTTACCCTTTACAGAAGTCCATACCCCATTGCCAACCGCACGCGTATCGGCATAGGTTAAGAGATACAGCATGTTTAGCCTATCTTCGTCATTCACCACCTTGCAGAAATCGTTGATTGTACTGTCCAGATTCAAGTCACGCAGACGAGACGTCTCAGCCATTAGCAGGTGCTGTTTTACGAGAAATGCGGTGTCTTCGCACGCAGCAGAGTCCCAGCCCAGCCTTTGGGCGATGGTTCGTGCAAGGATCTCGCCACTTTCTGCATGGGGCACCTCCGGATTTGCTTTGCCGCAGTCGTGCACCAGCGCTGCCAGCATCAGGCGCTCGGGATGAGGCAGTTCCTCAAGCACCTGCCGAAATTCCACTGCCTCTTCGCCATCCGCAGTTGTCCAGGTGAGAATAGACTCCAGGTTGCGCACCACAAAGAGAGTATGCTGACCAACGGTAAAATCGTGCGCGGGGTCATACGGAATAAGATTCATAAGTCCGCGGAATTCTGGTACGTACCATTCTAATATTGAGAGGTCAGCCATTCGCTGAAGCGTGGGATACACCCTGCCTAAATTGCTAAGTATGCGCGTGAAACATTGTGCGGCAGTTATGTCATCGTGTGTGCATGCACCCTGCCCGACCAGATCTATCGCAAGGTTCTCTAGCGAACGGCTAAAATCCAAACCGTACTTTTGGGCAAGTTCACACGCCCATAACAACCAGGTAGGATCGTCGCTTGTGAGTGAATCGTTTGCGGGTACCAGCTTCTTGCGCCTGCAATCTAGTCCAACACCCACAATCAACCTGCAGTTTTCGATGTGCTCCATCGTTTGACGAGTCACACGGCGTACGAGTTTCAGGTGGGCATACAAGTCAGCCATCAACCGCTCAATCGGCGGGGAATGATCATCTGCTACGTAGCCTAGAAGCTCGGCAACCTCTTCTTGCCTTGTTACAACCAACTGATCGCGCTCTGCCGATGCAGATGCATGGAGACAGTTGCGAACCTGCAGTATTCTCTCTTTGGCGATACCTAGTCCAGTGCAAGTTTCAGAGCTGAGCTCCATCTCACGCGAGATTGCCTCCCATGCTCGGTCACCACGCACTCTGGCAGCACTGAGGTGTTGACGCGCCTGAATGAGCCACACCATTGTCTGTATATCGCGCAGGCCACCCGGTCCCTCTTTTAGGTTGGGTTCCACCTGAAGCGGAGTATCGCCCCACTTCTTCAGTATCGATCGCCGCTCATCCAGTTTGCTAAAAATGAAATCAGTTGCGTTAAACCCCGTCCAGTAGGCATCCTCAAACTGTATAAACAGGCGTTCGCTGCCAGTTATAAACCTTGCATCCAGTAAGCCACAAGCTGTTTGGTGATCCAGGCTGGTGCAATCCTCAAATAGTCGGTATGCATAGCCAACTTCCAATCCGCATCGCGTGTTACCAACATCCATGAGGAGTGCGAAAAGATCGCGAATGACCTTGTCTGTTCTGGTGTCACCATCGCGTTGCGGTATAAACGTGATATCTATATCTGAGTAGGGACTGAGTTCGCGCCTACCGTACCCGCCTGTAGCGGCAAGGGCGATCGGCAATGTAGTGGGATCGACCTCATGTTTGGCGCAAGCGATATGAAACAGTCTTCGAATAACCCTGTCCATAAGATCAGAAAATGCATGTGCCATTGCGAAGCCGCCGGCAGGTAGCCCAGCGGGGTGAAGGATGCGCTGAATGAGAGACTCGCGCTCTGTTTGCAGGTAACCGGCAACTTCGTCCGTATTCACCATGGCATCCAGCCTGATATCAGCGTCGGGATGCCGACGTGCTGCAAATGTCATGGGTATCCCTGCTAAATCTCTACCTTTTCTCGTGCCCAACTAAATTTCCCCGCATAATGGTTTAGACTGACTCGCTGTACTTACGATTCCTCCACCACTTCTACCCTTATACCTATGGTCCGTATAATCCCAGCTACACGTTCGCACTCTGGACGGTCACCATGATGAACCACAGATTTCCCAAGGTGGTGTACCTCCCAGGTCTCTATTTCAGCCTCAGCAATGGAACACTTCGTAGCCGTAATTAGAATGCGTATCACCTGGTCGACTGTATTGAAATCGTTGTCGTAAACTACAACAATCCAGTGGCTCCGGCTGTCAACGGTACTGTCATCTGCTGCCAGATCCTGCTGGGGTAGTTCTACACCGGCGGACGAAACAATAACTAGTACAGTGGCTGATAAAGATTGCATAAGGATCCGAACCAAACTGATTTCACGGTGGTGTTAGTATAATACCTTACCCGGGTACGCCTCGGGATTTCAGCAGGGCAACATGTGATCCATCCTCGTCTCGCGTAATCTCAATTCTCGTTGCAAAGGATTCTTTGATTTCGTCAACATGGGTGATTACCACCACCTTTGCAAACTGGTTCTCGATGGCCCGAAGCATTTCAACCACTCGCTGCCGACCAGATCCATCCTGAGAACCAAACCCCTCATCAATAAAAATTGTATGCAGCGGCACCCCGGCAACACTCGCCAGGAGCTTTGAGAGCGCCAGCCTGAGAGCAAAGTTTACGCGAAACGCCTCGCCTCCGCTGAATAGTTCGTAAGGCCGACAGCCAGCACCATCGTTTACCAGAATCTCAAGTACCGCCCCCTCCCTAATGGATGTTCTGGCGGCCTTTTCCAGCAGCAGCTCAATCGAGAGCTTTCCTGCTGAGAGCGCTGCAAGCAAGGAATTAGTGAGGTGTTGTAACCTGGGAATCAGATCCGAAAGAATAGTATGAGGGATTCCCTCTGGACCAAAAACCTCGGTAAGCGTTGTGTTTAGCGCGAGTTGCTCTGATGATGCGGCTATCTCCTGTTTTAATCTAGCGGCTTCCATGGCCGCCTGTTCGACCGACATAAACTCAAGCTCAAGAGCTGCTAATCTCTTCTGGCGGTCCTGAAGCTCCATTTGCGCGGCATCCACCTCACGTTGGCACTGTTCTACCGCAAGGCTCACGTCTGCGGAGTTATCAGGCACGCCCAGATTAGCAAGTTCACTCTCAAAAGCAGAAATTCTATTGCCAAGCTCCTGGAGCTGCGTGCGCTTCCTTTGCACCTCCGCAGAAAGCTCCACTATTTGCTTTGCAGCCTGCGAGAATCGCTGGTAGCGATCACGAGCGGGCTCAAGCTGAGTAATCTGCCCCTGTACATCCTGTAGTTGTGCTGCCAGTATACACAGTCGTTGATGCTCGCCTTCTAGCTGGCGCACTTTTATTCTGAGCGCGGGTCCAAAGTCACCGGATTTGTGACGAGCTTTAAGATTTGTCAATCTTGCCATGCTGGCATCGTACGGAGCTGCCTGGGTTCGTAAGTCCTCGCGCTCTCGTTGCCGTTCCTCCAATGCGCCTCGTATTCTGGAGGCCTCCTCGGCAGCCTGAGCTGCCATTGTCACACCCGAAGCAAGACTGCGCTTTTCCTGCGACAGCCTCGCTCCTCGCGTGCGCAACTTCTCCAGCTCAGCGGCCATCTCAGCCCGCTGCCGGTTTTGCCTCTCCACAAGTAGCTGCAGTTGTGAAGTGTCTAGTGACGTCTCACATTCTGAACAGCGATGCTGCCGCATAACAGCCGCCATCAAAGCCTCATAATCGGCAAGCTGCTTCTTCAAAATATCGTGACGCCCTCGCTCCTGCTCAAACTGCTGCTCAACCTGATCAAACTGCGATTTAAGCAGCCCGAGTTCACCAGCACGCTCTTCAGCGGGCCTAAGTTCCATGGTCAGATGTGCTATTCTCGCGTCAATTTCTACGATCCTGGCAGCTTCCTTTTTGTAAGCCTCCACATCGACTTCTGCCAGGCGTATTTCTGCAAGCAGCTTGTCCTCTTCCTGTTGCAGGCGCCCGCGGACCTCGTTTAATTCGTTCTCACACCGAGCCTGGTCCGCTAGCGCAGGCGTGAGCGTGTCCCGCTGAACAACGAGCTGCTGAAGAAGAAAATAGTCGCGCTCCACAGCCTCCCGCGCGTTTACAACATCCTGTGTTTGCCGCAGTTCGTCCTCGCGTTCTGTCAACTCCCTGGTTAATTCTTTGTACTGGTCGGAACTGGTATGAAGCTGTTCAATGAGGCTTAGCCGGTGCAAAAGTACCTGGCTACTGCTAACCGCCTCGGCATGAAGCCTTGCAAGGCGCTCTTCACATACGGCATGCGCACGTGCGGCCTCCATCACCGCGAGTTCAGCAGCTTGTTTTGCCGCTGCAATCCGAGGTAGCGCTACGCTATTTGTATCGACTTTGCGTAGCAATGCGTCCAACTTGGCAATGTCCTTACGACACCGACGAGCCTCGTCTGCCGCGGCCGCAGAGAGTTTTTCGTAGACATCCAAACCCAAAGCTTCACTTAAGAGTGCTCGCCTTTTGGCTGGCGAATTACGGGATAGCATATCCCAGCGGCCCTGCAAGAGGTAGGCACTCTGCACAAACACCTCAAAGCTTATGCCAACAATTCTGTCAATCCTCTTCTGAAAACTTCCCTGTAATGCACCGAGCTTCTTCCAGGTACCGTCGGCCTGCAACGTTGACAGTGCGACCGTTAGTGAAGGTTTGCGGGACGTTCCACCTCGCTTAAGGCGCTTGATAATGCGGTATCGCGCGTGGTCAACCTCAAACTCAAGGCGCACAGCCATCTCTTCCGCGCCTGTTCGAATTAATGCCTCATCGCTTGTTACTGCGTAACCAGAAACTCTTGTTCTTCCCCAAATGGCCCACGTAATTGCATCTAGCAGTGCACTTTTCCCATTTCCATTATCGCCGGACAGGCAGGCAATGTGAAATTCCTGAAATGACAAAACTTCTGGTCGTTCGCCGTAGCTCATGAAGTTCTTAAGTGTAAGCTCCACAGGAATCACTGCGTCATTTCCTTCTCGTCTGGTTCAGCCATTACCTGCTGTAGCAGTGGTTCCGCAGTCTGCAACAGTACCTGCTTACGGCTGCGCAAGTCCGGTCGACTAAGATAGCTCTCTAACTGAGCCCGCACATCAGATGGCTTAATCGTAACCATGTCTGTAGTAGTTTCTGGGGTGAGCGACTGATAGACGATGGAGATGTCCTGGGCCGAAGCGAGCGCCGATCGAACCCTCGCCTCATCTACGACACCTCGTCGTCCGTGTTCACATGCAAGAATAAGCCGCACGATTACACCATTCCAGTCACGCGTTACCAGTTCATCCAGAACTGCCTTAGTAGGGTTGTCGCCAACTGCTTTAATCTCAAGCTGGCACATGGGGCGGCAGACGTCCACATCAACAAATCTGTGAATAGCTCTGCCTCTGCTTACCTCGGCAAGCACAAAGCCGCGCGACTCTCCTGCTTCTGCAATGTCAATTCGATCCACGCTTCCGCAGTACACCACTGGTGGCGCACTTCCGAGCGAAAGCACCTGATACCTGTGTAGATGTCCAAGAGCGACGTAGTCCCACGGGCCCTGTTGCAACTCGTTAACTGTTAACGTAGGTTCAAGATAGTGCGTTGACGAGCCATGTTGCCAGGGAGATAGCGTTGCACCCTCCACGAGCAAATGGCCTACGAGCACTACCGGACACTCCTTAGGATCCCCAACTTCAACGGCGAGGTTCCCGAGAGCCTTCCGATAGAGCGCAGCCGCTGCGTGCTGACGCTGCCGGATCGTGCCAACATCATCGGCATGCGCCAAAGAGCTAGACATATAAGGTAAAGCAGCAACCTTGAGCGGGCCACGTGGACATTGCAAAGTGTACACTGCCGGAGCATCGGCCACGGTAACGCCTGGAACTCGCAGGGCCCTGTAAATATCGACGCTAGCCGCTCGCCCCCTAGCCGTTGGCATATCATGATTGCCTGTTACCAGCACAATCGGAACTCCAGCTTCGAGGAGAGGCCGCAAAGCGTCGGCAAATTCACGTTGCTCTGTGGGGCGCGGAGCCTGCAAATGAAAGGCATCCCCTGCAAACAGGGCGTAGTCTATTCCTGCCTGCAGCGCTAGTTCCACGGCTCGCCCCAAAGACCTGCGGAAGTCGAGTAGTCGGGAGTGAATACCCGTGGCAATGTCCAATTTGCCGTAATTCTCAACGCCAAAGTGTGTATCCGCAAAATGCATGATACGCAACGGGTCACTCATTCTAAATCGCCTTTTTATAGCAGCGGTACTCGCTAATCGCACATACAGGCCGGGTTAAATCTGGCAAAGTGGTCCATGCACATATGTCCCAATGAAATAATACTCTGCCTCGGCAAGGTTTATCGTAAAGATCTCTAAAGTGCGTGTGTCCCTCACGTGCCTGAGCAGCCTCCACGATATCTGACTCATTCCACCCCGTAAATTTGCCTGAAGATGCCCTGAAGTTCGGCCGATAATGAGTAGGGATAAAAGGTGTCGCAGAACATCGACATCCATTAGGTAACTCGTTAGCCGGTGCAGTTCTCCCGCTTTAAGCCGGCGCATAGTGCAAAAGTAGAGGAAGAACTCGTGGCAGAAATACTCTCCCAGGTCGAGATAGAGGCGCTGTTGGCTTCCCTAAGCGGCGACGGTGGTGAATCACCTGGTGCAGCCCCAGAGCCCGTTAGAAGCAGCTCATCTACGGCGACGGCTGGCGCTGCGGCTCCGCCGGCCCCGACGTCCGCCCGACGCGACAACAAAACCCCGATCGCCTATGAGATTTACGATTTCAGGCGGCCTGACAAATTCGCAAAAGACCAGCTGCGCACGCTGCAGATGCTGCATGAAACCTTTGCACGTCTATTCGCTTCCTCACTATCCGCCTACCTTAGGGTACCCGTTCATGTCGATCTGGTTAGCGTGGAGCAAGTCCCCTATGACGAGTACATTCGATCTCTTACAAGCAGCATAATCAATATCTTTAGTATGGCTCCTCTCGCAGGCCAGGCACTTCTAGAAGTAGAGTTTAACGTTATCCTCTCTATGATAGACCGCCTGCTTGGTGGACCAGGCAGTATGGTGAAAAACACCAGTGTACTCACAGACATTGAAAAAGCACTCACTGAGTCGATTATTAATCGAGCACTCAAAGATTTCCATACCGCCTGGGAGGGCATTGCCCAGTTTACAACCAAGCGGGAGTCCATGGAGACACAGGCACAGTTCGTACAGATAGTGCCCCCCAATGACGTGGTCGTGTCCATTCTCTTTGAAATCAAGGTGGGCGACCTTCGTGGGGCAATGTCTATCTGCATACCATATCTGCTTCTAAAACCCATTACGACCAAGCTTAGCGCGCAACGCTGGTTCTCTAGCAGCATTAAGAAAAACACAGGTAAACATGCCGGAGTTCTGGCAAAGCGGCTGGAGCGAACATCCATTGAGCTATCTGTAAAATTGGGCAGCACCATGCTCGCAGTGACCGACCTGCTTAATATGAAAGTTGGCGATGTAGTAAGACTAAACCGTGAGCAGCACGAGGATGTAGAAGTAATGGTAGACAACCGAACCAAGTTCCGGGGTAAGCCCGGTATTCGGGGCAAAAAACTGGCCATTTACATAAGCCGTCGAAGCAACGACACAGACAACGGTGCCGCTCCTGGCACAAGACACCGCCGTACCGCGTAAACGATTTACCATTCTGGAGGATTTCATGCCGGATATTACACCTGTTGAACTTGAGGGCATTCAGTCGCAAATCGCTGAATATTGCCCCGGGCTCGCACTGGCATTCGCCGAGCAGCTAAACCACGAAACAATACTAGAGTCTCCGGTGGTACGCGAGGTACCTATTCAGGAGCTACTTGCCCGAGATGACTCGGTACTTTGCTCTCAGTTTCACTTTAACAACCTGCTTACAAGCGAGAGCCTATTTGTCGTCTCAGAAGAGACCGCCGCATTGATGCTGGACCTTGTGAAAGGGAACAGCGGAGCAAATCCACCTGCTCAGGTAGCCGATGACCAGATACCTGCCCTAGAAACCGCAATGACTGGTGTCGCGCGGGGGTTAGGAACAGTCATTGGTAACCAGGTTGGCGAAACGCTAGACCTTGAAACCTGCAACAGCCATTTAGGTACCTTAAGCCTTCCGCCAGTTTTCGCCATGAGCGGCTCCGCGGTGGAGATAACGTTTTCCTTCACAATTAACGACCTTTCGGACACCCAGCTCACGCTTTTTATGACTCCAGACATGGCACGCGTTCTCGCGCCGGCGGAGAGTCAGCAATCCTCAGGTGATCAGCTTCTTGACCAGGATGAGCTAGCTGCAATGCTTGGCGATCTCACGTCAGGGCTCGATGCACCGGCTCCCGGTTTACAACCAACAGCTGCCGCACCCACAGGTGCAACACCTGCGCCGGATCTTGGTATGCCACGCGGTCTCGACATGATACTAGACATCCCTCTTGATGTAACCGTAGAACTCGGTCGCGTCAGGATGCTCATCAAGGACGTTCTAGAACTCTCATCCGGTTCGATAGTTGAACTAGATCGAGTGGCAGGAGAGCCAGTAGATCTGCTCGTTAACGGCCGTCTGATTGCCAAGGGCGAAGTCGTCGTTATTGAAGACAACTTTGGTATTAGAGTCACCGAGATTATTAGTCCCGTTGAGAGAGTTGCCGGCTTAGGCCGGGGAAGGTAGGTTACCATGGTCGCCAGAAGAATGACAGTTGCTGCCGCTACACTTAGCGTCATCTGCCTGATGGGTACGGGCGCAAACGCGCAGAACATTACTACAGCCAGTCATGAAGCCCATTCAATACCGGCGGCTATCTCAACCGCTCGAGGTCAGTCATGGCGGGCTAGATGGCGGCAGCGCTGGATTTATCGATGGCGGATGCGCACCGAACGTTCCTTCCGGCATAACCTGCACAACGTTGGCGGTCATTCTCCTCAGTCGGTGTTTCTGGCGCACGGCAAGTCGCAAAACACAGCCGTCACCGCTGGAGCGATCAAATCTCCAACCATTGCAGCGATGAACACATCGAACCCGATAGCGCTCACCAGGCAAGATACCAACGCAGCTAACGACAAGCCAATTTCAAGCCCAATGCGAACAGTTGGACAGGGCGTGTCTATGCTGGTTTACCTCTTACCAGTGCTATTTGTGATTGTGGGTGCTCTGCAGATTATCAAGCGTCTTCAGCAGAAACTTACTGGTAGCAGCGCTGCAAATCTGTCTTTGCAAACCTTGCCTAAACCCAGTGCCACCAGCCGACAATCAGGCAGTACGGTAGCGGCGATTGCACGGTCCATGGTTTCTAAAAAACAGCCGGTAAACGCTAACAGCTGTAATATCCGCCTGGTAGAGAGTACCCCCCTGGGCAACAGTTGCCTTGCACTAGTGGAAGTTCGAGGTAAGTTGCTGCTACTAGGTGTAAGTGGCTCGAGTGTGGCTCTCATTACCGAATTTCAGGAACAGGGGCACGAGAACGACAGCGATTTTCGAGCGCTAATGCGTGCTGCGGCAATGGACCTTGACGGTGTAGATTTCGCTGCGGCCGAGCTTCCATCCAGTGCGATCATGGGTGATCTCGGGGAAGCTGTGGCAGCCGCAGGCACCGCAGTGACGCGCTCAATGCAGCGGCTGCGTACCGTCGCCGAGGTGGAAGGGGCACTGTGAAGTTGATGACGTTTTCTGCGAGAATAAAATCCGGAATGGTTCAACTCGTTGGATCGCGAGCATTTCGCCTTGCACTCATTACGCTGAGTCTGAGTGCGCTGTGCATCTTAATCCAGCATGGGGCATCGGCAGCCGATTTGCCCGTCCCCAGCGTTCAGCTAGGCATGGGTTCCTCGCACAATCCTAAGCAGGTGGCCGTAACGCTACAGATACTGATACTGATGACCGTGCTGACCCTTGCACCGTCCATTATTATCATGACTACTGCCTTCACGCGAATAGTAATCGTCTTTAGCATACTACGCAGCGCATTAGGCACACCGCAAATTCCACCAAATCAGGTACTTATAGGGCTGGCGCTTTTTCTCACCCTATTCATTATGCAGCCCACAATTCGAGCGATTGATACGAATGCATACGAGCCGTACATGCACAAACAGATAGGGTTTGCTACGGCTCTTGACAGAGCAGAAACACCGCTACGGTCATTTATGATCCGGCAGACATACAAAAGCGACCTGACGTTCTTCATCTCAATCTCCCATTCACCCATGCCAAAGACGGCAGATAACGTCAGTATGGTAACTCTTGTACCCGATCCTCACTAGTGAGATGAAAACTGCCTTCATTATTGGGTTCTACATCTACCTACCGTTTCTGGTCATAGACCTTGTGGTTGCCTCCACGCTAATGAGTATGGGCATGATGATGTTACCTCCTGTAGTAGTCTCGCTACCGGCAAAGCTTCTGCTCTTTGTTCTTGCAAACGGGTGGGCATTGCTCATTGGCAGCCTGGTAAGAGGTTTCAGGTAAAAGAATAACAGCCGTCGGCCCGCACCTCTACAGGGAGTTGCGGGTCAACGAGCACATACGGTTCGCTCCCACCACTACCTCGAATCGTACTCATCGTGCTTCCATCCCCAGTCGTTTAACTCTCCAGTCGCCAAATGCAATGCCTTCAGTAAGTCGTGCGCCAATACGCCAACAGAGAATGCTTCCACAGTAACACTTCATAGCCGCCGCGCCCCTTCCTCTCCCCTGATTTTTACCGCAGCAACTCGCTAGCACCACAATGGGCACTCTGCAAAAATCCAATTTATGGATCTCGGTTGAAAAAGGAATGATCGATTGCAATTATAATGTATTGACAGTTTCAGTATAAATCTCAATTTTTGAGTTATAACGCTTTTAGCTCTACCACAGTTGCTGCAGTATAGTGCCGGAGAACTGAAATGACTGACCTTGTCAACCTCCAAATTCTCGGTGGATTCCAACTAACTGTAGATGGTGCAGAATTTAAGGCATGGCGCTCACGAAGCATGCGTTGGCTGCTCGGAATACTGGCACTGCACGGCGGGCAGGCGGTGGATCGCTCGTGGTTGGCTGGAAGCCTGTGGCCAGATAGTACGGAGCAGCAGGCTCTCGCCAATTTACGACTTAACCTCAGCTACTTGCGGTCAGCGCTAGGAATGCACCGAGCTATACTTGTGCAGACCGGTCACAGACTGATTTCACTCGACTCCTCAAAATATTGCTGTGATGCCCTGCAATTCAGTGCAACAGCAAGTTCCACCAAGCCTGAAGAATTGCTGGCATGCGTCGATATATACCAGGGAGAATTGCTGAGAGGCTGTGAGCTGCCATGGATTTTAGCGCAGCGAACCCAGTTCGAATTCGATTTCATACGATGTGTGCAGCTTTTGGCCAGTGTACAGATAGCCCAGGGGCACTGCGCAACAGCAATCCCTATTCTGGACAAAGGCTTACGGGTTGATCCCTACAATGAACCCTTGACCCAGCTGTTGTTGGAGTGCTACGTCGCATTAGGTGACAATGCACGTGCGGTTGTTTCGTTCCGTCAGTTCCGGTCACGGCTTCTCCACGATCTAAACCTAGATGTATCCGCGGAGTTGATACAGATTTACTCCAGGGCGCGTATGAATCCCGGTACCGCTAACGATGTCGTCGCCCCCACGACATCAGCATGTGAGGCACCACAATTCGCATCATTTCCACAGCCAATTGCCACCATACACGGGCGCGAGCAGGAGCTTGCCGAAATATGCCAACTCCTGAGAAAGTCACGCCTTATAACGCTTACAGGAAGCGGCGGCGTAGGCAAAACACGACTTGCACTTGAGGCGGCGCACCAGATTACCACGGTAATGCGCACACCGGTATGCTTCGTTGAGTTAGCTCCAGTAACGGATCGAGCACACATTTTTGCCGCCATCGCCCGCGCTTTAGGGCTATTCGATGACCACAGTGACGAGCGCGAAATCCGCATTAAAAGCGTTCTCCGCGCCAGAGAAACGGTTCTTTTCCTGGATAACTGTGAGCAGGTCATTGACGATGCGGCAGAAGTTGTTAAAAGCCTGCTCGCTGACCTCCCCTTACTGAAGGTGATAACAACTAGCCGTCGACCGCTGGCCATTGTAGAGGAATGGAAGCTCAATGTTGCTCCTCTTTCACTTCCTACCGAATGCGCCTCAAACCTGGAGAGCACCATGCGCTCCTCGGCCGCGGTTAGGCTGTTCATTGAACGCGCGATGATGGCGAATTCGACGTTTCGCGCAACAGATGATAACGTGCAGCACATAGCCAGGATATGTGACCTGCTAGAGGGTATCCCCCTCGCGCTGGAAATGGCTGCGGCGCGTGCTGCCCACTTGTCAATGGTTGCACTGGAGTCTAGCCTTCGAACCAGTAAATTAACAGAGCTTGATTTACAGGATAATACACGCCCAACGCGCCATAAAACGATGGCAGCACTGATTGATTGGACATACAGACTTCTAGGCGACGATGAGCAGATGCTCCTGGGCTATTTGGCGCTGTTCGCTGGACAATTTCATCTTGAACACGTCGCGAATATCGCCGAAGAAGCCAACATCGATCACCGAGCCACGATGCGTGCATTTTATTCTTTAACCGACTGGTCACTGGTTAGGCTGATACCAGGCGGTCCCGAGGCAACCTACGTTCTTCAGGAGCCGGTTAAGCAGTATGTACGGAGCGTACTAGCTGATTCCCCCAACTATGACGGCATGAATCTGCGCTTCCTAGCGGTTATGCACCGGTTTTCTGAAATTGCGTTGTCCCAGTTACACGGGCCGAACCAAGCGATCTGGCTGACCAGATTGGAGACGGAGCACAGCAATTACCTTTCACTTTTTGCACATGAGATTGCACGGGGATTGAACGAGCTGAATAGACTGCTCTATCTGTCCGAAATAGCGTGGAACCTCCTACAATTTTGGGAGGCGAGGGGCCATCTCTCTTTTGCGCGCGTAGTGCTACAGGCAATAAGCCAAAGTGATCTCGCAAACACCCGGCCAGAAATGCTGCTAAAAGCCGACTTGGGCCTTCTGAAAATAGCAATTGCACAAGGCGAGGTCGAGGATGCCGAAATCCTATTAGCCCGCGCTTATAAAGGCCTAACCATGCTAGAGGCTGACAAATATCGACCAATGCTTGCATACCTGTCCGCATCGCGGGAGAACCTGGACCGCGTACAAAAGATGAACCTGGCAAGCGATAGCCTGGCGGTTGCTCAACAAGCTGGCGACGAATTTCACGCCGCACTCTCGTTAAGCATCCTCGCTCACGAATCCTACAGAGCACGAATGTACGACGATGCAGAAGCGTACCTCGACGATTCATGGCAGCTATCTCAGCATACTGGCGACATGAGAAATATAGCTCGTATACTCACCATCCGTGGCAACCTCGCATGGGCAAAAGGACAACGTAGTTCAGCAATGACACATTACTATGCACCGGCACTCAGTACCTATCGTGACTTAAACGATCCCAGGGGAATTGCGACTAGCTTGATGAATATTGCTGCAGTGAACTGCGAGATGGGTCAGTTTATGCTGGCAGAGGAAGGCTATATCGAGGCAGAGACACTGCTCAAGAAACTACAGCGACGCAATAATTCCATCTACTGTAAGGATATTCGAGCGTGCGTAAAAATCGCTGCAGGCGACTACCAGACCGCAGAACAGATGCTTGAAGAGTGCCTTCATGAGGCACGCATCTTGGGCGATGAAATACTCGCGGCAGACTGCCTGGCAGATCTTTGTCATGTCTCGCTCGTTACAGGTAACCTCTTAATCGCCCGAAGGTATTGTGCCGCATTAGCAGCAATAACTTCCGTTGACATCTCATGGCACCGGTACCGAGCCGAAGTAGATCTTGCGCTATCTGAGCTAAACGCAGGTAATACGGTGGCATCAATTGCCCTCTTTACTGAGGTAATAGCTAATCGTAATGTGTGGAATGACGCTCGCTTCAACCTTTCGTGCTACCTCAATATGGCATTGGCATGCGTGCGCCTCAATGACCAGCAGCACCTTTACGATTACCTTATGCAGGCCCACAGCCTTCACTGGGATCCAGCGCCTTTTGATATAGGCAGTCACCACGACATGTTCGAGTTGCTGGGTTCTGTTTTCGCGGCGACATCAGATCACATGGCTGCCATCACCATGCTTACCGTTGCTGACCAACTAAGGCAGCTTGCCGAAATCGTGCAGCCAGTCCACCTGAGGCGTGAACATAATAGACTTATGAACACCGCAATGGAGAGTGTAGGCGATATCTGTTTGCGTGAAGCGGTTCACCTCGCAGAAGACGTGAAATTAACGAATTCCGACGACATTGCCGTGCTATTTGCAGCCTATCTAGAAAGACTATGCACGCAATGTTACCCGTTGGGACATTCACTGCATGAGACTTAATTTAGGTCCGTAACCGGAAGAAAAATAACGTCAATCCTTGACATGCGCTTATCCGGCATGATATATTATTGTATCGGGCGGCCACGCGAAACTGCCGGACAAAACGTTCTGCAAATCGGGCGAGTGGTGGAATGGCAGACACGCTGGATTTAGGTTCCAGTGCCGCAAGGCGTAGGGGTTCAACTCCCCTCTTGCCCATTTTTCGGATGATATGCGGGAGTAGCTCAGTGGTAGAGCGCTTCCTTGCCAAGGAAGAAGTCGCGAGTTCGAACCTCGTCTCCCGCTTTGTTTCCCTCCTAAATTTGCCGATTTAAGGGGGAATTTGAACTCTTCCCTTCAGCCCGTAAGCTCCATAAAAATGACCAAAATGGAGCAAAAATGAAAATACGGACACTTCCTTCCGCAATTTCTGCAACCGAGTTCTTGCGCAATGCACAGGGCTGGCTCATCGACTGCGAGATACGGCAGGTCAGCAAAAACACGCTCGCCAACAGGCGCCTGATCATCGACAAGTTCGCCTGGTGGGTGAATTATGCAGCCGCAGATGAGGTTGACACCCAAACCCTGCGA
>JAJYCW010000196.1 GCA_021777995.1 bacterium
CCAGCAATAACCTGCCCGCCGCCTATAGTAAACGGAAATGGCTGTACATGTCCAAACTTGGGGTCAATGTTACTATCAAACACGGTACCGTCGGTAAGTGAACCGGTATAATTTACCAGAACGCTGTCGCCGGTTTTGGCCGTTGCACCGGTTCCTACCGTAACATCTTCATACTGTAAACCGTCGGCAAGCTTTATCATAGTGGGTTTCCTGTTGGCAGCTACTGCCTTGGTAGTTTTTGCTGCCATTGCAGCACCAGACTTTTTCGAGGCTGGTGAGGCCGGTTGTTGCGGCGCACCGGTTGTGGGTTGCGGTGATGCGGTAGAAGTGGCAGGCGGTGAAGTAGGCTGCGGCGCCAGAGTGCTAGAATCTGCCGGTTTACTCGATTGGCACCCGGTTAGCACACTCGATGCCAGCAGCAGGAATGCTAGCGTTCCTGAAATGCGCATAGAACTCTTGTGTCTCCTCTGTGAGATTGTCGCTGCAAAATAGTTATCGGGGTAGAAAGCGTGACAGCAATTAGTATACACTGCCTTAGCGGGTGCGCACGAGGCGTTATTACAACCGGCGGGCAATCACACTTGCAATACGCAATGGCAGGAATGTTTTTTTACCGATATTCATAGCTACGTAAGCCCCACACATGCATGGATTACATTATGTGGCTAACTGCGGGAAACAACGCTTTACAGCAACATCCTTAACAGTTGCTTCGTTAATTATATAACGGTAAAGTTTTCAAAGGAGTTGAATCCGGTTATGTACCCCTACAAAGTGAAGAGTTTGAATGTGTTAGCCGCTACCCTAAGCGGCATTACACTACTGTCCCTTGGCGCGGCTGCCCAGCAAAATTCACCGGCGCTGCCCCCAACCAAACCCCTGCCAGTTCCGACAGGTGTGGTACCCTTACCCACGGGTTCGCCCGCAACGCAGCCGCTTTCAGTGCCTTCTACACCGGCCGTACCCTCCGCGCCAGCATACCGACCGCTCGCGGTGTCGCCTCGGCTGCAGGCCATAAACGGTTATCTCAGTGGGAAACCGATAACCCTGCGCGAAGCGATTGGAATAGGCCTAGCTCTCAACCCGGAGATGGCTCAAGCGGTGGCAAATTTGTTAATATCCGAGGGAAATACCAGTGCTGCTAGGGCAGCACTTAACCCAAGTGCGAATATTAACAGCCAGATAACCGAGTTTGACGCCGCAACCAATGCAACATTTGGCAACACGTCGCTCACGCTCGTTAACCAGTTTAATCCTGTCGTCACTGCCCAGGCCGATATGCCGATTGATGTAACAGGTCTTCTAAGGGCAGCCGTTACCCAGGCACAGTTCAGACAAGCAGCTGCGCGAATTGGGGTGAACCAGGTTCGCAGCCAGATAGTGTTTAGCGTTCAAAACGCATTCTATTCAGTGCTGCGAGCCCAGGCGCAACTCGCCGTAACCGCCGACACGTTAAAGTCGGACCTACGGCAGCTTGATGACGCCCAGAAGAACTATGCAGCAGGTACTTCCCCCCGGTTCGACGTTCTCACCGCCCAGACAAATGTTGCAACCGCCCAGGATGGCTTTCTGCAGGCGCAACGCGGTGTGAGTCTTGCGCTTCTAGGCCTTAAGCAGGCAATGGGCATCGACGTGGATTCGCCTCTCACTATTTCTGACAAAAATGCGGTTCCCAATCTGCCGGAGGCAGATAAAGTTACCCCTGCAGTTCCTCCAAGTCCTGCGGCACCCACTCTGGAACCTCAAAAATACACCGGCCCCACGCCTGAACAGCAGCTTGCCAAAAGCCTTCCCGGTGCCAGCGCTGTAGACATGCCCGGCGACTCGTCCGCTACCACGATCGTTCACGATCCCATTCAACTTGGCCCTGCAGTCCATACGCTCATAAAGGAAGCGATGGATCACAGGCCAGACATACTGGCTGCCGACGCTCAGGTGGATGCTAGTAAAAAGGGGATCTATCTGGCCAAAGCTAGCATGCTTCCTCAGCTCTCGCTGGGCATGGCTTACACTCTCAACCCAAACGCCGCCGGCTTCACGAGGTATAACCAGTTTGCGGCGACGTTAAACGTAACCCTTCCGCTTTGGGATGGTGGTTTAGCACATGCGCGTCTGCATCAGGCACAGGGTGCTGAGGCCGAGGCTATAGTACAGCGACGATCGGTGATCGACTCCGCCAAGGTGCAGGTACGGCAGGCGTACCTCGCATTACTTCAGGCACGAGATAGGGTTGCGGTGGCAAATACAGCGCTGCAACAGGCGCAGGAAGCCTACCGTTTGGCGCAGGTGCGTTACCGTGCAGGCGTTTCACAGCAGCCTGGAGTATCGCCCATCCTGGAGCTTTCGAATTCCCAGGCAAGCCTTACTCAGGCTCAGTCTAACAGAGTCAGCGCGCTTTACGACTACTACACTGCGCGTGCAGCCCTGGATCAATCGATTGGGCGCAATGCATTTGCAGGTGTTGGCCCGGGCTACTCATCTGTACCAGACAGGCAGCACCTACCTCGATAAGGAGCATCTCAGAAGGGTCTTACTAAATATGCAGGTCATTACGATTAATACGAGTTTGCTTGGCGAACAATACGGCGAAGAGCTTTGCCGTCACCTTGAAGCAGGCGATATACTGATGCTAGAGCACGCACCGTTCGCCCCGGCAGAGGCGGACAAGGAGTTTCTCAGAGATCAGAAGCAGTCGGCAAGCAGCGCGTTTAAAAACATCGCTTACAAACCACACCTCAACAAAACCACCGGCCTAAGCGCCGACAGCGGCATGGATTGCGACGCGGTACATCGTATCCTTTCATCGTACTCTAAGGGCGCTGTGGACTATGTTGGAAGGCTTCTTCCCCGCTACGGCCGCAAGTGGAAACTGGATTTCGCAACCTACAGGCCAGTGGAGGAGGAAGGTCGTGATCTGCCGCTGAAACGTCGAAATGACCTCATGCACGTTGACGCGTTTCCTACTCGGCCCACCAATGGAGGCCGGATCCTACGCATTTTCACCAACATTCACCCGTCAAAACCACGCGTTTGGGTGACCTCGGATCCCTTCGAAGACCTGTGCCGCGACTACGCCATTGCAGCGGGCCTAGGGAGCGTCACCTCTGCTGGCGCTGCTCTCAAGCGCGCAGTTGGCCGGGCGGCGCGTGTTGTAGGAATGAAAGCGCCAAAGCGTACCGCCTATGATGATTTTATGCAGGCGTTCCATCACTACTTAAAAGCAAACGAACAGTTTCAACAGACGCGGATGAGAGATACGACGCCATTTGCTGCAGGTACTACCTGGATGGCCTTCACAGACCAGATTGCGCACTCTGTGAAATCTGGTCAATTCGCCATCGAACAGACCTGCATAGTACCGCTGGATGCAATGGTGGATAGTGCTCGCGCACCGCTTGCGGTCCTCGAAAAACTCGCCGGATGCAGCCTTGTTTAGATGTTAGAATTGGGGCAGCGTACGAAGACAGTGCTGCTCGCTATCACTTAATTTGAGTTTTAATTAATTTATTGAAGGAGGAGCCCTATGGCTCAAATAAAAGCCTAT
>JAJYCW010000007.1 GCA_021777995.1 bacterium
ACACAGACACGTTCAACGTAACCGTTCCCTACGATGAGGGTGTATCCAATGTTGCTAAGGGCGCCTATGCCCAGTTGCTTTCAGCCCCACCTGGCTCTCCTGCTGCTCACCTCAGCATGTACCCGCTTTGGCCCAATCTGTTGCGTACCTCTACGCTTCCTGTAAACGGGCTTGCTGGCCCCGTAATATACGTTGGTAACGGGGATCTCAACAATTTCAACGGCAAAACGGTGGAAGGTTCCATCGTTTTGGTGAACTTTAACTGTGGGCAACAGTGGCTAAATGCACCGCGCTTGGGTGCCAAAGCCGTGATCTTCGTTGCACCAGACTCCACCCTGCGCGGTGAGGCAGATTCGAAGTTCATTGGAATTCCGATCTCTATCCCTCGGTTTTACATGACACAAAGTCAGGCAGCCCCGCTGCTGGCTGCATGTGCCTCTGGCCGTCCGCCGCAGGTGCGTCTCTTCTGCAATATGCCGTGGAGAAATGAAACCTGTCGCAACTTTACGGCTGTTATTCCCGGCTCCGATCCCAAGATGGCGAGCCAGGTTATTGCGGTAGAGAGCTACTACGACTCCATTTCCATTGTGCCCGCTCTGGCTCCTGGTGCGGATACTACTTGTGGTATGGCCGCTATGTTGGAGATGATGCGGTACTTCAAAGCGCATCCTCCTAAGAGAACCATGTGGTTCGTTGCAACAAGTGCCCATTTTCAGGCTTTGCAGGGTATTCGCGAATACCTCAATGCGCACATGGACTCATGGATGCCCCCCGGGATCATTCAATCTGCGATGGCGAAGACGAACGAAACCCGTGTGGGCATCTGGCTTGGAGTATTTCTGCTCTTTTTCGGAGCGCTGTTCGTGTCTGCGATGCGCGCGACGAGCGCTTCCGGCAAGCGTGTTACTGGAGGAACCATAACTACCGGTATTGCCCTGGTGGTTATGTTGGCATTAAATGGCGGCTTCTATGCGAGTTCACACGCCGAGTCACTACCAAACCCTCCTAAAATTCTGCTGTGGACCGGCCTGGATCTAACTAGCCAATCCAACTCATTCGGCATCTTCTATAAGGGGTGGTTCTACGATTTTCGTGAGGACATCCAAGGTAGGTTCAGCGATATCGCACGTATTTGCCGCGAGAATGCTGCCCTGGTGGGGCAGACGTTCGGATTTGATTCGACCCGGTATTTCAACGATGGTGTGAACCCGGTGAACGGCAAAAACTGGAGAAACTACATTCCGGGCCAACCCGCTTTCGATTCGGAACCTGTTACGATGGCAGGTGGTAACGGCATTACCTTCGCCACAACAAATGACAGCCGAAACCTTATCGATACACCGTTTGATACTGCTAATCGCGTCAACATTGCCAACCTCACTACTCAAGTGAAGCTGATGGACTGCCTGATGTGGCACATTGTGACGGACTCGAACGCACAGAGTGACAGCGACATGCGCCACATGCCTATCTCGGATGCTCCACAGTGGTCGCGAATGGCGCTACAGGGTGGCTTCGCAACTGTTAACGGCCAGGTGCAGATATTCAACCCGAAGAAGTCGTTTATCGCTAGTTCCGATCCTAAGCTGTGCAATACTCTTGTGGTGCTGCGAAACCAGACGAAGAGCTTTATGGGCGTTCGCGGCAATATGATAACCGAGGCGCAATGGTCTACTCCCGATAACATGGGGCAGATTGCATTGGGATCCGATGGCTTACCTCAGCACTATGACGAAGCGACTGGCGAGGCAACTGGCATTAACGGTAAACAGTACCCATGCCTCGACTACTACTCTTTCCACGGTGTCGCGCCGCTTACAGCATACGGATCGAACAAGAATATCGACCTTGCGGCGTACCATATCGACAACCGATCGATGCGCCCCGATCCCGCCAACCCGGCGGTTATGGAACCGGATCCTCATCGGGGAGAGATAGATTATGCTCCCGACCGTGGCCCGGAGGGTGCTGAAGCCATTCCGCTCAGTATTGAAGTGACCACGGCGCGCCGTACTTCTCCAATCGTTGTTTTTAGGTGTGTGCCTACTGCCATTTATGACCTTGTGGACCAGCAGTCCCTACAGGCCCTAACAGGTATCAGTGTCTACGACGGCGAAACAGACGGTACGCCGCGAATGTACGGATATACCATGGCGCCTCAGGACGATGCCAATTCGTCGTCCTATGTTGAGGATATGGCGGTGCTGTTTGCGCAGCCTGGATCACGCATGAAAATTGCGATGACTAGTGGTCCTGGCGATACGCGCCTGCTCCTTATAAACTCCAAATATGATCCATCCGATCCCTTTAACCAACGCGGTTTGTCGCCAAATCCCACGGGAATTGGATATCTGGTGGCAGGTACAAGTGCCGAGCGTCAGAATGCTGATGTTATGGGTGCTGCCGGCTCGCATGGTGCCAATTCGGCGACAACTAGTGGCGAAATTGCACGCTCTGGTGCGATCTACGATACCGCCCTCCATGTAGCGGAGGATATGTGGAAGCTTGACGATTACCGAATGCGCCGCCTTGCGAATTATCGCATTCTTAACATGAACTCTAAGGAGGGTGTTCCAGGTCTCCACAATCTTGCGGCGCAGGAGATTGCCCTAGCCAAACAGGCGCGCGCCGAGAAGAACTGGGAGCTGTTTGATGCACGCTCTCGGGAAGCCTGGGGACTAGAAAGCCGCGCATACCCCGATGTGCAGCAGACCGCCATGGACGTTGTGGAAGGCGTTATTTTTTACCTGGCGCTTCTTATGCCGTTTGCCTACTTCAGCGAAAGGCTGCTTTTCGGTTTCTTCGACCTAAAACGGCAGCTAAGTGCAGCCTTTCTTATCTTCCTTGCAATATTCACCTGCTTCCGCTACATCCACCCTGCGTTTGACTTAACCACCAACCCGATCATCGTGTTGCTGGCATTTATCATGCTAGCTCTATCCGTACTCGTTATCGCGATGATCACGGGTAAGTTCGAAGAGCAGATCAAGCAGATGGGTGAAAGTGCAGCAGGAGTGCACAAGGCTGACATTGGCCGTGTATCGGTGGCATTTGCCGCATTCAACCTGGGAATCTCTAATATGCGTCGGCGCAAAACCAGGACCGCACTCACTTGTATTACGCTGGTGCTTCTCACATTTACGGTTCTATCATTTACGTCGGTCGTGCAGGTGATGCGATTTAACAAAGTGCCTGCACCAAGCGATTACGGTCCGCGATACAACGGTATCATGATCCGCACACCTATGTGGGATCCTCTTCAGGAGCCTGCATATAGAATTCTAAGCGATGAATATTCTCGTAATTATCATGTCGCGCCTCGCGCCTGGTTCTACGGCACCTCCCCTGGCGAACAGTCTTTCCTAACACTTCAGCGCGCGGATCGTTCGTACGACGCACGTGCACTTTGCGGATTGTCCTGGGATGAAGCGTACATAACCAAGCCGCAGGACGCTCTACTGAAAGATGATAAGGGCCAAGTGGTAGGACGGTGGTTTAGACCCGGTGACCGTTATGATATCATTTTGCCAGATACCATTGCGCAGGCGCTTCACATCGGTTTGCGCGATGTTGGTACCGCGAAAGTCAACTACAGCGGAGTACCATACACGGTCATTGGTATCCTCGACTCGCAGAAGCTTAAGCGAATCGATGATCTCGATAACGAGATGCTTACACCCGTCGACTTTATTGCCATGAGTAAGCAGTCGCAGAGCAGTTCAGGCAACTCGGGGTCGAGCCAGGGGTTCCAGAACTATATCCACCTCGAGCCAGATATGGTCTTCTTCATACCCTATCGAACTGCAATGGACATGGGCGCACAACTCCGTTCCATAGCGATCGACTTTAGCAATCCCACTGAAGTGCTGAAGCGGTTAGACCCACTCATGCACCGCCTCGATCTTAATATTTACGCTGGGCAGGTCTTCAATCCTACCGCTTCAACGCCCTCCAAGATTGGTGCCGTATACCGCTACTCTTCCATTGCAGCAACATCGTCTAGCGGACTGGAACTCGTGCTGTTCCCGATCATCCTGGCGTCACTTATTGTGCTTAACACTATGTTGAATTCGGTCTATGAGCGTATTAGGGAGATACACATCTTCTCCTCTATCGGACTGGCGCCGTCTCACATAGGGATGCTTTTCATAGCCGAGGCGCTTGTGTACGCTATTCTAGGTTCTGTTGCCGGCTACCTGCTAGGACAGTTCCTCAGTAAGCTGCTAGTTATCACTGGCTGGGCGCCGGCTCTATACCTCAACTTCTCGAGCACCAGTGCAGTGGGAACCACGCTAATTGTCGTGACTGTCGTTCTGTTGTCCACTATCTATCCGGCTCGAAAGGCCTCCGAGGTAGCTACGCCAGCGGTTGACCGCACCTGGAAGACACCAGAACCCGAAGGTGACAACTGGAAGATACCTCTGCCATTCGCTGTGACGGGTGATCAAGCCAGCGGTCTCAACTCCTTCCTGATGGAGTGGCTCAAGGCGTACGAGGAGTACAGTATCGGTGACTTTGTTACCCAGCAGGTGGTTACCGACGAATTTGAGAGTGAGAACGGCCATGCGTACCGAATTGGCTGTATGGCATGGTTGGCGCCGTTTGACCTTGGGGTTTCGCAGATGGTTGCGGTAGAAACGACACCCACAGACACGGCCGATGTTTATGAAATCCACCTACTTATTACCCGTGTCTCGGGTGACATTTCCAACTGGAAGCGTGTAAACCGCCGCTTCCTGAACACTCTAAGAAAGCAGTTCCTCATTTGGCGTACGCTTAAACAAGCGGATCGCGAGCGATATCTCTCAGGGGACGTTGAAGCGGAGGCAGTACCCGGCTAGGCAACAGACAGACTGAATATTGGAGGACTAACATGAGTGACTTATTCGAGTTGATGGGACCCTTGTTTGTCTTGACGATGGGACTGGTTATGTGGTTGGTTATTTCGGTACCAATCATGGCGATGGCGCGAAGAGTGGGGCATGATATGCCATGGCTTGCCTTCATTCCAATCGCGCAACTGTGGCTGCTCATAGATATAGCTGGACGTGACTGGTGGTTTCTGCTTCTGATGTTTGTGCCTGTGGTTAACCTTGGCGTGTTAGTTTGGATTGGTATGGGGTTGGCGGATACTTTCAATCAGCCGCAATGGCTAGGTATCTTGATGCTGGTGCCGCTGGTTAATCTGGCAGTGCTGTACTATTTTGGTTTTGGCGCCAATACCAACGTTCTGCCGCAGTAGCTGGAGATAAGGCAAATATATCTGGTGTTGTGCAATACGTGGGCTAGGTGATTTGGTCGGAAGATTCGCAGGTGGTGAAATTCGGTGAGGAGGCAACACGCGTGGCGGTAGACAACGAGATAGCGCTTGCTAGGCAACAGGTGGAAGTTGAGGCCAACGACGAGCAGGGAGAACAGCAATTTGCCGATGGCTTTAGTGGCAAAACGGTCATCGGTACGCTCTTCGTGGCACTTATCATGCTTCCTGGTGCGCTTTATCTGGGTCTAGTCGCCGGTCAGGGATTAGGCCCTGCCGCCGAGTGGGTCACTATTGTACTTTTTTCCGAGATTATGCGCAGGTCGTTTCTCCCCATGAGGCGGCAGGAGATCTACATTCTCTACTACGTAGCCGCTGCACTTACAGGTCTTGCCGCCGACAAGGGGATCAGCGGTGGTTCATTTGGGTACCTGATTTGGGCGCAGTATTTCATACAATCGCCCCAAGCAGCCATCGTTTCGCACAGCATACCTGCGTGGGTTGTTCCTCCCGCCGGGTCACCGGCTCTACTCCATCGTACATTCTTTAGCGCCGCATGGGAAGTTCCCATTGGTCTCCTGGTCATTGGCGAACTACTGGGGCGATTTAACTGGATTAGCGCGGGCTACTTCCTCTTCAGAATTACCTCAGACATAGAACAACTGCCGTTCCCAATGGCGCCTGTGGCTGCTTCCGGCGCTACCGCTCTCGCAGAAGCCTCCTCGAAAGAAGAGTCGTGGCGATGGCGCGTCTTCTCCATTGGCTCTATGGTGGGTCTTATCTTCGGGTTCTTATACATTGCCATCCCGGTGTTTACTGGCGTCGTCTTCGGCCACGCTCTTCAACTCCTTCCTATTCCGTTCCTCGATACTACGGTGAACACCGAGACGTTACTGCCTGGTGCCATTACCGGTTTCAACCCTAATATTGGCAACGCACTCATAGGCTTTGTTATTCCGTTCCCCATCGTAGCCGGGTCGATGGCCGGATCGATGCTGTTCAGGGTATTTGGGGCACCCTTTTTCTACCACCTGGGTGTATTTGGCAATGCGGCCACAGGCGGCTGGTCGCCTGGTATGAATGGCATCTACACCAAGCAGGTTACGGATATAAAATTCTGGATGTCGGTTAACATCGGCCTTCAGATTTCCGTTGCGCTCATTGGGGCGTCAAGCGTGGTGAAAGTACTGAAGGAGGCGAGGAACAACCGCTCCAATCGCGGTATGCGCAAAGAACTTCCCAAGGGACGTGGCGACGTTCCCATGTGGATACCGTTCCTCATATGGGCGACGGTTACCATTTTTTATATGCTTCTATGTGAACACCTGATAAACGGGGATTCCACGCCTGGAAATCCACACCAGTTTCCGGCGATCTTACTCATTTTCTACGGCTTGATTTGGTCACCGTTTAACTCATACGTTTCAGCAAGAATGAACGGATTAACCGGCAGCACTGTCTCCGTTCCATTCCTAAAACAGATTTCCATCATGGAGTCGGGCTATACGCACGTGGATGCCTGGTATGCTCCTATTCCGCTTAACGATTTTGGGTACCTTGCTCAACGGTTTCGAGAACTAGAGCTTACTGGCACAAAGTTCGTCAGCCTTATTAAGGCGGAAACTTTGATGTTCTTTGTCGTTCTACCAGCCAGCTTTATTTTCTGGGCATTCTTCTGGCATACCAATCAAATACCCTCATCACAGTTTCCGTTTGCCAATAAGATGTGGCCGATAGCTGCAACCTTCGAAGCTATGTTCGATCGCATAAACTCGAAAGGTGGCGGAATGCAGTGGGTACATCAATCTATTAACTATTCTCGTATAGGATGGGGTATCTTCAGCGGCCTTGGGTTATACGGTCTATTTTCGCTATTTCGGATACCAGTGCTGTTCTTTTACGGATTTATAGGCGGCATAGGGGCAAACCCACCGGATGTAATAACCACGTTTGTGGGCGCCTATCTCAGTAAAACCTACTTTGAACGGCGCTTTGGATTGGAAAATTGGCGTAAATATACACCTGTACTGTTGGCGGGATTCTCGTGCGGTACAGGCCTCATTGCAATGGCGTCAATCGCGCTCGCGCTCATTGCAAAGTCCGTAAACTACCTGCCATTCTAAGTGGCGTATTAAGCTACCTGATTCAAAGGAGGATAGAAGAATCAGTTCGATTTTGCTAAAAGTTGTGCTAGGGCTTTCTCTTGTTGCGGTGGTCTGCTTTTGGGGTGGTTTCGCAACGGGTAAATTCGTACCTGGTAAACGCGGCGGATTGGCAGCAGTGCTTACCGCAATCGTACTTGCGATCGTTATCATTGCAGGTACACACGGATTGGCAGTGAAATACGGCTCGCTCGTTACACGTCTGGCTATTCTCGCTGCGCTCGCGATGGATGTGTCACTACTTGGTGGTTATGTATGTGGCCGGGGCATTCGTAAAACTACATACCGTACGTCGCTTGCAAGCTTACTAATTTCTCTATTGCTTGTCACCGGTTCCATCGTCGGCATAAAGCGTAGCGTGGCGCAGGTTTTGACCATTGCGGAGGCGCTTGAGCCCACTCAGAGCAGCCCGAGCGATACCGATAGCCATGGCAAGGAGAGCTGTCGTCAAAATCTGCAGGCGCTCTACTCAGCAATGAGTATGTATGCACAGGACTGGGGCGGCCTTCCTCCTGCTGCAAACTGGGCATCTAACAGCGACTTTATATCCCGGGTGCCTCATAACAGCGAGTTACACTGCCCTGCCGTTTCAAATGGGCATGACAATAAATTTGGCTACGCGTACAACACTGCAGTGGCTGGCAGATCGTTAGGGATGCTAAGCTCCATTAAGCAGATGAAGGGTGCCAGTAAAACACCGCTGCTCTATGACTCTAGTAACCTATCGGCCTCGGCGTCGGACGCCTTCAGCAGCCTGCCGATACCAGGCAGGCACCAAGGTCGGGACTATGTACTCTACCTTGATGGCCACATTGAGGCGGTAACACCCAAATGACCGACCAGCCGCTCCTACCGCAGTCGTTGCCGCGGCCGCACAAGAAACAAGGCCTGCCTGTAGAGTTGCCTGCACTGCCGATGACTGTGATTGGATGGCAGGGAATTCGTTGTGTGCTTCCACCGGAGTGGAACCTTACCTCCTTTTCGATGGAACGTGAAAATGGATATATACGGGCCGATGCTCCTGGCGATACCGCACTAACTGTACAGATTCGGTGGCAGGATGCGTCGGACACCGAGCGTAAGATTGGCACTCTCTACGACGTGTTTGCTCCCAAGGTGCGCAAGCTTTTCAATCGTCCTGCACCAGAGCAGAAGCCGCCAGACTTGCGAAGGTTGTTAGACAAGGTTCTAAAGGATGCGGCTAAGTCTGCCAAAAAGGCGGGCGCGGGATTTGAGAGCAGTACGAGACCAGAAAAGCTAGAGGGAGATGATCTGGAGAGGACGGCGATTCCGTTTTCCTGGCTAGGTGGTGGCAGAGGACAGGGAAAGATTTGGCACTGCACTAAATGTAATCGCGTTGTAGTAGCACAGGTAATTGGTATTGCACGCGATGGGGGACAAGTGCAGTCTGTAGCAGCTGGCCTGTTTGCAACACTGAGAGATCACAGTGCTGACACCCTCGATCTTTGGGCGCTGTATGACCTTCAGGTGAAGGTACCGGTAACGTTTCGGCTGCATCAGCAACAGGTGATGTCTGGGCATTTGCGGCTCGTGTTTCTGCGTGGTGGAGAAATGATCGTTATTGATAGATGGGGTTTGGCTTCCATGACCTTGAAGAAGTTCAAGCTTGAAGAGTGGCTCGCGGCCAACGTAACCGTAAAACTGAAATCCATGGAACAGGCTAAAGTAATTCTGCAATCTGGACATGAAGCGAAGGTATTTAGCGGGCGTTTGAGTTTAACCGACCGCTTGAAGGTCTTTCGGAGTGCCCGGGGATTGGCCAGACCACTCGCCGTTCGGTTTGAAGGCGGTGTATGGCTGTGCGAAAACGAAAACAGAATTTACACGGTGCAGGCATTGACAAGCCGGAAGACCACCGATTTGTGGAAACTAGTGGCGGATACGGTGATGTGCTGCCAATGAGGTGTATGAATGCCTGCAAATGAATTCGGTCGAAAGTTGAAATATGCCGCTGGCAAATACCTGCCATTTCTAAAAATCGCGCCGCCTGTTGCAGACCGCAAACTCGTGATGAACCTTAGGCCGCTGCATAATAGCCAGCTAACCTGGGAAAAGGGTGCAAACGGAGACGTGGTTCTTGTGGTACCTGCGAACAAGAATGTTGGCCCAGTAACTAGAGCGATTGCTAAGTGGGCGCAGGCGCCGAGTGAACGTAAGGTGGAATTGGACGAGGTGGGTACCTTTGTATGGGAGCTGTGCGACGGTACTAATACTGTGGAGTCTATCGTTCAACAGACCGGACGCCACTACCACATGAACCGCCGGGAGGCTGAGGTTTCGGTTACGCTCTTTCTAGAGATGCTGCATGATCGTCACTTTATAGCCTTCTTCAAAAAGACACGCAAGGTTGGTTAAAGGAGAGACCGCAGAATGAGTACGCACACTGCGCCCGCATCGTTGGGTACGCCTGAAAAGCAGATCACGCTGCCATTCAGTAAGGCATGGGAGATTAGCATGAAGTCGATTAAAATCCGACTCGGCAGGTCGCTCATTACTGCCAGCGGCATCATGCTAGGCATCGCATTTTTTAGCTCAGTCCGTACTGTTGTCTTATTCCCCATAACCCAGACGGGCGCAGCAGCCGAGGCAGCACGAAGCCGCCACAGCTTCCTTGCCATCATGGCGCTGCTAGTATGCTTTGTTGGAATTATGAACAGTATGCTCATGTCGGTTACAGAGCGATTTCGCGAAATTGGGACCATGAAATGCCTGGGCGCCTTAGACCAGTTTATTGTCACCTTGTTCATTATTGAAGCAGGTATTATGGGGCTTTTCGGCTCCATGATTGGGTGGTTTCTCGGCTGGCTAATTATGGTCATTCCGCACATGTTCGGCGGGGGCGCACACGATCTAAATCGAGCGTTTTTCGGTGGTTCGCTTGCGCAGGCTGCACAATCGGTGGCGATTGGCCTCGTCATCACGCTAATTGCCTGTATACCCACTGCACGCAGTGCCGCAAAGATGCCTCCTGCTGCTGCATTACGATCCGAAATCTAACCGTGTGTAACGTGCATTTGCACTATTTGTGTATGAAAAACAGGGGGAACGTTTACGTATGGCTGCCAACGAGTATGTGGTAAGAACCAAGGGCTTAGTGAAGGAGTTTCGCATGGGCGAGGAGTCTGTGCGCGCGCTTAACGGGGTGGACCTCGACATAAAGCGCGGCGAGTACCTTTCCATCATGGGGCCGTCTGGTTCTGGTAAGAGTACGCTGTTCAACGCCATCGGCGGACTGGATAAACCCGACTCTGGCTCCGTGTTCATTAATGACGTTGATATGGCTCAACTTGATGCCAGAGAATTGGCATACCTCCGCTGCCATACAATTGGGTATATCTTTCAAACGTTCAACCTCCTGCCGAGCATGACTGCCCTAGAGAATGTGACCCTGCCTACGGTTTTTGCTGGCCTCACAACCGATGATGGCATAGAACGTGGTATTGAGGTTCTCAATCTGGTAGGGCTTGGCCACCGCCTTCATCACCGCCCAACACAGCTATCCGGAGGCCAGCAGCAGCGAGTTGCCATTGCACGAGCATTAGCCAACAATCCATCGATCGTCCTTGCTGACGAACCGACCGGAAACCTCGACTTGAAAACGGGCGAGGAGATTATTGCCCTCTTACGCGAACTCAATAAAAAGCAGGGCGTAACAATAATATCGGCCACGCACGATTACAAGATGGTAGACGTATCAGATAGAGTAGTATGGATTCGTGATGGCAAAATCGCGAAGATTGAGGAACGGGCAGACATCGAACTTGCAGTTGGTACGATTAAGGACGAGACAGCGCATTAAGCCCGGAAAGTGAGTGGAATATATGGCGAGACTCCTGGGTAAGGGACTTGGTACCGGTGTAGCACTGGGGACGGCGTGTGTGGTCACGGTACATCGCGGCTTTGTTCAGGCGCCGCCACCCACACCGCGCGCAGCGGAACTATTGGCGTCGTCGAAGGATGCTGAGGCTCCTGATGTGGTGCTCATTGCTCAAGATTACGGTACTGCGGTTAGCCTCGCATCTGCAATTGAGTGGGCTAACGTGGTGGGTATTGCGGCTGTAACCTGTGCAGCGGACGCGCCGGGCTCGGATCTTCCAGCAGTTATTGACCTGCCGGGGCTGATGGACGTGGTGCAGGACGACATGCTTGTTGTTGTGGATGCCGAACGTGGCATCATGATGTCCGATCCTGACGGTGTTGCAGTTGCTCAATACCAGACAGAAATTAACCGGCTTGCCCCACGTACGCGCGTGTTCATTGACGGAGTGCATCTACTTGCCGAGACCATGGACGGTCGTACAATCCTCGTTGCAGCCATTGCCCAGTCACTTTCAGAGGCGGAGAACGCACTGGACGTGGGGGCAGACATGGTTTTAGCAGCCTCTCAGTCGAACGCGCTGCCCTGTGAGGTCGACGAGTTAAGCCAACGAACAGCCATGGTTGATCTACTCGACAGGACATCTGGCAAGCCGCTGTTGCTTGCAGACCGCTACTTGCTTGCGCCCACAGTGGTGCTAGAAGCAGGACTGCGCAGCGATATTACACTTGCAGTACCGCCTCGTGACCATCTCCAGAGCCTGGGATTGGGCGAACTTACTCAGGAACTGGCTGAAACGGAAGCGGATTGTCTTTCTGACGGCAGTCTTGTCGCTGCTCCCAAGTTGGCAGCCTGGTTAGAGAAAGATGAGGTTTCTCGGCTAAAAGAGGATCGAACTCTTAATCGTTTTATTGAACAACTAGGCGAAGCTGGCGCCACCCGGTTGCTGGTTTCCGGTCTTACCGTGGAAATGCTTGAGGAGGTTTCAGCTGCCGGTACCGCTGCTGGGCTGCCAGTTATTGTACTCTGTACCGATCCCGTTGAGGATTGTGAACTGAAGTGTATGGTGGCCGCGGGTGTGTATGGCATTGTGGTTCCCGTAAGCTCGGTTCGAGCGACGAAAGAGCAAATTCGGGAGCTCAGTTTCTCTGAATGCCGCGAAACTCTATTAGAACTCATTGACAGAGACAGGAGTGAGGAACTTGCCAACACCCAAACTGAACGTAACGTTTCTACCCCCTAGCAGAATCACCTGGGATGCAGCAGATCCACTGCTATTTAAGGACGTTCTACTTTCAAGGCCCGGTATAAGGGACGCAGTTAGTTTGCATTTCCCACAACCTGGCGAGATTGACCAAGCACTTGAAGTTGCTGATGTTCTAGTTTGTGGATACCTTTCAGATGATGAACTACGCCGGGCTGAGATGCTGAAGTGGATTGCATTCTGGAGCGCCGGCCTGGACGGAAAACTGAAAGCAGGTATGCTCGATCGCGAACTTATCGTTACGTCGGCGAACGGTGTGCACGGGCCTAACATTGCAGATCATGTACTCATGTTAATGCTTATGTTTGCGCGTCGCATGGACTATTTTATGAAAGCTCAACAGGCCAGTACTTGGGCAGCAAACCCAACCAACCCTGAGCCTGATGAACTTTATGGCAAGACACTGGGTATTGTGGGCTATGGCCGCATTGGAGAGCCGTTGTGCCAGCGCGCGCGTGCATGCGGAATGCGCGTTTTAGCGACAAAGCGCAATCCACGTCAAACGTACGGCGACATTCAACCGGACAAACTATTCTCACCAGACGAATTAAGTACCCTTCTTAGCGAATCGGATCATGTCTGCCTCGCTGTGCCGTATACTGCTGAGACCCATCATCTCATAAATGCCGGGGCATTAGCAAGTATGAAACCTGGCAGTTACTTGTATAATATTGCGCGAGGCAGAGTAGTAGATGAGGATGCGCTTATTGCCGCTCTGCAAAGCGGGCACCTTGGTGGTGCGGGGCTCGACGTATTCGCGACAGAGCCGCTGCCCTCGCAAAGCCCATTGTGGCAAATGAGCAACGTACTTATTACACCTCACGTTAGTGGAGCGACGCCACAATATTTCGCGCGCTTTGCACCCATTTTGGCCGACAACATTGAGCGGTTCCTAAAGAAGGAACGATTGATTAATCAGTTTGATCCCGCTAGAGGATATTAGCCTTCAGGTGGAGTGGTACCGTTGTAACCAACTGCTCGCGAATGCAATGGGATGGAATCACTCTGCTATCGGCCTTTTGCTCGCCTCCTCGTGGACACCTCTAATGAGGCCAGCCGGATGAACTCGGCACCGCTATTGCACCCTCTCTTGTGGCGTCACACCTCATGTCAACCAGCGATGCAGCACGTTCGTGCCTGAAGTTTCATTTCGCGCGGTTTACAGTCTCCTGGTAAGAAGGCTTTGAATACTGTGTGACACCAGAGCACATGCCGGGCAGGTACGGGGGCAGAAGAAAATGCCATTTTTAAGGTAAAATGTAGTGCTTAAATCCGCAATTTCAAATGCATTTATGTGCGACATCAGGAGATAAAACGTGAGTAATGACGACGTAACCCAGCCACCCCAGGGGCCTGGTCCTGCAATAACATCCATAGACATTGAGCAGGAGCTCCGGCGGTCGTATCTGGGTTATGCCGTCTCTACCCTGGTATCGCGAGCCCTTCCCGACGTCCGTGATGGCCTGAAACCAGTACAGCGCCGCATTCTGTATGCAATGCGCGAACTAAACGTCGGTCCAGGATCTGCCAGAGTTAAATCTGCCAAAGTGGTTGGCGAAACGATGGGTAATTATCACCCGCATGGTGACGCCGCACTTTACGGTACGTTGGTTCGCATGGCCCAGGATTTTAGCATGCGTTATCCTCTTATCGATCCTCAGGGCAACTTCGGAAGCGTCGATGGTGATCCACCGGCAGCACAGCGGTACACAGAGTGCCGACTGACAGCTCTCGCAATAGAGATGATGGAGGATATTGAGCGCGACACTGTCGACCTAATGCAGAATTACGACCAGTCGCGTGAGGAACCGGTTGTTCTCCCTGGTAAATTCCCCAACTTCCTATGTAACGGAGGTGAGGGAATCGCAGTTGGTATGTCTACGAGCGTTGCCCCCCACAACCTGAGAGAAATCGTGGATGCGTCATTGTACCTTCTGGATCATCCGGAGGCCACGGCAGATCGCCTCATGCAATTTGTTCCTGGACCTGATTTTCCAACTGCTGGCATGATATTGGGGACGCGCGGTATTCGAGAGGCCTACAATACCGGTCGCGGCCGGGTCATCATGCAGGCACAGATGCAGATTGAGCCGATGGACAACGGCAAGAACGCGATCATAGTTACGGAACTGCCTTATCAGGTTAACAAATCGCGGCTAATTGAGCACATTGCAGACCTGGTACGCCAGAAGCGCGTGGAAGGTATCACTGCACTTAATGACTTTAGTGATAAACACGGGATGCGGGTAGTCATTGAACTTCGCCGTGATGTTATGCCCCGCAGAATAATGAATTTCTTGCTGAAGCATACGTCTCTGCGTCAGACGTTTGGCATTATTATGCTTGCGCTTGTCAACGGTCAGCCTCGCCTGCTTAACCTGCCACAGGCCATCCATATGCATCTGGCGCACCGTCGTGAGGTGCTTGTGCGCCGCACGCGCTTTGAGCTGGCGAAGGCTCAGCGTGACGCCCATATTCGTGAGGGCCTGCAGATTGCGCTAAATTTCCTGGACGAGATTATTGCGCTTATACGTCGCTCCCCTAGCAGTGACGCTGCTCGTGCGGAGATGTGCGCTACCTATGGCCTTACCCAGCTTCAGGCAGATGCCATTCTCTCTATGCAACTGCGGCAGATAGCACAGTTGGAAAGTCGTCGAATAGAGGATGACTACCGAAACCTGTTGCGCGAGATTGCGCGATTAGAGGACATTCTTGCTACACCAGCCCGAGTGACCCAGATGATTAAGGACGAGCTAAAAGCCCTAAGAGATAAGTACGGGGATGATAGGCGCACGCGAATTTTTCTTACAGAAGCCGATGAAATCTCTGAGGACGACCTCATTCCGGAAGAAAAAACGCTCGTCACCATTTCGCGCGACGGTTATATCAAGCGCGTTCCTATGGATGCGTTTCGCACGCAGCGTCGAGGTGGTAAGGGCGTAGTGGCAGCGAATCTAAAGGAAGAGGATCAACCAGCCCATCTATTTGTGGCAACCACTACCCATTACATCCTCTTCTTTACCAACCGAGGGCGAGTATACCGCCTTAAGGCGTTTGAGGTGCCGCAGAGTACAAGGCAGGCACGTGGCCAGCATCTCAACAACTTTATTCAAACCGAACCCGGCGACCAGGTTACTGCTATCCTTCCCATCAAGTCGTTAAACGAGGGTGGCTTCCTGGTCATGGCCACCGAGTACGGAGAGGTGAAGCGGACGGAGTTCTCCTACTTTGCCAACCTGCGCAGCAACGGCCTTAAATGCTTCGATATTGCCGAAGGCGATAATCTTAGCTGGGTACGACACACCGATGGAACGAAAGATATCATTCTGGTAACACGGAACGGGATGTCAGTTCGAATGAACGAGTCAAGTATTCCCAATCGTGGACGAACCGCCGGTGGAGTTCGCGGGATTGAGATGCGCGATGCCAAAAAGGGCGAGCTTCTCGACGGCGTTGTGGGCATGGACGTGGTTGACGATACATCTGAGCTACTTGTTGCAAGTGCTAATGGTTATGGTAAGCGAACCACTATGAACTCATACCACGCGCAGGGTCGTGGCGGGCGCGGTGTCAAAACGATGAACATTACCGAGCGTACCGGCCCAATTGTAGATATCGCGGTTGTTCAAATTGAGGATAAGCTGATGGTTTTGACGGAGAAGGGAATAACCATCCGCATGGATGTTTCAACTATCCGTAATACTGGCCGTACGGCGCAAGGTGTGCGGTTGATTAACCTTGACACGGGTGACAGGGTAGTCACAATTGAACGAGTGGTAGACACTGAACAGATAACGGATGAGGATACCGAGCCAACATCCTCGGACTCTTAATAGGGCAGTCGATCAACCGAGGTACGCAGGTGGGCACCAGGAGCTGTATGCAATTGCAGACGGTTCCTGGTGCCTTTTTGCATAGTGCTTTTACATGCTGCACCCGCATGAAGAACCGTCGTTATTTGCTACAACGATGGTAGTAACAGCCTTTTGATGGTCTGGATGCAACCCACAGCGACCATATATTGTGGCCGGCGACAGTGCGGGGCTAGTAGTTTCACTATGGTAGGGTACCGATGTACGGACAGGCTATGTCCACGAGATGCAGGAATATTTCATGCTGAGCGTGAACACTATACACTGTTAGCGCTTTAATAACTTGAAAGGGCATTTTAAATGCTTCCGACTCCTGGTTTGCACACCGTAGTGTCAGATCTTCAATTCCCCGAGGGACCCGCGTACGATGGTAAGGGAAACCTATATTGCTCCAACTGTCAGGCCGACTACATAACGTGCCTCACGGTTGATGGAGAAATAACCACGCCGTATCGTGCAAATCATTCGTCGGCACCACCTTATACTTTTCGAAAGACGAATGGAATGACTTTTAGTCGTGATGGCTCACTTTGGGTATGTGATTTTGGACGTAACGCCATCATATCCATTCGGCCCGATGGCGAACAGGTATTGATCGCAGACCAGTTCGAAGGTCAGCCGTTCAAGGCGCCAAATGACCTAGCTTTCGATTCCGCCGGAAACCTCTACTTTACCGACCCTGGTGGATCAGGCAGAGACAATCCAATTGGGGCAGTGTACCGTGTGGAAGCGGATACCAATAAAGTACGCCGCGTTGCTTCCGGACTTGCATTCCCCAACGGCCTTGCACTTACGGCAGATGGCCGTACGCTTTACGTTTGCGAGAGCCAGCTAAATCGCATTCTCTGTTTTGAAATCCACGCCGATGGAAGTTTAGGAGAGCTTGGCGAGTTTGCGTCTCTTGAGGCCAATGGCCCTGGCGAACCAGACGGCATGGCGGTAGATGTACGCGGACACCTATGGATTGCGCACTATGGCGCCCACACTGTACTAGAACTTGATACTGCGGGCCGTATTGTCAGCAAAATTCAGATGCCAATTGGAAGCCCGGAAGGCCCAACAAATGTTGAATTTGGCGACAGCGATATGAAAACTCTCTACATTACAGATCCTTCAACAAGCGCACTCTTCAAAATCCGGATGAATTTTGCCGGGCTGCCGCTCTTCTGTTCACCAACAAATCATGCAAACTAGGCCGCAATAGCGGAAGGAGTATGCGATGTATCGTGCACTTAGCCCCGGTGCTATAGGTATTCATGTAGCAAACCTGGAGGCAGCGGTGGAGGCAGCGGTGGAAGGTTCGTTTGAGGGAGTCGAAATTAACGCAGCCGAAGTTGCAGCCAGGGCACCAGTAGAGGGGATCGAAAGTTTGAGGGCCCAGTTCACAGGCTCAGCCATTTTGCCCGCTGGTTTTGGGCTCCCTTTTGAATGGCGGGGGAATGAGGAGACGTGGAAGGATGGCCTGAAATCGCTACCGGCCGCGGTGAGGGCCGCGGTGGCACTTGGCTGTGTTAGGTGCACCACGTACATACTACCAGGCAGCAACGATCGTACATTAGAAGAAAACCTGCAGTTCCATGCAGATAGACTTCAACCGGTGGCGGAGATCCTTGCCAACGAAGGTTGCAGATTTGGAATTGAATACATAGGTACGAAGTCGTTACGTAATCAGTTCAAACATCCTTTTCTCTACACCGCCAAGGGGATGTTGGAACTTGCTGCCGTTATTGGACATGATACAGGCCTATTAGTGGACAGCTGGCACTGGTATACTGCGCGGGAAACCGTTGAAGACCTGCTATCACTATCCCCTGAGCAAATCGTATATGTTCACGTTAATGATGCGCCTGCCGGTGTTCCGCGTGATGAACTGAAGGATGGAGAGCGGGAGCTGCCTAGCGCTACAGGGGTCATTCCCATTGCGTCGTTCATTAATGCGCTTCGAACGGTGGGCTACAACGGCCCCGTGGTTGCCGAGCCGTTTTCTGCAGAACTTAAACAGCTCACCACCAACCGTGCGAAAATCATAAGAACATCGCAGGCTATGAAGACAATATTGCCTTAAGGGTGGCTACACCCTGCAGGGATTCAACCTCAAGACCGAAAATGCCGTTATATTGGCGGCGGTTCAGCCGGAACAGCAGGAGTGAAATAATGGCACATTGGGCGGCCCTAACGGCTGCGGCCCTATTAATAAGCGCTCCGGGCTTTACTACCACACTGCATCCAAGCCCACAACAGGTTAAGGAGCAGATTTCTCAATGTTACCACCTGCAGGCCGCGGCATTAGACTCAGGCAACGTTAAGGGGTACATGAAGTTCTGTGCAAAGAACTACCACGATGTTGGCTTGCAGGGCCAGTATACGGATTTTGAAGCTACCTCGCGACTGGTACACACCACCATCACGATGGTATCTCACTTTCGTGCGAAGTTCACCATTGAGAAAATCATGCAGAAGAACACCCGGGAGATTGTGTTTTGCAAGTCTGTGTTCACTGGCAAAGTGCGCAATTCAATGGGAAAACTAAGCTCGTGGAAAATATCGGGCGTAGTTGTCGATGAGTGGGTGCTGCAAAAAGCAGGTTGGCGCAAACTTGTGTCGCGCAGCGTGCGTGCACAGACCAGGGTGGGCGGAAAACCGCTCGTCTGGCAGCGCGATCATGACATCTGGCTCAATTCGAGGAAGAAGCACCGAGCCTCTGCGCAGTGATTTTCAGCGGGATATCGCAACAGCGACGATGTTTCCTGCAACGATGTCGATGTAGGCATAAGAAGCCGGCTGCGAGGTTGTATTTTGCGGATGGCGTGCCTTAAAGGCTGGTTGATTCCAATTCCCTTAACGTGTATCATTTTCCGTAACGCCGGTATAGACTCCTCATCAGCGAGCATGGAGATGGAGTTCAACAGCGCCTCCGCCCGCTCGCTCCATCCTGGTGCTTGTTGGTCCAATGTCTGCTCCAAGGCAAAAATGAGGATCGGCACGGTCGTCAAACTGCCGTGGCCGGCAGAGCATGCTGCTTCCAAGAATGCAGATTGGTCTACTTCGGGATCGAGGAGGATTTCAAGCTCTTCCTGCCGGTCACAGGAGTCGAGAGCCAAATAGATTCTCTCAAGCCGAAGTTCTCGTTTTGCAGCTGAAAACAGCGCTGGTATCGCCTTTATCAAGATGATGATACAGGCAAGGTACCATTCCTCCGGCCGCAGAGTGTAATTTCCCAAAATCGCGGCTAATCCACCGGTAGTCATTATGCAGCCCAATGAGGCTGCCGCAATGTAATCGCTCACGAATTAGCCCTCCACAATCAATCATGCCAAAAGTCCACAGCATTTTTTGTATTTCTTGCCACTCCCACAGGGACAGGGATGATTACGACCAACATGTTCGGCACGCACATACGGTATCGTTAGTGGTTTCTTTTCCGACTGCTCCTCTATGCCGACAACCTCAATTTCAGATTGTGAGGCGTTGCGTTCACGCCTTGGAACGGAGGGCATGACCTGAATTAGGCCCGGTTCTGAGTCGGGAATAATCTCGATATTGAACTCGTCTAGAACATCCTGAAGGGTGATGATCTCTGTATCAACTCGGTTTGCCTGAAAAGCTGCAAGTATCGTATCAATGGCATCGCGGTCTTCGAGTTCCAGCAAACAAAAGATGCACCACGCCACCGTTTCCTGACCGTTACCGCTATTTTCTACAGCTCTTCGAAGGAGCGCCGTTACCTCACCTCGACATTCGGGATGGTCGGCTGGCATTACCCCTAGAACCTCGGTCAGGAATGCGACTGGATTGTTGTCCTCATTCCAGGATGAATTCAGCCACTCATCAATGAAGGGAAGGATTGTTGGGCCTTGAGAACGGTAGAATTCTACAACGGCATCTGTGACGGTGTCGTCAAATGTCCAGAGCAATGGAAGCACACGCGTGACAGCTGGCAGTGCATCCGGGCCCAATTGAGCCAGGGCATGCAAGGCTCTAGCAGGGGTTTCGCTGCGCACATCTTGGTCTTTGTGCCGTGAATAGGAGACGTACGACCGATCAAGCGACATGCGCGTAAGCGTATCAACCACTTCCGCAGTTGGTCTTGCTTTCAGGTCGGCAAGAATGTTTTTCCAAAATACGGTGCCGAAGGAATCTGGGCGGCCGTCAGAAAAAAGACGTTGGTAAGGTTGAGGCAGGGCCTTATGTGCGCCAAGATCCGAACCGTGAGATGGGGCTTTAGTCTGTTGTTTCATCGCGATACTACCTTGCGAGTATAGGCAAACGCATCGGGTATAGAAACGCGGCCTAAAGTGTCGTAGGCTAAAACACCTTCTGAAGGAAGGTTGAATGCAGTCGCTAATTCCGTTCCGATTGAGTGTTTATTCATACTCTATTCTACAACACCACACCCATTAATTGCCAATACGTCTGAAGAGTGACACGTTCGCACCTGCATTTTTTACGTTCACGGTATGCGAAGACGAGATGCATAGGTTGAACATCTAGAATTTGGTCGATAGGTAGATGGACATCACCTGCTGGCGATTAAGGTTAGTAAAAGAATGTTTTATTTGAGACTTGGCTAATCGAACAGGCCACCAAGCAGGGAATTTGGCTGTTCAGCAGGTGTGTTCGCACTGTCGCGTGGTGGCGGCAACGCAGAAACTAGATTGAGGTCTGTAAGAAACCGTGATGGTGCGGTGATCGCGTCATTCCACCTGTCGATAGAGGATACGTAGAGGCGGTCACGTGCTCTGGTCGCAATGACGTAGGCAATTCTACGTTCCTCATCATAGTTGACGGCCTTGCGGTGCGGTAGAATGAATTCCGACCAGCCTACAGCAAAAACTACTTTCCATTCGAGACCCTTGGCACCGTGCCCCGTGACGAGTGTCACCTCGTCGAGCTGCTTATGAGCTCTGCGATCCTTGCGACGCTTCTGTTTTGCATCCCGCACCATACGCACGGCTTTTAGGTAATCTGCGGCAGTATTGTAGTGACTAGCTGCCTCCTCTACGCGAGCGATGTTAACGATTCTGTCGTCGTCCTCCTGCTCACGAACACCACGAGGATCGTGTTGGATCCACCGGTCGTACCCTGTAATACTCCGAACTTTGGCGATAACATGACCTGCGTTGGTGCATTGCGGTACTGCCGCTTCTAACTGAGCCAATTGATCTGCAAGCAGCTTAATGCCCTTAAACGAGCGCAAATCCGGTGCTGGGAAATCGCTTAGGATCTCGCGAACCCGTCGCCCGCGTAACTGCGCCACATGAATGAGCTGTTGAGGTACATCTCGGTGAATTTTGCGGTCTGGTACATTCAGCAGCGCAAGGAGCCATTCGTCGGCATATGCCGTTTGGGTATGTTCGTCTGGGGCAAGGTACTGCAGGTAGGTGATTAGTCCCTGCACCTCTCTGCGGGCATAGAAGTCACCATCCTGCTTAGAGGCGAAGGGAATTTCATGGGCAGCAAAGATACGCTCGAATGCTTCGCTCTGTGCGTTCACACGAAACAGCACTGCAATGTCGCTAAACGGCATGCCAGCATTGTGGAGCGATAGTATCTCCTGGGCGGTCTCCTCGGCCTCATCGTCGGCATCGTTTAACCGCAACCAGCGCACGGGCAGCCCTTCATCCCGAGTAGCCTGAAATGGTAGAGGGTGACGGTTGGTATCCTGCCGAATAAGTGAGTCAGCGAATTGCATAATCGACTGGGTGCTGCGATAGTTGTGGCTTAATTCAAATACCCTCGTGGTGGGGTGATTTGCAAACGCTCTGAAGGTGGTAGCATCGGCTCCCCGAAAGGCGTACAGCGACTGATCGAGATCACCCACCAGCATTACGTTACGGTGATCCCGCCCTAAGGATAGCGTGATCGCGAACTGAGGTCCGTTCATATCCTGGCATTCATCGACGATGATGAACTTGAATTCGTTGGCATATCGGCTGCGAACCTGCTCATTGCCCGCAAACAGATCACGTACGGCAAGAATAAGATCGTCGAAATCAAATAGACCGCGTTCTGCTTTTACCTTTTCGTAAGCGCGCCACGTGCGTGCAAATTCGCGGTCACCGCCAGAGTCGTCTGGTTTATAGGACTTGTGAGTGCTCCCCATGTTCTTGGCGAGCGAAACCTGACTAAGAAATGCTTTCGAGCCACCTTCTATGTCGCGCGCGCCAGCAAGATCGGCAAGGGAGCGTTGTTGATGAGGGTCGGTTAGCAGCTTGAACGCAGGCAACTCGGCCTTCAATACCCGCAAGCAGAGGGCATGGAGCGTAGAAACCGTGATCAGCTTCATCTCCCCGACGGATAACATACCGTTTAGGCGTGCCTCCATCTCGTGGGCTGCTTCAGTAGTAAAGGTGGTTACCAGCAGCGGTATGCCCTGCGATGCGATGCGTGCCGCACGTAGTGTAACAACCCTGGTTTTGCCGCTTCCTGGCCCGGCAAATACTGCGCACGGTCCTTCGTCGTGCAAAACAGCTGCAAGCTGTATGTCATTTAAGCCAGATAGAAATCTGCTATTTACTGAAGCCAATCATTCTTCCCCATGGTCGGTGTATATCGTGCAATTAGATTGTGTGTCTCGGCAGGCGCCAACCGCTCCACCGTGCGAGTGCTCAGATTGCAGTAAAACTGCACATACGAGGAGAACTGCGCGTATATTAACAGCTGCTGCTTCTTACCTGTCAATAGTGGACTAAGCGCGACTTAATGGTTTGGGCCTGATGACGCGCCGCTTTTGCTCTTAAGAGGTTCGGCGGATTTATGGGGCGCTGTCGGCTGAGGTTGAACAGAACCTGTTTTATTTTCGTTGAGGACGGAGTCTGGAATTAGCAGGGTTGTTGCTTTTCCTGAAAAGGTTTCGTCATTGGTACGAGTGCTTATGACGAGCGGATCATCAGTAACCAACACTTCTCCCTGGCTATCGTGATACCTTACAGGTGGGTACAACGTGATTGTCTGTTCATTGTCATCGTATACCGCGTATTCTGCAGTTGCATTACGCGAGATCTTTTTCCCCTTTTTGTCTACATAGTTCTGCGTAAACAGAAGATGGCCCGTTAGTTTGGCGATCTTCGTTACTGAACTGTATACCACCTTGTCACAATGAACAATGATGTCGTGATTACGCGCCTCCTGTCCGCTCGCATCTGGACTGGAGCTATTCGATGCACCTTCTGATGTCGCCTTAACTGCAGTCGTAGATTTCCTAGGCTTAATTGTAAGCGCTACAGCTCCTTCAAAAATACGCTCGTGCGTCTTGCGGTTAACTTGAGCACTAGAGCAGGTAGCTCCGTAGTCGTTGCTGTCATAAACCAGGTGCCCTTTTGCCGTTAAAAGCTGTTCATGGCTATTCCATATAGCATAATCGCCCTTAGCCGTTTCATCGTTATGAACGTAGGTAAAGTTGTATCCTCGGTACAGTCCCTTACTCTGGTTGCCAGAAAGCGGGTTGAATGTTACAACGGCATATCCGGCAACGGGGGCTCCAGTGGTAGATGGTTGTGGTAACGAAGGGTTGAGATGCCCGGCCTTTTTGTTATGGAGTTTAGTTGCCGCAGGAGGCAGGTAGTCCATATTGATGGAGGCGCTGCTCGCTTCGATGGAGTGACTCTTGCTGTTCAATGCAACGTTTGATGCGGTGATTCCATACCCGTCAATCGTACCCGTTACAATGTATGGGCAGCGCAACGTGCTGTCCTTCAGCGTCCAGAATGCAGTACTTGTGGTGAACAGGCTCGGTCTTCCGTTGGGTGGCGTAACACGAACCGTGACACCGTTAAAGGCATCTGCGCTCTGAAGAGCAGGATGGTAGTTCAGTCCTTCTGCGTGCACGCTAGTGGCACCTTTCGAAATCGTCGCTCCCTGTCTGCAGATTACTTCCTGCCTCTGTTTGCCCGTTTGTCGACTGATGTACTGGACAAGCGAGAGCTGGGGTGCAACAATACTCTCCTTGTGCGCGGTTGTAAGCCGCACACCGCTGCTCAACGTAAAATTCCATTGAGCCAGACCGTAATTGGCGACCTCTGCGGCAATGTCACCAGTTGCACCAACAGAGTACGATCCTGCACCCGCCGTAAATGTCATCGCTGGCTGAATTTTTGTACCCGTTGTGAGGCTTGCGGAGGCAGGCGCATACACGCTAGCATTGTGAATATTACTGAGCACTGCATTCGCAATCATATGAGTTACTCCGGATGCGGGACGTTTGGCTGCGACGAGGTCGGCGGTGAGCTGCCATTGTACATGTCCGTCAACCACATGCCGGAACTCGCTGTTGTGAAGCGTAATGACCTGATTTTCACCGTTCGTAGCTATGTGGCTGGGTGCGAGTGTAGGGGGAGCAGCCCAACGATAAACCACAAATATTGCCACAACAACGACTACCAGTAATATCCATGGCACCAGATTGCGCATGCTATGCCCGCGTTTTATCGTGCTCGTTTCAGCCGGCATCAGGAATGACCTCGATTCATTATATCACACGGTGTAATCCTAAATATGGTGACGACTCTGGCCGATAATCTGCGCAACATATATAACTTTACGAATGGTTTTGCGGTTAGAGAAGCGGTACCCATTCTGTTATTGCTTGCTCTGCCGTTGGGCCGAAGACTAATATCTTAAAATCTGCAACGCCCAGAACAGGATTCCATCTGCACATGTCGGACATACCGCTCTACAGCGATGGCCTTACCAGCCTTCGGTTAGAAAATACAGTTGTAACCGCTACCCAGCAGTTAATGGCCAATAGTCAGCTACTTGCGTTAGCCGCCGCAGTTACGCACGATGGAATTCTGATTACCGATTCTTCTGAGCGAATTGTGCTAATGAACACCGCAGCTGAACGGCTTTGTGGATACACACTGAGCGAAATTATCGGTCAGCGGCCCAGTAAATACTTTCAGGGTCCGGATACCGACCCGGCTACTCGTTCGCTCATTCGTAAATCAATCGACAGAGGTGAACCGGTATCCGTCGAAATCATCAACTATCATAGAAACGGTAGCTCATATTGGCTTCAACTGCACATCACCCCTGTGCACAATTCGCTGGGGGAAGTGACTCACTTTATTGCAGTTCAAACTGACGTAACCGCGCGTAAACAGGCTGAGCACGAACTGAAAGACCAAAGTGACTTTCTGGAGAAGATTTCTTATACGATGCCGGTGCAGATTTATGTATATGATCTGCTGGAGCATCGTACAGTTTTTCTCAACCGATCTAAGTCAACCACCTTTGGGTACAGTGCCGATGAGATCATAGCAATGGGCAGCAAGGTCATTCATCAGCTAATTCATCCTGACGATCTTCCAAGATATGCGGCTCACATTCAGAATTTGGCGGATGAGCCCGATGGTTCGGTTGCAAATCTGGAGGTTCGTGGTCGCCACCGAAATGGTGAATGGATGACGCTGCACTGCCGCAACACCGTGTTTACAAGGCTGCCGGATGGACGTGTGTCACAGGTGTTGGGAACCATTCAGGATGTTTCAGAACTCGCGATTTCGCGTCGTCGGCTGCTGGAGCTCAACCTGCAGCTGGAGCAAACCAACAATGCGTTAGCGGAGCTCTCAGTGCAGTTGAACGACCGGGCCTCGGCTGCTGAGATCCAGGCAAGGGAGCTAGCGGAGAGCCGTGCAGAACTGTACCGAACAAATCAACGCCTTGAGCTTTTGGCAGCCACCGACGGGCTTACCGGCCTGAAAAACCACCGCATTTTTCAGGAAGTGCTCCGCACGGAGTACAGCACTTGTGTGGCCTCTCACTTACCACTGTCGCTAATGATTATGGACGTGGATTCATTCAAGAGCTACAACGACCGGTTCGGCCACCCGGAAGGGGATGATGTACTACGGAGAATTGCCTCAATGCTGCCGCTCTGTGTGCGCAACGAAGATACGTGCGCCAGGTACGGGGGCGAGGAATTCGCCGTAATTCTTCCACGTGCTTCCATTGAAGAGGCACGGGTCATCGCCGAACGAATTCGCACGACTATAGCCGGTGCAGACTGGCGGCTTGTTAACGTGACCATTAGCATAGGTGTTGCGGAACTTGCTGGGGACGTATCCTCGCCCTCGCAGCTCGTTACGGCTGCCGATCAGGCACTATACCACGCTAAGCAAAGCGGTCGAAATAGGGTAGCGGTGTTCGGTGATATATCGAGCGATGAGCTGCACGAAACACGAGTTAACGCCTCCATTGAAGCAGCATATTCCGAGTGCCTGCATGAAATTGTCCTTCAGAAGGAATCGGACCTCATGGAGAGCATGGGGGACAGCGACGATAGTTTGATTGAAACCTATGACGCCACAATTACGGCTTGGGCAGGAGTGCTAGAGCTGCGTGATAAAGAGACCGAGGGCCACAGTAAGCGGGTGACGAACCTGACTGTTCAGCTTGCACGGTTTGTGGGGATGAATGAAGAAGAGGTCCTGTTTGTAAAGTGGGGCGCACTCCTGCACGACATTGGCAAACTTGGAATACCAGATGCGATTTTACACAAACCTGGAGATCTTACGCCTGAGGAATTTGCTATCATGCGCAAACATCCCGTACTCGCATACGAGATGCTGCGCCACATTGCTTTCATCAAGCCCGCGATCGACATTCCATACAGTCATCACGAGAAGTGGGATGGCACTGGCTATCCTCAAAAGCTGCGAGGCGAGGCGATCCCTGTTGCAGCCCGGCTTTTTGCCGTGGTGGACGTATGGGATGCGCTTCGCTCCGATCGGCCATATCGCAGCGCATGGGGCGTTGAGCAGGTGCTAGACTACTTGCGAGCAAACTCCGGATCGCATTTCGACCCACGAGCAGTTTCAGCCTTTATCGCCATGATTGAAACAACGCAGATTAGTGCCGCTGCGTAAGCAGGCTTAACCGCAACATGTTGAGGGCCGTTTGAACTGCCCGAGTTCGCACAATTGATCGTGAACCGAGTAGGTGTGCCCGTTCTACCTTACAGCCATTGTTATCTGCGAGTGCGACAAACACTAGACCTACGGGCTTCACTTCTGTGCCGCCATCCGGGCCGGCAATACCGGTGATTCCTATTCCGTAAGTGGTGGTAAATCGTTTGCGAACTCCCAAAGCTAGTTCAGTTGCTACCTCGTGACTTACTGCGCCGTGTTTCTCAATGGTGGAGGAGTTTACGCCTGCCAGGTCTTCTTTGGCACTATTACTGTAACAGACCAGGCCAGCAGGGAAAACTCGTGAGCTACCGGGGATGTCTGTGATTCGCTTTGCCAGTAATCCCCCAGTGCAGCTTTCTGCCACCGCTACCGTGCTGCCGTTGTCCATAAGCAACGAAACTACTGCCTGCTCCAGCGTCTGGTTATCTTCGCCGTATATGAGCCTGCCAAGTCGCGCCCTGACCAGTGCTGCCCGCTCTTCTACAAGCTCCTCCGCTAGTTCAGCAGTATCATGTCGAGCGGTTATGCGCAGATGCACCTCCCCTATTTTTGCGTAGGGAGCCACCGTGGGATTATCGTCCTGCATGAGATCTTTGACTATCTGCTCGACACTGCTTTCGCCCATGCCGATTACGCGCAGAATGCGGGAGCGAATGGTTCCCTTGTTATCCGTTCTGGCCAACAGAAACGGCGTTACGAAGCTATCTACCATAGGAATGAACTCGTTTGGCGGCCCAGGAAGGCAGATAGCTATTTTGTCGTCTTTTTCAAAAAGAAGACCTGGCGCTGTACCGTTCGGGTTGTCGATGGCCCTGCCGTGAACCGGCACCAGAGCCTGCCGCAAATTGCTCTCTGTCATTGGAATTCCGCGGTCCGCGAAAAACTTGCTCAGGTTTTCGGCTATCTCGTCGTTGGGAACGAGCCTATCACCCATGGCGACTGCAACTCCGTCGCGCGTGATGTCGTCCATTGTAGGACCAAGACCACCAATCGTAATTACAATGTCATTCTCCGCAACCGCCACCGTGAGGGCTGCTACAAGGCGTTCCATGTTGTCACCCACGGTTGCCCGCCGATAAACCGAGATGCCCGCGGTAGAAAGGGCCTTGGCAAGATATGCGGCATTTGTATCTACTATCTGGCCGAGTAACAATTCCGTACCAACTGAAATTATTTCAGCTCGCAATTTGGGTCAGTCCTTCCAGGTGCGCCCATCGTGTTGACGCATATACATAGTGTAGCATGACAAATAAGCGGAAGTTCATTTTGTTAAATTACGCCTCTACATTGGTCAAATCAGGGTAACCGATCTGTTCATGTTACGCCGCATGGGTAGCTAATCAGGTTGACTACGTAGGGATTTTTGGGTGGGGGTGAGATGCAATATCAGTAAGCAGTACACCATAACACTTAAATGAATTGATCATAATAATATATTGGCAATTTTAGCTCGTGGACGAACACACCAACGTGGTTAACTGCAGCAAGTGTGGTACCACGCTCCCCCTGGCGTGGCTACGTTTTGGAACGGTTACAGCTCATTTAGCTTCAGTTTTGGTTTCGAATAAAGCTTGTAAGTAACAAAGCGAAAGTTGGGCAGAATCTATGTGCGTCGCAGCCTGACCGAAACGCTTGAGTCGGCACGCTTACCGAAGCCATTTAGGACATCCCCCAGAAGGTGTAAGCTGGGCGCAACGATACATAAGGCGATATGTGAGCAGTACCGGCGCCGCCGTACTTGCTCCCGCTGGATGGGTAGAGTCGCCCGGCCGCGAGGAGTTGACAATTGCCCGGCATCTAGCCGTCAATGGGTTGGATGTACTGTATCGTGAGATTAGCCCCGAGCCAAAGGCGCGATACCCTGACACCTTTTTGGATCGTCATCAAGGTTGGGAAACGTGGGAATTTAAGCGGCAGACCGGCAGCGCAACTAACCCATCCAGAAATATCTCTCAATTACTGAGAGAAGGAACGAAGCAGGCTTCCAATGTGATGATATATGTGACGCGCAGCCAGACAACCTCAAGCAATATTATAAGGGCCTGCGCAGCGCATTGCAGGCTGATATCTCCGGCCAATTGAGAACAATTGGGATACTGATGAATAATGGTTCATTAACTTTTACGAGAGAAGGAAAAGATGAAAACATCGTCGGATTATGATAATTTTAAGGAGACATTGATAGAAGCGAAATCGCGAGGTTTTTTTGATAAATTCAGCGGTTTGGTTATGATCGGTCGCGTTGGGTATGCATATGAACGGGGGGACATAACTCTCGCTTAATGCGACGAACTTAAGTAGCTCATTTTTCCGGAATTTCGGACCAAATATGCACGGGCTATAGAAGTGGGAAGTACGGGAATTCCTGATGAGGCATTAGAACACACTCCGTAACCTGCTTGTGTATTAATAAATAGACTGTAAACACGCGAGCACGCCACGCTCTCCTTACCGGGAGTTCGTTGCGTGCTCATTTTTTCAGGAGGCGTAATGAGCGCTGATAATGCAGGCCAGGTGCCGGCATCGGGAACAGCATGCCAGGTGCCGGCTAATGGAACCCAACAGGAAACAGGTTCTGCGCCACCGCAGTCTGGCGCTGCGGCCGCACAAACCACCTTTGATGCCGAGTATGTGAGAGCATTGCGGGATGAAGCGGCAAAGCATCGCACGGAGAAAACCTCGATCGAGGCAGAGCTTAGGAAACTACACGATGCCCATCTCAGCGATACGGAGCGTGAGGCAGATCGGCTTGAGGAGCTTTCGGCATATGTCTAAATCGTGCATGCACCTCACATTAGCGGATTGTTTTACTTTACACTTCATTCAATCTTGCGAAAAAGCGTTGCCTGGGATCTTCCAGTTTGGTGGGACCAACACCTCTAGAAGAGTGCGCTTTAGACTGTGGCAACCTGCTGTTCTCACTTTTTCGTGAGCTTAAGGGGGATTTAGTCCTCTAAATTGCAATTGCTGAATACACTTTAAGTATTGGAGCGCAAAGTTCGCGAACAAGTTGTCACGTACGAGCGTCTATTTCGTATGTACGCTTAACGAATAGGGGTTGAGACTCTAAAGCGTATAGGGAGGCAACCGGTGAACCAACTTGATATTAGAGTACAGACAGCTCCGACCGGCACTACTTCTGGTTCAATTGCGCCAGAGCTTATGGGCGCTGCCGAGCTGATACTTTCTCAATTTGGGGCCCGTACAGTAACATTTCTTTCGAGCCCGAGATTAATGCCAGATGGCAAAATGATACCGGCACGAATGAGCGCCAATGATGCCTACTCTGCGTTGGAAGAAGCGTGTGTAAAGATGGCGCGTGTTGCGGTGAGAAATTACACCTCGCACGTCTCACTGCAAGACTATTCCTTTGCCACCGCGTTAAGCAAGATATTTCCAGATCCAGTAGCCTATCTGGCACGTGCGATACGATCTGTGCTGAGTGATGAGGGGAGGGCGGCACGGCACGAGGTGCCTACCGTCTCGCTAGATCAGCCCGTCAGCACGCTGGGTGATAACGCTATTTGCCTTAGAGACACTCTGGCAGATCCTTCGAGCGAGAGTCGACCCGAAGAGGTCCTGATAGAACAGGATGAAAAGGCGGAGTTCCGGGCTGCTCTGTCAAAGGCGATGGAGCAGCTCTCCCCCAGCTATTACAATGCGCTGCAGGCCGATCTGGATCGAGAGCGTCGCAGGGAACGGGGAGAACCCGTAGGCCCTGAAACAGACCGCGAACGTCAGAACGTATGTCGCGCGCGTGCTGCATTGGCCAAACTGGTTTCTCGGCAGTGTGGCCGCGAGAATATCTACAGCCAGATCGTCGCACAGCCCCGTGCTCCCCGCGCAACGCCGAAAGTGCGAAGGAATGCTGGCTGGAATATCGATCGTCAAACGCGCCTGTTCGAGCGCATACTGCAGTATAGCTGGCAGCAGCGTGCCGCTGGTGCGGCAGGCGACTGCCCGAATATGGAAGAAGCCATTGTGAACGAGGTGAACGCGCCACGGACACAAGAGCCACCTACTCCTGAGATGCGGCGGATGATGCGCGTAATGGATACCTACACGCTTAACGACAATCCCATAGCGGGAGATGCAGCTGCTCAATGCCTTTACGACAGCGCTCGCCGCGAGCGGAAGGCCGGAAACCTTGAGTCAGCAATACGGCTTTACAGAGAAGCATATGAGGCGCAACCAGCATTCTACGCTGCACTGAACGAGGCGAGTGTGCTACTAATGCAGCTTGGTAGACTGCGCGAAGCACTTGAACAGTTTCTCCTCATCATAGATCGTCCAGATTCTGGGGGCGAGAGATTTATTGCTGCAACAAATGCTGCAGATATCTATCTCACATGGTATGATTCAGGCAGAAATCGTGATCGGAATATAGAGCGAGCGACACTCTATGCTCGTCTGGCGATGCAGCGCCCTTCACCGATGCGAGCGAGCAACCTGATTTTGGCATACGTCAAGGATCGGTATTATTTAGAGGCCAGGCAGGTTCTGGAGTCAATGGTGGCGCAAAACAGTGCGCAGTGCCCCGCCCAGAAGTTATTGCAAACGCTTGCCCAAATTCGCGACAGCGACCTCATTGCCTGGTGGTACTGGCTTGAGGAAGAGTTAGGAAAGGAACAATCACTGTGAAAACATTCCCCCTGAAGTCTTTCATAGCACTCGGTGTTGTATTGGCAGGATTGGCGATCGGCCAGAATGGAGTAGTAGCAGTAACCAATCCCAATACCAGTACACAGATTCAACATGGCTACGCCCATGCACGCATAGCCGATGGTGTGGAGACGCACGGCAAAAACTCACCTAAACCGGCATAAAGCGGTTCATCGACCGATGAGGTTTTACTTTTGAAGTCGGCTAGCAAGCGTGGTCTAGCCGACTTTGACGGCTTTTAGTTGCCTCGTTGTTGTTACGCCTACCGGTAAGCAAAGTCCAATAGCTCCACGGGATGGCAGATTTTGATTTTCAACCCCTGCTCCTCCAAGCCCTGCTCAATCCATGCGAGACAGCCAGGATTCCCCGTTACTATGGTCGTAGCGCCTGTTTTGCGAATATGCTCCACCTTGCGTGCAAGAAGCTGTGCGGCTAATGCTGGCTCAGTAATGTTATAGGTTCCTGCGCTTCCGCAACAAGTATCTGCTTCTTCCATTTCCACAAGCTTTAATCCCGGTATGCGGCCTAACAACGCTCTAGGCTGTTCGCGTATCTTCTGAGCGTGTGCTAGGTGGCAGGCATCGTGGTACGAAACAGTCTCCGCGATCATATTCGCCATTGGTGCTGGGCCAATTTCCTCCAGCCATTCACATATGTCGCGTACCTTGTCGCTAATGATCTTTGCTCGCTCGCAATATGCTTTGTCATCTCGCAGTAATGTTCCATATTCGCGAAGCGTGGAGCCGCATCCAGCAGAGTTTATCACGAGCGCGTCGATTTCATTCAGGTAGGGAGTGAGGCTGTCAATAAGAGCCCTACACCGGACAAGTGCATCCTCATGCAAGCCAGAGTGAAGATGCAGTGCACCGCAACAAGCCGCGTGTGGCGGCGCGATCACCTCACAACCATTGGCCTGCAGCACCCGCACGGTTGCCTCGTTCGTTGAGGCAAAAAGAACGCGCATGACACAGCCCTCTAAAATCGCGACCGTATACCGTTTGGAAGTGCGGGCAGACGAACGTTCTGGAATTGCACGAGCCCCTGCATCACCATGGGAATGTGGTAGCTTTGGAGGAGCTGAGCTGCCGCCGGAAAGAAGACGTGCGGCAAAGGTCGGCATGCGGCCGTGGGTGAGGGTACCGGTGTACTTACCAGCAGCCAGCGAGACCGAAAGCAGCTTCGGGTTCGTTAGCACATTTAACAACTGTTTTCTTGCAAAGGCTTGGAAGGGCGGCCTAAGATGGGTACTTTCCATATGAGTACGTGCCATCTCCAGTATCGAGCCATACTCTACGCCGCTTGGACACGCGGTTTCGCATGCACGACAACCCAGACAGGTGTCCAGGGCATGCATAACGTTGTGATCAAGCGATACAGTGCCTTCCTGCCAGCTTTTAACAAGGTAGATACGACCGCGCGGACTCAGCGTCTCCTGCCCCGTTAAGCGAAACGTCGGGCAGGCGTCCAGGCAGAATCCACATCGTATGCACCGGTCAGTCTTGCTGGCTAATTCAGTGAATGGGCTGCCTTCCACTGGTTCCATGCTCTCTCCTTGGTCTAGCATACGGTTGTACCGTGTACGATTAGGAAAACGTACTACGGTGCTTACTTACCTACGCAGAAGTCTTTAAAGATTCTGTGAATGAGTTCATCCGGCGCTCCTTCGCCTGTGATCTCGGCGAGAGCGTCCACGGCTTCGTGAAGATCGATTGTGATAAAATCCGCAGGCATCAAACTGTTCGTGGACATCACGGCGCGCTGCAGGCTCTCTATGGCCCTACTGCATGCAGTTTCGTGCCGCAGCCTGGTTATACCCACGGCCTCAATCGACTCGGATCGCGGTGCAATAGCTTGCTGTAGTAAGGGGAGTCCTTCGCCCGTGCGAGCAGAAACCTTTAGCGCGGGGCCTGTTGTACCCAACAGTTGCTCAAGCTGAGCTGCCACTGCAGCTGCCTGGCTGTCCGATGCTAGATCGCATCGGTTTACAACTGCTAATACCCGCACACCGGCCTGCTGTGCCGTACGAAGCGCCCGTTCATCTTCGGATGTAACTCCAGTTTTCGCATCGGCCACTGCAATGATTGTATCGGCCATGGCAGCGGCACTTTCTGCCCGTTGGACACCTTGCTGCTCAACGATATCCACTGTATCGCGCAAGCCGGCAGTATCAACAAGTGTTACAGGTACACCATGGATGTTTGCTGCCTCCTGAAGAATATCCCGGGTAGTGCCTGCGGTATCGGTTACAATAGCCCTTTCGTAGCCCAGAAGGCGGTTTAGCAGCGAAGATTTACCAACATTAGGCTTGCCAAGAATGACTACATTCAGCCCTTCTCGAACCATTCGACCTTGAAGTGCTCCGTTAAGCAACATACGTAGTTTATCGATTATGGCGCTGATATTGGCTGAGATGATTTCGCGATCTAGCTCTGGAACCTCATCGCTGTAATCAATCGTCACCTCCACTGCAGCGAGAACGCCAACAATGTCGCTACGCAGTTCTGAGCACACGCGTGAAAGACCGCCGTCAAGCTGACGGCGCGCAGATTGAACCGCTGCATTTGTTCGCGCATGTATCAAGTCCGCTACAGCTTCCGCCTGTACGAGATCCATGCGGCCGTTGAGGAATGCACGCATTGTGAACTCCCCCGGATTCGCCAAGCGTATACCATATTGAAGTACTGTGTTTAACACCATCGCGGTAACTGTGCTTCCGCCGTGGCAAGAGATTTCCGCCGTATCTTCCCCGGTGTACGAGTGCGGTGCGTGCATCACCAGTAGCACGACGTCATCGATCTTGTTGCCGTTCTTGTCTACTATTGCCCCATACCGCGCGGTATAGGCGGTTTGTGGTTCTGAATGCTTTCTGCAAGCTATAAAAGTGCTCTCCGCAACACTCAACGCTATGGGACCGCTGATACGGACAACGGCCAACCCCGCTTCGCCGGGTGCAGTAGCAATAGCGGCAATTGTGTCATTGTTCGGGGCAAATATCGTAGGGTCACTCCTCATCTTATCTGTTGTACACCCGGAAGGTGGTCACAGGTTTCATGGTATATAATGTACCAAGTATCTATGGTACCGGTATTTGGCAGGAAAAGAACTAAACTCATAAATGGACTTTCACATCTCGGCAGCTTCCACAACAGTAGGGGCGATATTGTCGGCGGCTGCTCTCATAGCAGTGATGCACGCGATGTTACCGTCACACTGGCTCTCATTTGTGTTAATGGGACGCGCTCGGAAGTGGAGCAGAAGCCGTACGTTAATGTCGGTAGCCGCTGCCGGGACGGGGCACGTGCTTCTCACTGCCATCCTTGGCCTGTTACTAGCTCGTGCCGGTGCCGCCATTTTGCATCAGCTACCTCCTTGGGCGGAGCAGGCAGGGATTTCAGCTGTACTTGTTTTCCTGGGTGTCGTTTTTATAATATCGAACATCCGCGGTGCGGGCCACATCCATCTGCATTTTCATGTTCCAGGTACCGAACATGAACACCACGACCATAGCAAAATCGAGCCGACGTTACCTCCTCGTGATCAAGCTGTGCCGTTTGGTCGTGCAGATAAAGCAGCTATGGGGGCGCTGGTGCTCGGGCTAATATTTTCCCCGTGCCTCGATATGCTGCCGCTCTACGTAGGTTGTTCTGGGATGGGTACCTGGGTATTGTTGGGTATAAGCCTTCTGTTTCTACTCATAACACCCCCGTTGATGGTTCTTCTGGTTGCACTATCGCTTTCGGGGCTGGCCCAACTCAAACTAGCGTGGTTAGAACGGTACGAGGGCATGCTTGCCGGGGTGCTCATGGTGGTACTTGGAATTGCACTTTTGACAGTGATTAAGTGATGGAAGTGCCAGGGGAGTAGCTACGAAATGGGAGACAAGCCGCATTTGGAAGAGCATGATCACCACTGCTGCAGTGGTGGCCCCGGACATACGCATAGCGCGAGAGGTATCGCAGGACCGCGATTAGCCGCATCGCTGGTGCTAACATTGGGATTCGTGGTCTTCGAAATAGTTGCAGCCGCCCGGGCGAACAGCCTCGCATTGCTATCGGATGCGGGCCACAATTTTACAGATGCGCTCGCCCTAATGCTCTCCTGGTATGCCATTCATGCCGCAACAAAGCCTGCCTCGCAACGACGTACCTACGGGTACCACAGGGTTTCTATCCTAACCGCATTGGTAAATGCAGTGACGTTGGTGGGTATAGCGCTGCTGATTGCCGAGGAGGGGTTAACGCGGCTTATTCGTCCAGAAGCCGTACACTCCAACATCATGATTATAACGGCCGCTGCTGCCATTGTTATAAATCTGGCAATTGCACTAGGGCTGCGGGGGGAGGCTGCCCGCAGTGTGAACGTTCGTAGTGCGTTTATCCATATGGCCGGTGACGCTGTCGCATCCTTAGGTGTGGTGGTCGCCGGCGTAGTGATTCACTACACTGGCTGGCAAATACTCGACCCTGCGATATCAATCGTGCTGGCGGCCATTATCGGCTTCTCGTCGTGGTCGATCATTTCCGAGACCGTTAATATATTATTAGAGGGAGTTCCGAAAGGTATCAATCTTGAAGCACTTACCTCTGATATTCTCGCAATCTCCGGTGTCTCGGCGGTTCACGACTTGCATGTTTGGTCTATTGCTGACGAGATGAACGCCCTTTCGTGTCACCTTACGGTCGACCCGGAGGTCGACCTGGCGACGAGCAAGGTGGTTTCAACAGTTAAGCAGTTGCTCGAATCACGGTATCAGGTTGATCACAGCACAATTGAAACCGAGTGCGACGGGTGTACCCACGATGGACCATTTCACTGTTTGGGTGCTTCCGACTCCTCAATGTTAGCCGGATCCTGGGGTCGCGACAAGTCCTGATCTGCGGCCGGGGCAATCTCGCTCTGGTGCCCCTTTACCAGTTTGGCGGCATATGTGCTTCTTCCGCGGTATTTGGTAAGCCACGTTGCCATATCTGACGCTCGGGCCTGTTGACCCATCCCCTGATAGGCTAACATGAGTTCATAATGCGCTCTCCCATCCTTATCGAAACCCATGTTTCCCATGCGATGAAAGTGCTCGAGGGCAAATACCGCGTCAGCATATCGGTGTTGTGCAAGTCGCTCACTTCCAAGTTTGCGAATTTCAAGGAACACCTGTGCTACGCCTCGCCGATACGACAGGACGAGCCCCAACATAACGGACATAAAGACCATTCCAGGTGCTAGTGATTTATCCACCTTTACAAAGTGGACCACGACGATGGCGGTCAATATCGTGAGAAACAGAGTGAGCATCATGCGTATTACATATCCGAAAAACACTTTTTGAACAGCCTTTTCAATAGACGGATCCACCGTCATTACTCCAGGCCGTGCAGCGCGTGCCCCGGCGCCTGCCTGGCCGGATGCTGGTTTTCTAGCAGCCGCCAATTTCTTGATGTGTCGTTTGGCAGGTTTCTTACTCACGTATTTCTCCCAGGTGTAGATTTTCTAAGTAGCGTTGCATAAAGGGGAATTCCAAATAAGGAAGTGACAACTCCCACAGGAACATCGTGAAGCCATACGCGGGCTATCATGTCGCTGGCGACAAGCATTATGGCTCCTACAAGCGCAGAGCAGGGCAAAAGTCGGCGGTGCGCGGGCCCGACTAGACGCCGTGCAGCGTGCGGAGCGACGAAACCGACGAACGCGATGACACCCGCCACTGCCACGGCAGCCGCAGTGAGCAGCGTACCGGCAGAGAGCACGATTAACCTAAACCGATGCGTATCCACTCCCAGGTGAAGTGCTGTCTCCTCTCCAAATGCCATGAGATCGAGCTCTGGTGCAGACCGCCACAAGGCGAAGGTGCCAACGACACCGATCACTGCGAGAAGCAGCGCGTGCCGCCAGCCTACGGCCTCAAGGCTTCCGAAGAGCGCCGTAAGAATACGAGCCTGACGATTTTCACCGGCTTGGGACCCCAACATCACCATGAGCGGGATAAGTGACCAGAAAAATGCGCCAACCACTGTACCCGCTAACAGGAATGTGTGCGGAGAAGTTCTGCCGTTCACCTGGCTCAGCCGGTAGACGAGCCAAACCGCAGCGAGTCCGCATACGAAAGCCGCTACAGTCTGCGCATACCCGCCGAGCCACGCGGAGCCACCGAGCAGTATCACGGCGACGGAACCCATTCCGGATCCAGATGCCACACCTACAGTGTAGGGATCTGCAAGCGGGTTCATCAGAAGGCTTTGAAACGCGGCTCCCACCAGTGCGAGCAACGCTCCCACCAGTACGGCACCTATAGCACGCGGCAGACGAATCTGCCACACGATATTGTCTGCTGTAGGTACTAACGGCTTCCAGGCTGGGTTACCCGTGATATGGTGCATAAGTGCCTGAAAAACTACACTAGGGGTAACAACCTTTTCAACCATTGGCTCGCCTAGCCATAAATCAAGGATCAACACACCTAGCAGTAGCACAAATGCAAGCAGTAGTAAAACGACCGCCTTTTTTCGGCCCGTGGCCGGCTGCGCAAGTGCTAGTGTACGATCTGCGGCCTGCTGCGGTGCCATTTGAACGGTAGGCAATGCGCCAAACTCCTCATGCGCGAGGGCGCGAAATCGCGCCTGCAAACCGCAGAATTAGCGGTCTACTGTGAAGTATGACAGGTAGTGGCACCAAATGCAAATCATGGCGATGCCCGCACTCGCTGTAACGAGTTTACCCTTCCATTTCTGCTAGCAGCTTTCGCAATGCCTCAATCACCTGTTCACGCGTCTTCCTGTTACCAATTCTGCGAAATCGTTCCGTAATCTGGTGTACCTCGTCTCTTTCAGCCGCTATTTCCAAATGCTGAATGAGTGCGCGTCGCTCTGCCTCGCGCTCTACAGGTAGAAATGGATCACCATCCTTAAGTTTGCGAAGAATATCGCCCGTATTGCCGCCGCTGTTACCTCGCGCTTTCAGGTCATTCAGCCAGTTGTTTGCTGCCGTAGTAGCTGCTTTTACCTGCTGATCCACCTTCTGCAACATTGCTATGGCGGCGGTGCGCTGCTGATCGGTTAGCCAAGTACTATATTCTTCCTGCAGGTTCTCAAACCAGTTTTGTTCGTGCCCTTACTGTCGAACGAATTTGCATTGCGCGAAAGCCATCGATTCTCGTGTAGTAACGACGTTAGTGCGTAAAGTGGTTTTTTGTTGGCATAGAAGCAATCCATACTTCATTAATACTCAAGGTAAGAATTACCTGCATTAGTCGATCGTGCTACAAACCATTCACTCAGCCATTAATGGTTGGTGCTCGGTTACCACCGGCTGCCTTTCAAAGTCCCCCTGCGGCAAGCCAAAGAGGGTAAAGAGCACTGGCAGACCAATCCACCGCCATAAACTTAGTACATTGTCGGGTTCCGTTGCAGGCAAGCCCAGACATCAGAGAACGAGGTTAACAATTTGGTGACTTATAGCGGGTGTGGGCGCAAGTTCGTTGCAAACCGTAATGCGACTGGCACCGTGCGCTGCAAACCTACAAATAACAACTCTTGCTGCAATTCCTATATTGACTTTTACCGGGACACAGATAAGTAAGGGAGCGCTACATTGCAACCTGCCCGAGCAGATGATCCGGTAACGCACGACGCAGCCGTGTACGGCTTGTGGATTGTTGCGGTTTCTGTTTGGCTGCCCAACACTCAGAGGGGGCTGCCGTAGCAACCGAAAGCATCAGTGCAGGGTTTAATGTGACCTAAGTTAAATTAATAAGCTATCAAAAGTTTGATGCAGGAGTAATGGCAACCATTGGAGCATCACAAACGACGCTTTGTTGGAATGTTGTGCACTGTCAATCTTTTTCTACTACAACATTGGTCAATCGCGGCTAACCTGACACGTGCGCCTTATTCATGGCGAAATGTGGCGATTGGCGGCGGTGGGTATGTCCTCGATGTGGTATGCAGCCCGCTAAAGCGAAATGTTGTGTACCTTAGGACTGACGTAGGCGGGTTCTACAGGTGGAGGGCAAGAACCAGCTCCTGGGTTCCAATTACGGACTGCTTCCCGGCGTCAAAGTCGAATTATTATGGAGGCGAGGCAATCGCAGTTGATCCCTTTAACGCTGACACCGTATACATTGCAGCGGGCAAGGAAATGGGAAACGCACTGTTGGGTAGTATCTTCAAGTCACGAGACGGTGGCCGCCACTGGAAGCAGTTGCCATTGAATTTGCCGATGGGGGGCAACGGTGATGACCGCTGGGCTGGCCCGCGGCTTGCGCTTAGCCCTTTTATTCATGGCTTGCTTCTGTTTGGGTCGCGAGACAATGGACTGTGGCGCTCCTCGGATGGCGGCCACCATTGGAATGTCGTTTGCACCAAGGATACTCGCGCACGAGCAGGGTTTGGCTTTAACTCAGTGGTGTTTAGTGCACAGAACCCAACTGAGGCCTATGCATCAGAGCCCGGTTGTGGTGTGTTTGTCTCCCACGATGGCGGCACCACATGGCTTCGTCTACCTCATAGTCCCGCGCACGTTGAGCGACTGGCTGCTTCCTCCACAGGTTCTATTTATGCGTCAGCCACCAATGGCGTTTACCTGCTTCGTCACAGTGCATGGCACAACATTACGCCGATGGGAAATAAGGGCCGATACTGTGGCATTGCTGTAAACCCTCGCCATTCACACGAGGTTCTTGTGGCAACGCAATCAACACGAGCGCATTTGTACCAGAGCACGGATGGCGGAAGGACATGGTCGGTTGTTCACGTACGTGTCGAAAGTTCTGTGCCGTGGTACTCGCAGTCCATGCTTCAACTGCAGCAGGTTGCGGGGTTGACTTACGATCCCGTCGTTGCAGGTAGAGTGTGGCTAACCGACTGGTACGCTGCCTATCGGTGCGATGACTTCCGGCGGCGTCCTGCGCTGTTCGTTAGCCATGAGCGTGGACACGAAGAAGTGGTAGTATTTACTCTTGCTGCACCTCCTGCTGGACCACTGCTGTTATCTGGGGTGGCAGATGTCGATGGCTTTGCCCATAAATCTCTTACTCGCTTCCCCACACACGGATATGGCAGCTGGTACCACGGTTATGGCCCAACATTTGGTGATACAGACCAGGTTACATGGTGCGCGGGCAAGCCGTTGAACCTTGCAAGGGTTGGCGTCATGCGCTGGAACAACACAGGAGGGGGCGCGTATTCATCTGACGGTGGACAAAGTTGGACGGCGTTTACGGGACTTGCTGCAGGTTGTATGCCGGAGCGAATTGCAATCTCGGCAGGTCGCCCGCAGAGTATGGCGGTACTCACACTTCATGACGGGCCGGGATATGCCTCTTTAGATGGCGGTAAGATTTGGACAAGAATGCAGGGATTGCCAGCACACATTGTCCCAGGCGTATGGTATTGGAATGTTCCCATGGCTGCCGACGGTAGGAGACCCGGTGTATTCTATATTTGCGCTGGAGGATCCCTTTATCGCAGCATTGATGGTGGTCTAAAGTGGAATGTTCGTTTCAAGGAGGTTCCCAACGGATTCACAGCGCTGGTCGCGACACCGGGTATCGCGGGCGATCTTTGGATGGCTTGCGCCAATAAGGGATTGTGGCATTCGATCGATGGTGGACGCACATTCCACAAAATCGCGGCAGTGAATACGGCTAATTTGCTGTCAGAAGGTATTGGTGCGGGCGGCAGGGGAGTCGCGCTCTTTGTGGTAGGGACCGTACGAAGTGGAAAGCATGGCATATTCCTTTCAACCGATTACGGAGCTTCCTGGAAAGAGATCGACACGCCCAACCAACCGATTGGCGACGTACCGGAGTGTATTGCCGGCAGCTGGAGGAAGTTTGGCGAGGTGTTTATAGGCACAAACGGACGGGGGGTGTTCGTTGGAAAGCCCGAGGCTCATAAGCTGCCTCCTGTGCATAAAGAGCTTGATAGGTAGCACAAGCCACCCATCAAGCCAATTCAACGTGCTATGAATCTCCACGTTAATTCTTATGCAGCCTTTTTTTGTGAGGCAAATGTGTAGTCAAGGCTGTATCTGCCAGGCCCCGCAAGGGTAATTGCAAGTCCGTTTACAAGCAATGTAAGTACGTACTCATAGCCTTGGTTTGTAATGCTAAACCCATGAGCCCAGTGGTATGTAACTATCGCTCCAAACATAATGATTGCCAGACCTATGCCGGCAAGGCGGCTCAGGAAACCGGAGAGCATGCTGAGGCCACCCAGCAATTCACCGCCGCCCACAAGCCATGCTGCTGCTAGGGGTAGCTTAGTAAAACCAGCGAATTGTGTAATACTCGAGCATATTCCGTAACCATGATAAATAAATACAGCCGAAAGCACCAGCCGTATTATAAGTAGAGAGACGTCTACAGGCTGTCTATTCTGTGTTGTTGCATTCATATTTACTCCTTCACATTGTGAACCACTAACTAATCACTCTATGTGGGGACCGACACTTCATAAAGATCAGTCCCCACATTCCGGCGGTGTCAGACCTTGGCGACTCTCTGTGCAGTCTTTACAACCCGCACGCCAAAAGCCTCTGCCGTCTTGATGTCACTTGCGGGAGGAGCTACGTCTGGACCCTGGTCTACATTACTCTGTGTCATCAAGCCCAGGGCAGAACCAAGTCGATTGAGGTCTTCATTGCTTCCACCACTGTGGTTGTTGCCCGGCATAATGCCAGTGCCAACCCACAACATGCCATGTTGTGCGGCAAATGTAACAAACTGTACCAATGTTGTCAGTTTATCGCCGCTCATGCTTCCCGAGTTGGTAAAGCCTGCGGCAAGCTTGTCCTTCCAGGTCTGGTTCATCCATCGACCGCTAGTGGCGTCCATAAACTCCTTGAATTTGCCGGATGCGCTGGCCATGTATGTAGGTGCACCGAAGATGATTGCGTCTGCGGCATCCAATTCTGCCCAGTGGTTCTCGATATCCGCAACTGATACGAGTGTTACGCTGGCACCATCAACGCTTTTCGCGCCGCGTGCCACGGCTTCTGCTACTTTCTGCGTGTGACCATACCCACTGTGATAAACTACTGCTACCTTTGTCATTGATCAGGACTCCTATCGTCTTTCGAGATTAGTGGACAGATATTTGTATCAGACTGCCCATCCGATGTGTGGAAATCAGCGAGCTTATTGAGAAGTGCTTCCGCAACTTTCTGTTCGTCAGGTGTTAATGCCGCGGTGATTCGGTTGATCTCGGCAGCATGCTCCGGCAGTATCCTTTCCACAAGCTCAACTCCACTTTCCGTAAGCGCAGCATACAGCCGACGCCGATCTTTTGGGCAAGCGACGCGCTGAACGTAACCGTGCGACTCCAGACTGTCGATTACATACGTCATGCTGCCTGTGCTAAGCATCTGCTTTGCAGCTACTTCACCCAAGGGCAAAGGCCCAGATAGGTGAAGCAGCTGCAAGACGCCGAACTCGGTGGCGTTTATGCCGTAGGTGCCGATATGTTTGCGAGCCGAATCTGACAGGGCGTGATAACATTTGGTTAACGCCGCAAATAGCCGTTGAGATTGTTCCTCGTGCAATTGTGTTTCGTCAGATTGGTGCATTGAATTCGTTCCTATTTATCTTTTTGAAGATGTGCCTCGACAAACCATGTGTACTTGTCTATTCCGCGAGAAATTTCTGTAAACAGGTCTGCAGTGCCTTGGTCGCCTAATTCCGATGCGAAGTCAATCGCGCGGCGAGCAAGATGTCCAAATGATGAGAGAGCACTAGATAACGCATTTACATGCTCATGTCCATCTACAATGTCGAGAGGATATTCGCTCAGGGTTGAATGGGCTGCCGCACACCTTACCGTGCCAGTTGCCAATCCACCTAGCTGCACAGCGCGCTCTGCAATGAGGTCTACGTATTCCAGTACCACGCCTGCTACCTCGTCAAACAGTTCGTGAAGTGCGATGAACGAGCTTCCTTTCACATTCCAGTGCGCCTGTTTCGCCTGTGAATAGAGGTCTGCCGCGTCAGCAAGGCGGGCGTTGAGTAGCTCAACAATATGCTCTCTAGTCTTACCCGGCAAGTCGTTTTTGGTCGGATGCATGAGTTTCTCCTTAGATCACTCTTGAGACTGTATTGAATGCAAATATCTTGGGTTCAAATTACTCAGTCTCAAGTCAATATACGGTTACCGCTCGAAAATGTTCCCATTTCGAAATTACCGAACTGGTTTTTTTATCGCGCTAATCATCGCTCCAGTCGTATTATCAATGACTGATGTATGGGGGTCCTTTGCATTTTTCGGCTGACCCCCATTCAGACTACCAAGCATTTGCATCCTAAACGATGCCGAGGTATGACATTGGATTTCACTCAAAGGGTTATACTTATTACAGGTGGCAGTAGTGGTATTGGTCTAGAAACAGCGCGCCTGCTCCTTTCTTATGGCGGGAATGTTGCGATATGTGGGCGAAACATCGAAAAACTTGAGCAGGCTATTGGCTCTCTCCAGCCAGTAGACGCGAAGTTCCTCGCTCTGCAGGCGGATGTAACCCGTGGAACTGACGTTGATCAGATGGTTCTCGCCGTATTACAGAAATTTGGTAAGATAGATATGCTCGTTAATTGCGCCGGTGCCGGATACTTGGGATCGTGTTTGGACACGACTGATGAGACCATTGAGCGCCTTTTTGCAGTAAACGTATTCGGTACTATGCGCGTTTGCCGAGCCGTCTTGCCACAGATGATTGATGCCAAAAGTGGTCACGTGGTCAACCTTTGCGGCATATTAGGCGTGAGAGTGCTGGCGGGGGCCTCGCTGTATGCGGCCACCAAACACGCGTTAGTGGGTTTTGGCGGCTGCCTCGCTCAAGAGGTTAAACGCAGTGGGGTGAAGGTGACAAGCCTATGCTGCAGCGGAGTGGATACGCCGTTTTGGGAGGGGGTTGCAGGCAAACCCCGTGCAGATATGTTGCTCTCTGCAGTTGATGTAGCAAACGAAATCTGTTCTATACTGACGAAGCCTACGCATGCGGTCGTGAACCAAGTCATCATGCAGCATGTATCGCATCAGGTTTGAAAATACATAGTTGAAAGGGGACCGTGCAGCACGGTCGAGTCGTGATTTAAGTCTCATGAAGCGTTCTCCCATCCTCATTCTGTTTGTAACCCTGTTTCTTGATCTGTTAGGCTTCGGCCTCATCATTCCGCTCATTCCGTCCTATATTGAGCATTACGGGGGCCAACCTTGGGTGGGAGGGGCGCTGCTGGCCTGTTATTCGCTCATGCAGTTTGTTTGTGCGCCGCTGTGGGGCCGACTCTCGGATAGAATTGGACGACGCCCGGTGATCCTGGCCGGCCTCATTGGTTCTGCTAGTGCCTTTCTAGCGTTTGGGCTCGCGCCGAACCTTGCCGTGCTTTTTATTGCCCGCGTTTGCGCTGGCGCTCTTACTGCAGCAAGCCTTCCTACCGCGCAGGCGTATATCGCAGACGTCACCGCACCGGAAAAGAGGTCGGGTGGAATGGCGCTTCTGGGAATTGCATTTGGGCTGGGTTTCGCCTTTGGACCCGCAGTGGGGGGGTATGCATCGCGTATATCGCTGCCAATTATTCACAATGCACCCATACAGACACCTGCCCTCATCGCCGCTGGGCTAAGCTTCTTCAACTTCTTGTGGGCGTTGCTAATGCTTCCAGAGAGTCACTTTCCAGGTGACCCTCCCGCGGGCTTGAAGCAGGAGAGCTTGTTCACCGTTTTTCCGGATTTGGCAAAAGTCATGCGCAACGAGCAGGTAAAGGCACAAATGCTTGTGTACGCGTTCGTCACCTTTGCGTTTAGCGCCGTTGAGTCTGCATTCTCGTGGCTCATTATTTTACGGTTCCGTAATGTACTTACGCAGATGGCGCAGCAACATTGGGCCGCCGCCCACTCTGCAGTAATGTGGGCTGCGCTTCAACCCCAGCTACGTGAACGGCAGGTAGAGGCAATGCAGGGTGTCGTTACCAGTCATATATTTCTCCTGGTTGGCATAACCTCGCTCGTAGTGCAGGGGTTCATTGTAAAGGGAATTACACGGTACCTACCAGAACACCGCATGGTAATGGTTGGCGTATTATTAATGGTTGTAGCGCTGCTGGGGATCGCCTTTGCTCACTCGCTTGCGCTAATGGAATGGGTAAGCGTGCTTTTGGCTATAGGCACAAGTATGAATAACCCTGCGTTATTCGCTCTAATTACACAGGCAGCTGGGCCAAATGAACGGGGCACCCTCACCGGCGCTCAGCAGGGATTGGGTAGCCTGGCACGAATTATATCGCCCCCAATTAATACTTACATGGTGCAAAACGATACAGCACTTCCATTTTATACTTCCGCTGCCATTATGCTGGTAGGTTTTGCACTAAGTCTCAGGCTTAAACCACTTATGAAACCTGCGGAGGATGGTGAGAGTTCGGTGGGTGCAGCGCACCTTTAGCCCGACGCGGATGAAGGTTGACTGAAGCTCGTTACACTGCTGGAACACTGCCGAATTTCCTCGTACAGATTCCGGTTTTTGCGCCCCGAGGTGCTGAGCACTGTTAGAACTGCCATTGAAAATGGAAAAAACCTGTGCAGGCAATCGCTTAAAGCGAAACGACGGTCTGGCAATTCGATCGTCCGGTTATCGCCTCGAAGGAGCAGAGAGAAATGAGCAATTCGCAGATAGGATCTCACGAGGACCCCATCAAATTGACGAAACGCGAGCTTGAGGTATTGACGTTAGTAATCGAAGGGAAATCGAGCAAAGAAGTGGCTGACATGCTCTACGTCAGCAAGCGTACTGTAGACTTTCACCTGGCTAACGTCTACGAGAAGCTACAGGTCACCAACAGGGTGCAGGCCTTTCGTATGGCAGCGCGCCTCGGCCTCATATCCTTCGACTCCCAAATGGCCGGCGTATAATACCGGCTGCTATGGAGTAGTAGTAGTTTACAGACGCGCAAAAAAGCGATCATTTCGTTTGATGTAGATTACCATAATAAGAGGCCGCCTCCCTCAGTGGAATGGCGGCCTCTGTTTTTGTGAAGACGGTAATATTAGCGCCGGGATGGTCCGTCATCCTTGTCATTCGATGTACTGCGCTTCCACAGATCTTCCAGCTTACGCTGTTCCTGCCGCGCTTTCAGTTTTGCACTGAGTGATTTGGGGTGAAGACTCTCCTCGCCCTCTAAAGTAGTCATGCGCAATTTGCCGTGTGATTGTGGTCGCCGCCCAGTCCAGCCGCGGATGACAAAACGACCCTTGTCGGCATACCAGTACGCGGCCGCACACCCAGCCAGAGGAAAAAAGCCAAGGAAGGGAGAGCCCTGGGCAGGACCGGCCCAGTACCAAAGGAAAACCATTGTAATAATGGCAAGCCATGGTGCTGCTATGGGCGCGATACCCATCATAAGAATGGTTTCCCTCTTATTGACAGCGGCCCACGCAACAGTGGGTGCAGCGATACCGGCCATTATACCAAGGAGTACTCCCGTAGTTCCCAGCAGGATTGCACCCGCAAACATTCCGGCTGCGGCTATCAGGTTAACGATAAGGTAGAACCAGATTAACGTGACAGAACCCCACGATCGTTCAAGGCTGCCTAAACACCATATCGCCCACAGTGCACCAAACAGCAGATTAATGGGATCTGTACTAAACAGGGGCCAGGTGACCAATGTCCATGGTCGATGGAGTACAGCGGCGGTATCGAATACCATAGCGTGGGCGAGAAACGAACCGCCAAAGGCGAAAATGAGAAAGGCAAGCGCGTTGATGGCGATAATGGCTATTGTGGCAGGGTTACCGGATGAATGGAAGTACCTGTTAACCTGGCGTTGAAAGTTCGTCATTGGCGCAATCCTTGAATAACCATTAAAATTCCCTTCCCAACACTTCCGGAGATTACCTCATTATACTACTCTGTTATCGGTGAGTACGCCCGTCGTGCTTAGGACTCAGTGGAATAGGTACTTCAGAACTACAGGGGCAAGTCTACAGAGACGCGGGGCATGGAATTGTGAGATACAAAAAAAGTCTGCATAATCCACACGACAAAGCGGAACGTGAGCAGATGACAACCCTCCCAGGCATGCCACGATAGGCTGGCAAAGTACCGGTGGTTTAGTCCTGGCTTAGGTTGGTCTCCATGCTCTGCAACACCAATCGCATCTTCTCAATATCTTGAACTTGTATGTTCCTGAACGCAATTTGCTGCACCTGCTGCCAAACATGTCTCACAAGGGGAGCCACCGACCGCCCCTTATTGGTGAGCACCATATGAACGTGGCGTCTATCGTGTGGGTCTCGCTCCCGCACTGCAAGTCCCGCTCGTTCCAGGTCATCTACTAGCGCAGTGAGAGATGAATTGTCAATATCGCAACGTTTTGCCAACTCGCTGAGAGTGATGCTATCCTGTTCCGCGAGCTGTAACAACACAGCAGCGGAACCATGGAGAAGCTGCGGACAGCCGCAGTCGTGCATGATCAACAGGGAGCGTCGTCTAAAAGCGGCCTGCACCAACCGAAACTGCCGATAAAGGGGGTCGGTTGCCAGCACCGAGTGTGGTGGGGCAGGCCAGGTATGAAGGCATTGGTTGCTTACATCGTGATCTAAATCGTCCACGAAGATTCGGCACCAATGGTGGTAACAGTGATACCTAATCCACGCAGGTATTTCATGCCTGCTTCAAGGTCTTCACTTGTCCCTTGAATTTCGAGCGCGAGCATGCCACCGGTGTGACTGTCGATATTGGCCCTACGTATGTTGGGTGTGAGGCGGTAGTCGGTAACCAGGTGATAAATGATGGGATCGCGCACTACTTCCAGTGGATAGTCCAGTTGCACTCGCAGTGTCTCAATATCAGCCAATTGTTTTGTCTCCTTTAAGATTAATCCAGGCGCGCAGCGTTTCTGCAACACTCCATGCTTGCGCGGGGCAGCCATTGGGTCGATGAGGTGCATCGCCGTCGAACACTTCTGCCAAAGAACCAATACCGAATGTGGTGAGCTGTGAGTGCAGCTGCTCAAGCATCGCAAGGCTTGCGGACTTGTCCCCGGTCACGGCTGCCGAGGCTTCTGCAAACGCTCCAAGAAGCCACGGCCATACAGTACCCTGATGATAAGCCCCATCTCGCTGCAAGGGTGAGCCAGTATAACGAGGCCGATAAGCGCTATCGTGCGGGGATAGCGTACGTAACCCACACGGAGTTAGTAATTCAGTGCTGACTGCATTTACAATTTGGCGTGCGACAGGATGGTCTTTGGGTATTGGTGCGAACGGCAAACTCAATGCGAAAACCTGGTTGGGGCGCACAGCTGAATCGCTGCCGCCGCTGGGGCAGTCTATGACGTCATACAGCCCCTTACCGTCGTCGCGCACAAACTTTTGTAGAAAGTTCACGGCAGTTTGGGCTGCAAGTTGGTGATAGTACTTAGCGGTATCGATTTTTTCTAAAACCTCTGCGAGCTTCGCCATAATGCATAGTGCATTGTGCCATAGAGCATTGATTTCAACAGGTTTGCCAATGCGCGGCGTTACAACCCAATCTCCAACCTTCGCGTCCATCCAAGTGAGCTGAACACCCTGTTCGCCGGCAAATAGCAGCTTATCATTGGGATCCACGTGTATGTTGTGGCGTGTACCCTGCTGATGGGCCTGAATAATGGTCTCAAGTAATGGCCACATTTGCGCCGCGAGCTTGGGTGCTTTGCCCGTGGAGTGGGTAAGCCAAATAGCGTTAAACATCCACAGTGTCGCGTCGACAGTGTTGTACTCCGGCGTATCGCCATAGTCTGGGAAACGGTTTGGTATCATTCCGCGATCTGCAGCATGCGCAAATGATGAGAGTATCTCGACTGCAGCGTCAATCTCGCCGTTCACAAGGCAAACACCCGGCAACGCAATCATCGTGTCCCGGCCCCAGTCGCCAAACCAGGGATACCCCGCAATAATGGTGGTGCGTTTATTCGGTACCTTCACGAGGAATTCGGCTGCCGAAAGCGAGAGCTGTCGTGTGAATGTGTCGCTTGCAAGTGAATGTTTTAATTGTGCCGCAATCCGGTCGGCGGAATTGAAAGCTAAGGTAACAGTGTCCGCAGGTACTGCATTACCTGCAGCGGCCGTTACCACGACCGGCTTGCGAGGATTTATTGCGAAGGCAAATTGCCCTGGACAATAGAGGTCCTCGGAGCTATCCAAGCCCCTATCGGACTCCCAGGTGTGCTGAAAATTGTAATACCATTCCGGCGCGGGCTTCCAGTCCAGGTCGGCCAGGGTAGCCCCATCGCACAGGACTTCCAGCGTGAGCGCGGTGGGCAGACCTGTTACGTTCTGTATCGGCGGCAGTGTAAAAGCGAGCCGGCTGCCAGAAATCGAAACGGGCAGCAACGTGCTGCAGGCTTTCATGTGGGAGTGGAAATCACGCCAGGCGAGAAGAGGGTTGATTAGCAGTCGAGCAACGGCACCTTCCGGCAGTGAGCATAGCGAATACTCCACGCACACGGCATTTAGCCCCTGTGGCATGGTGATTCGTTTCGAGAAGGTAACTCCCGTACAGGGTTCCCACGTCCATTTCGGTTCGGGGCGCGAAGTCCACTCAGTGAGTAGGTGGTTGCCCTGGGGGTAGATGGCGCCGGGATAGATGTTGCAGCTTAGGGGAAATTGCTGTCTGCTGCCGCCGGGCAGCGTAATCTCCAGTACTTCCTCAAGTTTTGACAGCAGTAACGCCCGTCCTAGTGGGGCATTAAGTGCGGCAGTGAGCAATCCGTGATACCTTCGGGTATTTGCTCCTGCAACGGTACCGCTCGCAAATGCGCCTGCACCGTTTGTAACCAGCCATTCCCGTCGAAGCGCCGAACCATCTGCACGAAGCACACCGGCGTCGAGCTGAACGGTGAGCACTGAAATGTCTTCTAACTGTTGGGACAAAAGGTCAAGCTCCTTGGATGTTTTCCAGTGGTTATTTTCAACAAAGCGCACCAGGTAACCTGCCTTGGTATATTATTCAATGGTAGAAATCCTTGCAATCTGCACAATGGACTATGCCTCAATGTCGTCATCGTGGCTGTTATCGCGGTCGACACCCTGCAAACGAGACAGCAGAGCCGGGAGCCGAGAACTGGCAACCGAGTTTGCTGCGAGCAAATTGCAGCCAGCCGGCATTACCACACGCTTCAGGTCTGCAACTAAGCCATGAGAGACGTATCCGAGTATTTTGCTGGATGGAAAAAGGGCGTGTGCTGAGGCAGTGAGTGCAGCCGCTGCAGAGAAATCATTGGAATAAGGCCCATAGTTAATTACGATAACATCTGGCCCATTGTTAACTTGTTCGTGCAGTGCCGCGGGTTGGATGAAATTTACGGCGTATCCCGCAGCACGAAGTTGAGACGCCATTCTGCTGGCCGTCATCAGGTTGTCGTCAATTATGACAGCGTCGTTCTCTAAAACCTGTGTCACTCTTCGTTGCCTTCCTGCTCATTTGTTAATCTTCGCCAAAACTGTTCTACACGGGGCCACTTACTCGCACGTGACGCTCTTGGCAGAAATTTAACAAACTGTGCCCCATAATTTCGTGTAAGCAGCCTCGTATCGAGAATACAGACAATGCCTCTATCACTCTTCGTACGTATTAGGCGTCCAAAGCCCTGCTTGAGTCGAATTAAAGCAGTTGGAACTGCATATTCCTGAAACCAATCACCACCTGCATCGGTGATGGCCTGCGTTCGGGCCTGTGTGACAGGTGAGTCTGGTACAGCGAAGGGTATTCTATCTATGATGACACAGCTCAGGGCTTCGCCGCGGACATCCACACCCTCCCAAAAAGTCTGAACACCGAGCAACACCCCGTTTCCGCTGTTGCGAAAGTCATCTAGCAGCCGCCCTGGCGGAGAGTCGCCCTGTTTAAAAAGTGGATAGTCGATCTCCGCAGCTAAGGTCTGCGCAACAGAATCTAACATTTTGCGACTGGTAAAGAGTACGAATGTTCTCCCTTTAGTTAAAGCAACCAGGCGAATAATCTCATCAATGACCGCCCTTGTATAACGCTCGTTCGGAGTCTTAGGCGGTTCTGGCAGGTGTGCTGGAACGTAAAGCATGGCATTCTGCTTATAGTCAAACGGGCTTCCCAAAACACAATCGGTGGTTTCACACGAGAGACCCAATCGTGCCTTTACATAGTGGAAACCGTCTGAATCTGCAAGGGTTGCGGAGATGAGGGAAGCGCTGCCTGCACCGCTCGTGATCGCATCAGAGTTCCATAGCGACGACTGTAACTTCGCGCTAATTGAGATAGGCGTTAGGGAAAGCGTTGCCCGCTGCTGTGTCTCGCGCCTCCCCATGCCCGTGAGTGAACCCCACCGAACATACTCTTCATCGGTGGATGCGAAAATTTGATCGAGTTCCTGCCGAGCTTTTCCTGTTAGCTTCGCTAGGCCCTCCAGAACTTCACGTTTAGTCTCATCGTTCTTTGCAGCAACTTGCAAATCGTTTTGTAGTGCATTTAGCGCATTGCAGGTGGCGGCTACCTGTGTGTTAAAATCGTCTGTTTGACCTTTCAGTGCTTCACTAAGCTTAAATTCCTGGCGGCCTGTGGCAATCATTGGTTGAAACAGCTGGCCGTTAAGGTACTCTATCGCCTCCAGCCGATCTTCGTCTACCTCTAGATTCTTTAGCCGCTTAATCTTGTCTACGAGAATCTTAAGCCGGTTCGAAGGGAATTCAAGGCCAAACGATTTTGTTGCCACCGCCTCAAGGTGGTGGGCTTCATCAATGATGACATGTTGATACGGCGGAATAACGACGCCAAATCCTTCCGGGCCGCGCAAAGCCAGGTCACTTAAAAACAGGGCGTGGTTAACTACAATTAGGCGGCTTTCGCTGGCGTCGCGCCGCGCGTTATAGTAAGGGCACGAACTATAGAAGCTGCATTCCGCTCCCCGGCATGTCTCTGGTGTAGACGTAATTTCATAGGGCATGGGGAAGGTGAACGGCAAATCTGAAAGGTCCCCCGTGCACGAACCCGAGCTAGCCCATTTTCGCACTCGTGCGAAGAGCGGATCGGATGAAAGAAGCAGGTCTGTGGTTCCGTTTTGCAGTGCCATTGGGCAAACGTAATTTCCGCGTCCCTTCAAAACCCGAGGCTTTACCTTCTCCTCAGAGCCCGGTATAAGGCTTAGTGCGAGGGGAATATCCTTCTCAATGAGTTGCGACTGCAGCCCAATGGTGTGCGTACTAATGACAGTTACTTCACCCTGGTCGCTTAACGCGCGCCTGATTGCCGGAATGAGGTATGCCAAACTTTTACCAACGCCTGTACCTGCTTCAACAAGACATATGGTGCCACTGTCCATCGCTTGCTCGATGATCTCAGCGGCTGTTACCTGTTCTGGGCGAACTTCATATCCCTTAAGCCTTTGTGCAAGTGGACCATCTTCTGCAAAGATGTCGGCGATAGTTGTCCGTTGCGTCATGCCGGTTCTGTTACTTTTCAATTCATCCTCGTCACGGCTGGGTGGTTTGGTTTTCACTGTTCACCCCACTAAATTTCAAGTGTACCTCGTACCGGTTATGCTATACTCGATTTACAAACTTGACAGCGGGAGTACGTTTTGCAATGTTGAATGCATCTGAAAAGCTTCGTCTGCAGGAGATTGACTCCACTTTTCTCACGCAATACGGTCGCGCAGCCGAAGTTGTTTTGAGAGCTCCGGGTAGAGTAAACCTCATTGGCGAGCACACGGATTACAATGATGGTTATGTACTGCCAGCAGCTATTGAGCGCTCCATGTTGATAGCATGCTCACCCCGCACGGATGGAAAAGTGCAAGCTTTTGCGGTGAATTACAATTACTCTACGTTGTTCAGCATAGACGGAGTGCAGCCAACGTCGGACACGCGCGAGCGATGGTCAAACTATTTGCGCGCTATGGCGTGGGTGATGAAGCGCGAGAACTTCGACTTTGCTGGCGCCGACTGTGTTATCCAGGGCGACGTACCCCTGGGATCTGGACTGTCATCGTCTGCCGCGATGCTCGTGGCATCCGGGCTCATGTTCGCCACACTTGCAGGAAGTACGATAGACCCAGTGAAGCTTGCGCTTCTTGCACAACAGGCTGAGCGGGAGTTTGTTGGTGTGAACGTTGGCATCATGGACCAATATATTTCCTCTCTCGGCAAGGCGAACCATGCACTTCTAATTGATACACGGAGCCTTACTTACAAGGCTGTTCCTCTGCCTGAAACAGGCGTGTCTATGGTTATTGCAGATACCAACAAGAAGCGCGGCCTGGTAGACTCCGAATACAATACCCGCCGGTCCGAGTGCGAACAGGCCGTAGTTATTCTAAAGCAGACGTACCCTGAAATTACCGCGCTACGCGACGTAAGTGTTGCGCAACTTGCTGCTGTAGAAGAGCAACTGCCGGCGCCTGTAAGGCAGCGTGCACGGCATGTTGTAACAGAAAACCAGAGAACTCTGGATATGGCAGACGCACTGGAAGCTGGAGATCTTGCCCGGTGCGGTGAGCTGATGAACCAGTCGCATGAGAGTCTGGCTCGGGACTACGCGGTGAGCTGTAGAGAGCTGGATGAACTGGTTGGCGCAGCACGCAGTATTCCTGGCGTCTACGGTGCGAGGATGACTGGCGCCGGTTTTGGTGGATGTACTATCAGCCTTGTGGCTGATACCGCCTTGGAAGAGTTTTCGCAGCGTGTTCCCGCCTTATACAACGACGCCACGGGACTGGAGGCAGTATTGACCGTTACACGTGCTGCTCAGGGGGCAGAGCGCGTTCGCTAACGACGGACCTCGGTGGTCCGGTTGAAACTGCCAACTAGTCGCCACAGAGTGACTCCCCCAAAGCGGTACGGAATGTGGTGGCCGTGGCGCAGCTTATCTGGTCCTGCTTGCGGGGAGTCGTCTTATTTCTCAATTCGACCCGCAAGGTAGTGTCCACAACATGCTAAACCTGCGCGTTCCAGGGTTTTGCGAGAGGCAACGTTATCGGTATTGCACCGGGCACAGGGTATTCGACCCATCTGCCAGCATAGGGATGCAAGCTGTTGTACGAGATAACTTCCCATACCCTTGCTCCTAAACTCCGGCAGCACCTCCATGTAGAGATCGCTGTACGGCACGTTATAATGGTGAAGGATTCCTCCCTTGCCCATGGTAGTACCATTAACATCCAGTGTCCATTCGTTGGGTTCGTGGGGCGACGCGCTTAATTTGCCACCAGAAATGGAAATCCCGGCTGGTTTGGAGTGTTGAAACAGGTAGTTTTCGTGCCAGATTTCCTTGCAAAACGCATAAAGTAATGTCAGCATTGGTGGCACATTGGTTTGCGCTCCTATTTCTGTGGGGCTGGCGCATTGAATAAACTGTTGAAAAAGGACGTTCGTAAGTGAACGGTGGGAAGGTAATACATAGAATTCGGACACGCGGCCAGGAAAATGCCGATTCCATACCGCTCCATGGCCGGCTAGCTCTCCATCTACGGTGATCCGCCAGCTGTCTGCAAGTCCACGAGGAACCATAGAATAGGTAATTAGCTGGCAGTTACACTCATGTTGGTATAACTCTCGCATGCCTGCAACATCTGCTGCTGAGCAGCAGCTAATTTCAACATTCACCGGTTATACTCCCACAGAGTCATTCTTGCTACAGTGCATGACAATCCATTCTATACCGGCAACCATACCACAAATAAGTCAGGAGGTGCTCTACCGATGCCTACATTCTGTGAAGCAATGGCAATTGCTTCGTCTGATGACATGATGAGGATCTATCATGATACGGAGTATGGATTTCCGGTGCAGGATGACAACCAACTCTTTGAACGCTTAATGCTGGAAATAAACCAGGCAGGTTTATCCTGGGCTATTGTTCTCAAAAAGCGGTCCGGCTTTCGGACTGCCTTTCATTCGTTTGATGTGGATACTGTCGCTGCCTATACCGATGAGGATAAAGAACGACTTGCAGCCGATGTTGGGATTATCCGAAACCGCGCCAAGATATTGGCTGCCATCGAAAATGCGCGGCGGGTACAGGCGATACAGTCGGAATTTGGCTCATTCTTATCGTGGATCGAGCAGCAGACCGCAGGTAGCATTGATGAGTGGGTAAAAATCTTCCGCGGAACTTTCAAGTTTACAGGGTACGAGGTCGTAAACGAATTTCTGATGTCTATTGGCCGCATACCGGGAGCTCACGATTCAACATGCCCTATAAACAACGAAATCCTGGCAGCGAGAGCAAGGCTGCGGGTTTAGTCGCGCGGTTCGTCGGCATCTGGTGGTAAGCTGTCCTGTTGAAACTGCGAGCGCGCTCGTTCTCTTGCTTGTTTAAGACGGGTTAACCCAGCAGTATTGGATTGAGAGCTGTGTGAGGCCGCCACCTCGATATCGTTCGCGACAGATTGGCGGGTTGATATTGCTGGCGTGCTGACTGCTGCCTGCGCCGTAGGTGAGAAAGTGCGGTTGAGAAAAGTGATACGTCGAAATGCAACGTCTAACAGGAAGACGACCAGAGCTACATCGAGTAGCGGGTTAGTTATCGATTTAAGAACCCGCGACGGCGAGTTTCGGTTTCTAAAGACTGCAGACGGCGGAAGGTTATACCTGCCCTTGGTTATCCTGGAGAGTTGCTGTAGTAGTTGAGGGCGAGAAGTGATTGTGCGATATTCGTCTGGGTAGGCCATTGAAACGCCGGATTGTACGCTGCCAGGGAATTGCTTTTGATCGGATGCGGAAGCTGAAACTAGATAGGTACCGTACTCAATAATGGGGAATTCCCCACTATATCTTCCCGGCGCGGTCTGCTGCAGCTGAATGTGTCCAGTTTTGCCTCCATCGGGGAGAGTTACATCGGCCAGGATGTGCAGATTGTTGATGTATTCACCTGCTGGGGTTATTGCCGACAGGTCTATCTGCCCAGTGGAACCGTGACGCGAAACAGCGAGATGAAACGAACTAGGTGGGCTGGGACGCAAAATCCAACGAATAGTCTGGGACCAAAAGCGAGAATAACCTGACCAGCGCAGCCATAAGGCTGCCCACTTGGCCCGGTCATCGGACATGAATGCAAGCGATCGTCCAAGCCCATATTGCTGCCACGCATAGAGTACGTTATTGCTGCCAGGTGTTGAATCGATCAGATCAATATTAGCAGTAGGCTTAGGGGTTGTAACATTGTATCCCAACAAGGGCGGCGCGGAATTCCATGGAATGCCCGTCAGTACCGTGTCGGTAGTAGTTTCCTGAGGAATTGTCGGTCTTAGAACTACCGGAGGTTCGGTCGTGTTTATTGCATCCCGTAAAAGCAGACGCGGCAGCTCCTGTGGTTGATCGGCTACAAACGAACTGCCGCCGCCAAGTTCGGCTATGTCACGCAAAAACTGCTGTCCTTGAAGGTCAGCTCCGCTTGCAATGGTCGATACCGTAATCCCCATTGCCGTTATCTGTCTTAATGCACGCGCTAGATTTCCCTGGTCACCTTCAAAGATCGCATCGCCATCGCCCACGAATATGATATGCTTCACTGCCGCATTGGTACCATTCAGTTCACGAGCTGCCTCACGTAGATAGGGGACGTACGTTGGTGGGTCCCCCATATCGGTGAGATTTTGCATCTGTGCCTGAATCGCGCGCGGATTAGTAACGTGCTGCATGGGAATTCTCCAGCGCCCCGCTGCAGTTGCATTTTCCGTACCTCCAAATCCAAAGCCGTTGCAATCAAGCACACCCATCTGATCTATTGGCTGCAAAAGGTGGACGACAGACTGTGCAGCCTGAATGGAGATGTTGACCGCGGACGGCATTTCCAGATCCTCCATCACCAGAGCAACAGCGACGGACGGCAGTTTTCTCTGGGCTTTTATGTCCATTGAGACAGGTAGGGCCTCCTCTATGGGAGTTCCGCGATAGCCTCCCGCACCAAAGCTTGCGTCACCGCCTACCATGGCTAGCCCAATACCAAGATCTCGACAAGCCGTTTGCATCGCGCGCATCTGTTCGTGAGAGAGTTCGTTTGCCGGCACATTGCTAAGGAGGACGGCATCGTAGCCCTGGAGGTCTGCTGCGCTCGTTGGGACGTCAGCTGGAGGCAGGTATTGCACTTCAATCTGATGTTGCCGCATTGTGGAACGAAGGAACGAGGTAAGCGTTGAACTATCTGCTACATAAAGTACACGTGGTTTTCCACGTACCCAAACATATCCTACGCCGCGATTGTTCTCGGTTATTTCATCGTGCGGTGCGTGCATTAGTACCGTGTACCGATATGCTCCGGGGTGGTGGATTGTCTGAGGTACGGTAATAGTGGTCAGCCCCCGGTGAAGCTGCAGTCCCTGGGGCGGTTCAACGGCAGCGCCATTGCGAAGAAGGGATATCGTCGCGGTTTGGCGCACTGTCGACTCAAGCGTTACTCGCAGGCGAAATGGCTCACCAATCTTAACGTCATGAGGAATGTGCACGTTACGTACAAGCGCCTCTGGCCCAAAATTGTCTTGTAAAGGCACAGTATCGAGTTCAATGTTCGAGGATAGGAGGCTGTTCACTGCATTCATCGCACTGCCGCGGTTTTCATTCCCATCCGAAATGAGGACGATACGGCGCTCTCCATGCCGAGTTTTCAGCAGAGCCTCGGCCTGTTGAACCGCAGCCTCGATGTCTGTTGCTGCTGGGTCAATATTGGGCAATTCGGGAATTTGAATAGACCTTGAACTTAGTGGGGTTACCTGCTCGGTGTTGGATCCAAAGTAGAGAAGGGCCGTTCGGTCCTCAGGCTTGTGGTGCGCCAGTGCTGCCTTAATGAATGTGCGTTCTTTTGCTAAGCCTGCCTGCCCCACCGATGTGGAGGCATCTGCTACGATTATGACATTGAGCCTGTGGTTCGTTCGAACGATGCTTGCACCGGCCAGGGCTATGGTTAGCAACAGAACAGTCAGAGCTCGCAGAATGAGCAACCAGCGCCTTTTGGCGACGCCATGTCCCTTTCGTGAGGTTTTGTCTATCCACCATATCCATATAATAACCGGAGGTGCCAGCAGGAGCCACCAGGGGTTTTCAAATGCTAGCGGCATAACAGTATCGAGCCGGGTTTGGTCATGGAATGAGCAGTACTTTTATTGATCCGGCTCCACTTTGAACCATATGGAAACCTTCAATGTACCTCTCGAGGGGGAGGGTATGTGTTACAATTCCGTCAACCTTCAGGAGGCCGCGGTTGAGATAGTCTATCACAATGCTATAGCAGCCTGGACCAAGGTGAGCACCGTAAATATTAAGTTCTTTTGTGTCGCCAATGATGGTCCAGTCAGTCGTACTTGGTTCTTTCATGACGGAGAACTCCACAAAGTTACCGCCCTTACACATGGAATGTAATCCCTGATTCACTCCCTCGGGGTGACCGGTTGCCTCTATGTAAACATCGCACCCGTATCCGCCGGTAATGTCTTTTAACGCCTGTGGTATGTCGGTATCCCGTGGGTTCAGAGTGACATCCGCGCCCAATGAACGGGCCAGCGCAAGTCGCTCGTTGTTTGTATCCACAGCAACAAGGCAGCCAGGGTTCTTTAGTCGCGCGCACGCTACCATCCCAAGGCCCAGCGTACCAACGCCGGCAATTACGGCAGTGTCTCCAAATTTTATCTGCGCGCGGTCTACAGCGTGCATTGAGCAGGCGAGCGGTTCAATAAGTGCCGCTCTCTCAATTGGGAGCTCACTTGGAACCAAGTAGTTGAGTGCTTTTGCAGGGAAGAGCATATAATCTGCCATGCCGCCGTGCGTGGCAGTATGAAAGCCGTAGATATCATGCACGGTACACAGCCAGTAACGGCCCGTTTTGCAGTAGCGGCATTCGTCGCACGGTACAATCTGTTCGGATATTGCCCGGTCGCCAACCTTCAACCCATATTTTGCTGCAGCACCGGGGCCTAGTGCCTCAACGCGCCCAATGAATTCATGACCGGCAGTGACAGGGGTTTGCACATAACCCTTCCTGTTTGCGTCGCCCCAGAACAGTGGTGCGCCAATAAAGCACTTCACATCGCTGGCACATATACCGCACGCTTCCACCTTCAGAAGTACTTCGTCTGGACCAGGAGTGGGTATTGGAACCTCTTCTAGGCGGTAATCCTGTGGGGCGTGGCACCTCACTGCCCTCATTGTACCGATTGATCTGGTTGATGCGGTCATACACTCGCTCCTTGTACGGCTAATAGTGGTGAACTATGGCTTAGATATTCAATAGAATCGCACCTCAATCCTGCTTATTAGGGCAATGAACGATTGAAAAAAACCACCGTCATATCCCTGTAGAAATACGAGTTGAGCGCCGATAATCAGTTTCAGAAGCCCGAAACATGGCCGGCAAACTGCCGGTTTTCGAATTTAACAATTATTTGGTCCGGAGGCCGATCCTCTCATGCTGATAAAAGAATACGAAGCAGAGAATCTTAAGGAGTGCCTGCAGAAGGTGCGCGATGGGCTAGGGCCTGACGCAGTAATACTGGAAACGCGCAAGGTACGCAATGGTGGTATGCTGGGGCTGGGCTCCAGAGAGCTCGTGTGTGTGGTTGCAGCTACAGGCATCACCGTCAAGAGCGATAATATGGCCGCACCATTGCCTTCGCAGCTTTCTACTGCAGCCAAACCGGCCCCGGTTACTGCTAAACCTGCGGCAGTATCTACGCCTGCAGCCAACCACTCCGGCGCGGTAGCAAGTGCAGCACGGGCGCTTTACGGCCGCAGCGGCGGCAGTAGTGCTAACCATGTGCCCACTGGCGGTGCAGCTGTTGCCGAGCGGCAGCCGCTTGCAGCCAACCAGGAATCCCCCCGACCTGGTTATCGACAGGACCGTCCCGCAGAACAACCTCCGCCGGACCGCTTTGCCTTTTTGGAACGCGCCATGCGCGAGATACGCGACAGCCTTACCGCCCTTCAACGCGAACAGCGTGAGGTGCACGAGCGCACCGTTTCGGCAGTAGTCTCCGCGGTTCAGCCTGCAGTCCAGCCCGAAACTGGTCCATCCGGACCACTCTATCCCTGTCACGAGTTGTATGATCAACTGCTAGCGGCCGGCGTTAACGAATCTGTAGCGCGTGACCTGATGGAGAATTTACCAGACGTATCGGCATGGAGTGATCCGGCGCGACTGCCGCTCGCCGCTTCTGCTCTGCGCGACCTTATTTCCCGTCGGATTCCCGGCAGTGGACCCATTCGCCTCACTCCTAATAAGCTCAAGGCAGTTGCACTTATAGGCCCAACAGGTGTGGGTAAAACCACCACGATCGCCAAGCTGGCTGCCCACTATTCGCTGGTGGAGCACAAGAAGGTGGCGCTGCTCACCGTTGACACCTATCGTATTGCAGCTGTGGAGCAGCTTAAGACCTACAGCCAGATCCTGGACATTCCAGTTGCAGTTGCATACAGCCAAAGCGAGGTAATGCCAGCTGTAGAACAATTTGCTGATTATGACCTTATCCTTATCGATACCGCAGGCCGGAGCCAGAAGAACATTATGCAGGTTGGCGAACTGAAAAACCTGCTTGAGACGCTGCAGTGTGAAACGCTGCTCGTACTCTCGGCTTCAACCAAGGAGCATGATATGCTCGAAGCGGTTAAGCGCTTCAGTGCTGCCCGTGTCGACCGCCTCATATTTAGCAAACTAGATGAGACATCAACGCACGGAAGCCTGCTCAATGTAGCGGATCGCGCTGGAATTCCTTTAGCCTATATTACGACGGGCCAGAAGGTTCCTGAGGACATAGAAGTCGCGACTGGGGATAGGCTGGCAGCAATGATCCTGCCGTAAAGTAACCAGGCGGAAAGATCTGCAAATGGACGCCATCCGGGGAAGTTCGCACCGGGTGGCGTCCGTTACAATGACAGCAGGTTTTAGTCCGCGTTGAAAGGTACCATTTTGATGAAGCCGAGTATACGCGGGCGGCAGTTTACAATAAACAAGATTGATTGAAAGTAGCGGAAAAACCCGTTTGATTGCGTTTACAGCTCTGACGCAAGCAGGTTGAATTATCCGCGATGCCGCACGTTCCTTACGCCTAGACGCTTTGCCTGCGTGGGCGGTTGAAACCAACTGAGTGGCTTCAGTATCCATCTACCCTCAACCTACGAAGTGCCTTCCCATGCCCGTTCTATTGTGGTGCGGTTACTCGTTGGATGCCCAGTTAACAGCTGGGTGTGGGTACCTATTCTCCGTCAAAGTGTTGACGGCTACGGCTAACAACACCCCACAAAAATGGCATCGTCCTCCTCAAGGCATTAAATTCGCGCACCGCCGTAAACTGCCACGTTTCAATATAATTTTGTACACTGCCACCAGCGCCAGTATGGTAAGCCGCTGAGAAATTTCAAATGGCTAGCTCCTAACCGAGCTGCCCTTGGTGGTGTTACCGAAGAGCAGGTTAACTGGTAACGGGCTCAGGGGTGAGGTTACGTTAGCGGAACTCTACACCAGCACAAATACCGTCCCACGTTGCTTTATCTGCTCCCAACTGGGTGGCGCGGTGAATTGCAACTGCGTTGAAACGATTAACCTTCCACTGACGCCTAATATAGTGATGAATCCCGCGAACGGATTTCCCTAAATTGCCGTTCTACGCCGACGGAACAGAACGAACCCGTGCAGATGGGCCAATAAACTGATGACCCCTACACCCGCCCCATGACGTCTATCGTTCAGCCCGGCGGTTCGGTGGTAAACTACGCGTACAACGGTGATGACCAGCGCGTGGGAAAGGGCAGCGGTGGCGCGCTAACCGGTGAGCTGTACGTGGGGGCATCGGCAGGCAGTCCGCTGCTGCAGAACGCTCACGCGTAGCGGCAGCACCGCGACCCCTGTTCAGTTTGCGGGCACCAGCGGCTACCAGGCGCAGGCAGGCAGCAACTGGTACGCCTACTGCGACAACAACCCACTTGTGCGCCTTGACCCCACGGGGCTTCGACCGTGGTGGCATGATGTGGTTGCCATCGGCGGGTTTGTTTCGGGTTATACGATTGGCAAATCGATCATCAAGCAGTACTACAAGTGGCGTGTGGTGCAGATTGACCTTGACGGACGCATGGCGACGAACCGAATGTGCCGCCGATATTTCAAGAATCATCCGCACGGCTACACCAAGCTTTGGCAACTTTGGAATAAGCAAACGCGGCAAAATCTAAAAGATATTTGCCATGCCACTGGAGAGACCGGGCGGTTCCTGTATGGCAATGCTACGTTTGGTGGAACTGGCTATTAGCTAGCGTCAAGTGCCCCACGTGAATTCGCGTTCACGTGGGGCGGAGGTTTCTAGACGATGAACTTCACAGTTAGGTGGTCATTGACCTTGCTAGTGTGCCTGGTTGTGGTCTCTGGTGCAGTTATCCTGACAATCAGGGTAAGGAGGTTGGTTAGTCGCGTCAACGCAGTGAACCGGTGGTTTGATTCAATGGCGGAGCCGTTTCCTTATGATTACCGGTTCGAGAAAAATGATGATTGTGCGAAGCTATATGATCGTGCGACCCATAGTAAGGAGCACACGGCAAATCAGGCGACCGTTCTTCTGTATAGTGTTAGCCATAGCCTAGCCGCGCCAGGGAATATCCGGGTCCCGGGCTGCCGCATAGTGTATCTGGCACTTCAACCCGAACTGTGGGTGTACCGCCGTGCGAGCCTTGATCGTGATCTTTGCCGATTGGCTGTGGAACCCGACTCTTCTGCCCACCTTTGGAAACAAACCCTAACGGTGACCTTGCAGAAAGTGAGCCACGACCAATCCATTGTCTGTGAGATCGATCCTAGTCCGATACTTACTGCTCGCTACAGTCAACACTGGTGGGTGGGCGCGTCATTTCCGCCGTCTCCCACCGGGCCAATCAACAAGGATCAGACCTCAGGCATTTGGCTAGTGTGGAAGGACCACGGCAACTACGATACCTTCTGCACTCTTGTGCGCACCTTGGGCATACGGGCGTCTGGTTACTATTTCAACCAGGGAACTGCCAACACCTATGTGGGTGCAATTGCGTGGCCCTCCAGCGCTAGTTGGCAGAAATATGTCGTATCGTTAGCTAGACAGTTAGCGCGCAAACAGATAAAGGCCCTAAAATTCCATAAACTTCCGGCTTATTGGTTAAACGAACTTACATCTGGCGGGCAGGCACACGTCCCAAAATCAGCGTATTCGCCTAACATTCTAACCAGGGTGGCGGCCCTTAACAAATGGTGAATCTCAAATATTTCGTTCCCCGTAGTTAAATCAAACCTTTGTAAC
>JAJYCW010000093.1 GCA_021777995.1 bacterium
CGCCACGAAACACCACGCAGGCTGATCGATGTCACCGCACGCATCTCTGGTAGAGACCTTGGTAGTGTCATGGGGGATGTAAAGGCGATGATGGCCCGCCAAACACTACCGGCCGGCGTTAACTATGTGCTGGGCGGGCAATACGAGAGCCAAAAGACAGCGTTTACCAACCTGATTGAGGTGTTGGCACTTGCAATCCTACTGGTATACTCGGTCATGTTGTTTCAGTTCGGCTCGTTTACATCGCCAACGGTTCTGCTTCTCATCATGCCGCTTTCGCTGTTCGGTGTTACGTTCGGCCTGTGGATTACGGGAACGCCTTTTAACGTCTCATCGTTTATGGGCGCCATCATGCTGGTAGGTATTGTCGTAAAGAATGGTATCTTGTTGTTAGATCAGGCTCAAAAGGCAGAGTCTGAGGGCTCCAGACCCGAAGAGGCGGTAGTTCAGGCAGGCAGGGTTCGACTGAGACCCATCCTGATGACCACCTTAACCGCCATTTTAGGTCTTGCACCTCTGGCACTGGGAATAGGAGCTGGAGCGCAGATGCAGCAGCCACTTGCAATTGCTGTAATCGGCGGGCTCACCTTTTCAACCGTCTTTACATTACTGTATGCCCCGCTACTGTACGTTGTCTTCAGAAGAGTGCAGCAACGGGGAAAAGTGAAGGAGCACGCACCAGAACCGGCATGAATATCCTGATTGTTGAGGACGACGACAGCGTAGCCCGCTTCCTGAAGCAGGCCGTATCAGAAGCCGGCTACGCCCCGCTGGTAGTGGGGAATGGATTGCTAGGGCTGCAGCACGCAACAAATGAGCGTTTCGACCTCATTCTGCTAGATGTAATGCTGCCGGGAATGGACGGGCTCACTCTCTGTAAGTCGCTGCGCGAGAAAGGCGTAGATACTCCCATCCTGATCATCACCGCCCGTGATACCATTGAGGACAAGATTGAGGGGTTGGATTCGGGCGCAGATGACTACGTTGTTAAGCCATTTCTCGTGGGTGAGCTGCTTGCACGAATGCGTGCCATCTTACGGCGAGGCGTGCAGCAGGCGCCGCTACTACAGGTAGCAGATCTTACTCTCGATCCAGCAACCCGCCGTGCAGCACGCGCCGGCAAAACGATTCACCTATCCGCAACGGAATTTACCCTTCTTAACTATCTTATGCGTAATAAGGGCAGAGTGCTTACACGCTCCATGATTCTTCAGCATGTTTGGGAGTATGACTTTGAGGGAAATGACAATGTGCTGGAAGTGTACATCAGCTACTTGCGCAGTAAAATAGACAAAGGACGAACGTCCCCGCTCATTCATACCGTTCGAGGTGTTGGGTATCGCATTGAGGATGTAGATGCCGATCCAGGTTAATTCCATCCGCGTTCGCCTTACCTTAGCGTTTGCGGCGGCTGCCACGGTGCTTATTGGTTCTGCATGTCTTGGGCTGGTTGTCTATGGGCGTCGTGCTGCGGAACGGGATGCCGATCATCTTCTGGATTACGCTACAAACAAGGTTAGACGTGAGGCGCTCAACCCTGACGGTACTATTAGCCTGCCCGAGCTAAAAGAAGAAGAGTACGGCCTTGGCGGCGAGAATATGCGGGTAGTTGCCTATAACTTAAAGGGAAAGGTAATATCGCAGGGCGCAGGTAATAGTCTTCCCGCTTACAATCCCTTCAACCCGGGACCCCATTGGTACACAGGGCACGTAGTGGCTAAAGACGGGGTCATCTACGTGGCTCTTTATAGGCACATGCTGCCGGAGGAGTTGCGTGAACAGGAGTTGTTCCTCGTTATCCTGAGTGTGGTCGCCATATTAGCAGCTACCTTAGGCGCTCACACACTTATAGGTAGGACCTTGATGCCCATTGCATTGCTCGCTCGCCAGGCAGAAGCAGCTGGTGGTGAGGACCTGAGCGTTCGACTTCAGGCACCCTCGCAGGATGCCGAAATACAGGAGCTTGTGCACACGCTCAACGGTCTGCTGGTTCGGCTAGGCCAGTCTGCAAATGCCCGCAGCCGATTCTATGCGGCGGCATCGCATGAGCTTCGCACACCGCTACAAGCGCTATCGGGGCATCTGGAACTCGCAGGGATGCGCCCACGTTCTAACGAGGAATATCGAGACATTGTGCTGGAGGCACGTGCGCAGACCGACCGCCTCGTGGCACTTGTGCGTGACCTTCTCGTGCTTAACCGGTTAGAAACTGCGCCGCTGCCGCCAACTGAGCAGGTGGAGCTGAACGAGATGTGCCAGTCGGTCTATTCAGCCCTTCAACCAGTCGCTGCAAGCAGGCACGTTGCAGTAAACTGGCAATGCGCGGATGCCATAATTGTAGGCGCGTCGCCGAACTATGTTGGTATCGTATTACGAAATATTCTAGAAAATGCTCTTAAGTACGCGCGTGAGGGTGGTGAAGTAACCGTAAGTACCATTGCTGATGCATTCCATCCTAAACTTCAGGTTTATAATGAGTGTACACCGCTGGACGAGGCTGATTTAGGGAAGCTATTTGATCCGTTCTTTCGTCCAGACAGGTCGCGCAACTCTCGAACTGGCGGCAACGGTTTGGGCCTCGCCATCTGTCGTGCTATCGCGAATGCAAGTGGCTGGCAGATCCTGCTGGAGCAGGACAATACTGGTGTCACTGCTACGATCGTCTTCTGAATTAATGGCCAAGCACATGAGCTCCTATCCCCCCAAACGATACAACCTTTCGTGGAATCTTGCGGACTGCTCGTTTGATGATGTAAACCTCCTCGCTACGCTAACATGCGGGCAGACCTTTCGGTGGCGCAGACAGGCGGATGGCGCTTGGCTCGGCAGTATTGGCATACAGGCTGCGGTCTTATGGCAACCGGAGGATTGCAGAGATCACTTTTTTTGGCAGACGTTTCCAGTTGAAAACGACTGGGCGATTATTCGCGACTATTTCAACCTGGGTATTAACCTGCGAGCATTGCAACGAGGCTGGCACGACGCAGAGCAGTTAACCGCTGATGTTTTTATACAGCATGTTGGACTACGCCTACTTCAACAACCGCTCGAGGAGTGTCTGTACTCCTTTCAGTGTGCGTCGTGCAATACGGTCACTAAGATCGAACGGAGCGTAGAAGAGCTCGCACGTTTGTATGGATCTCCAATAGAGACGCCGTGGGGGCGTGTTTCCCTGTTTCCGGCCACTTCCTCCATTGCAACTGCCAGCGAGGAAGTGCTTCGAAAAGCCCTTTGGGGTTACCGAGCACCCAGGTTGATTGCACTTGCCAAATTAATGCAGGAGAAGGGCGATGCCTGGCTGCAGGGACTGGTGGGCATGCCCTATGCAGATGCGCACCGTAATTTGACGGATCTACCGGGTATTGGCCCAAAACTGGCAGACTGTGTTTGTCTGTTCTGTTTGCGCAAATGGGAGGCTATACCCGTGGATACGCATGTTTTGCAACTTGCACAGAGGCTATGGCCCACTCAAAATGAGTATCGGTCGCTCACCCCCAGGGTGTATTTGCAGATAGCTGACTCCTACCGACACCGGTATGGTGTGTATGCTGGTTGGGCGCAGCAGATACTATTCTACAGCGAGCTGCATCGCACCAGGCCAGGGTGGATACCTTGTCAACCTGCGATTTGAGCCGTGTTAGGCGGTGCTGTGATTGCCGCAGAGTGTGTGAGCCGTTTTGCATCGTACATCCTCTTGTCGGCAACAGCGGAGAGCGTATCCAGATCCAGGCCGTCATCCGGCGCACAGGCAATACCTATTGACAAATGCATGTGCAGTGAGGTGCCCGATCTTCCACCTGCTTCGTTAGAAATTAGTACGGGTACCGATGCCAGCACTCGTCTTACTCGATTAGCAACTTCCTGTGCCTCCTGCGCCGCCGTGTCGGGAAGTACCACCAGGAACTCATCGCCATGAAGCCGGACCACCGTGTCCTTTGCGCGAACCACGTCGTGGAGCAACCGAGCAATTTCAGCTAACACCCGGTCACCCTGCTGATGACCATAGGTGTCGTTAACCTGCTTAAAGTCATCCATATCTAGATACAGCACGGCGAACATGTTACTGGATTTATCGCCCATAGCAAGGTTGTGACCCAGAGCATCCTTAAGGTATCTGCCATTGAAGAGACCGGTGAGCGGATCAATAAAGGCCTCGGAGCGTATGCGCAGTGTGGTGATTTCACGGTGTACTGCAGTCTCCACCAACGATGCAATCGTTACGATGAGCGTTTCGTCGTCGGAGGTGAATGCCGCCACTGAAGGATGGATAACCACCATTGCACCTACCACGCTACCTTCGTGCAGCAATGGGGCAGTAATGGTTGAATAGTTGATTCCATCAAATTGCGCAATTCGGTGGACCAGCTTGGCGCTATGGATAGCCGATGCGATAGGGCTGCCGTCTTGAAGGATAAGCTGGGCGTCAAATGTCAGTTCATCAGGCTTGTTGACGAGCCTGTATCCTGCTGGACATTCTGTACCATCCGCAATATCATTATCCGCGATAGCAAACAGACAGTGGGTGTCTGGCATGACCGAGGTAAGTCGCTCGGCCAGGAGACCAAGCTGCTCCGGCAGCGTGCGGCTGCTGTTGATGATGTTGGTGGTTTGGTACAGCATCCACTCCTCGGAAATTGTCCTGAATAGAGGATCAGAGATGTCGCGGCGTGGTGCCTCTACAGGGGGTAGTGGCAGCTGGCCCGCGGCTTCCATGGCCAGAACATTCTCAAGCGCACGCACTGCAGCCGGATCGAAGGCCGTGCCACTTCCTTCACGCACATAGGCCAGCGCCTGCTCCGGGGTCCAGGCAAGGCGGTAGGGCCGATCGCTCGTCAAAGCGTCGTAAACGTCTGCGACCGCCATAATTCGCGCGCATAGAGGAATATTTTCACCAGCGAGTCCGTCGGGATAACCCTTCCCGTCCCATCGCTCATGGTGATGCCGTACAACATCCATTACCGGCCAGGGGAACCTTACGGGTTCAAGGATTGAAACTCCAATGAGGGTGTGTCGCTTCATACGGGAGAACTCTTCCGCAGTAAGCGGTCCGGTTTTCAGTAGGATGTAATCGGGAACTCCCAATTTGCCAATATCATGCAGCAAAGCACCGGTACGTACTGCTTCCATATCCTGCCCGGTGACGTTCATAGCGGAAGCAATAGCAGTGGCATAACGTTGAACACGATGAAGGTGGGTATGCGTGCTTCGGTCCTTCATAGCGATTGCCGCCGCAAGCGATCGTATTGTAGATTGATACAGATCCTCTAAGGACTGCTTGCCCTTCTGCAGTTCCTGAATGTACTTCTCCTTCTGATTACTTCGGTCGGAGTAGACTTTGTAAGATTGCAGGATAAACGCGAGAACAGGAAGCGCGAGAACCAGCATTGCGATATCGCTCATGACCAGCATCTGGGCAAAGCCCGCGCAGCAAGCACCCGCCAGGTAGCTTAGCAGCGACCACAAAATGTCCTTGGTCCAAAGCGCAGTGGCGCTCTGCCCGCTAAATGCCGAGACAATAGCGGAAACTGGCATCGTGTTAAACACAAAGTACGTTGCGGCTGCCACAAGGAGGGCAATGATCGACGTGGCGTGATGGACAGCATTGTACCCACCCATCGCCCGATACACAAGCGAGGAGGTCCAGGCGCTTACAACAATGACACTGAGATTAAATGATAGCTGGTAAAGCGGCTGCCGCTTTGGAAACATAGTTGCAGCCAGCCCGGAGAGCAGGCCGATAAGCACCGCAGCCTGCTGCCCAAAGAGCACCATGGAGGTAAATGTGACCAGAAAACCCAGTGAAATGTTGATGTCTTCTGAATCATTGTGTGAGCGAACGACTGCAACTTTTTGGGATCCGGCAGCGAGGGCCAAAACCGCTGCAATCGCAACACCCCAGGCAGTCCAATTAGGCGGAACCGAAGAAGGGGCAAGAACTGTTTGAGTGACGGCTACAGCCGCGAGCGCCCATTCGGTAAACAATAGAACTTTAGCACGCAGCGGGTAATTCCGCATTTTAGCCTCCGACCAGTAAATGAGCCTGGTGACCGTGCAGCACGTGGGTACCGGATAGTACTTGAGCTGTATATCAAACCGGTTGAGGGCCGCTGCAATACTGCTTATTAACAACCATTTCGGTAATCCGTAATGTAATCTTTAGGTGTATGTATCACTAATTAGTAATATTACACGATTAAAGTAAAATCTCACCTAGCAGACCCGTTTGCATGCCGTCAGTAATCAGTACCGGTACGAGTTTTCCAACGAAAGACTCGCTGTTTAGTGACGACCTCGCGGGTAACGCGCAATTAACGAGCTTAAGCGTTCGCGTGTATCCCGAAAGGCGCTCGCGGTTCTTTGCACTTGCTCCTTCAATGAGTACTTCCTGTATAGACCCGACAAGCCCAGCGTTTACCTCCTGAGTAATGAGATTTTGCACATCTATTAGTTTATTAAGACGAGACATCTTTACAGTTTGTTCGACTTGGTCGCTACGCACTGCAGCGGGGGTGTTCGGCCGGGGGCTGTAAGCGAACATAAACGCAGAATCGAATCGTAGTTCGCGTACCGTTTCTAGCGTATTTTCAAACTGTTCATCGGTTTCACCAGGGTGTCCCAGCATGATATCCGTCGTGATCGCTATGCCGGGTACAAGAGTGCGCAGGTTATGCACAATCGCCTTGAATTCGCTGACAGTGTAGCCTCTGTGCATATCTTTTAGCAGTACATCGTCTCCAACTTGCAGCGGCAAGTGCACATGCTCACAAACGTGTGGAAGGCGGGCAATGGTCTCAATGAGGTCCTGCGTAAAATCGCGAGGATATGGGGACGTGAAGCGAATTCGTTCAATTCCCTGTACATCATTAATCTGCTCCAGAAGACGCGCAAATGGAACCCTGCCCTCAGGAAGGTTTTTACCGTATGAGTTTACCGTTTGACCAAGCAGAGTAACTTCGCGCGTTCCGTTGGCAGCAAGTTGGCGTATCTCTGCAAGAATTTCGTTCGTCGGCCGGCTGCGCTCCCTTCCCCTGGTATGAGGAACAATGCAGAACGTGCAAAACTTGTCGCAGCCGTACATTATAGGCACGTGCGATTTGAGCTTTGGTTTGCGTTCTGAAGCACGGCCGGGTAAATCGCTAACAATTGCACCCTTACGGGGAGGAAGCTGTAATGCAGTTAGCGGCACCATGTTGCGCCCAGACACCGAATTAGTCGACGGCTCAACTGGCTCGCCTCTGCGAACTTTGTCAAGCAGCTCCGGGAGGCGTGCAATATTTCCCGTTCCAATTATAATATCAATATGGGGTGCGCGCCGTGCGAGATTAGCAGCTTCTACCTGTGCCATGCAACCACAGACGCCAATGATAAGTTCAGGTCGTTCACGCTTCATATCTCGTAGTCTTCCAAGGATAGACCACACCTTATCTTCTGGCTTGGCGCGTACGCTGCAGGTGTTCAAAAGGATAACATTGGCCTGCTCGAGTTCCTGTACCTCGAAATATCCATCGCGCTCCAGGTAAAGCGCTAACTGTTCGGAGTCTTCTTCGTTCATCTGGCAGCCCCAGGTCATCACGTAGTACCCACCGCGGCTGGTTGATGTGTTGAGGACGTGAGGCTGACTAAAGGATAAAGAAGGCGACTCAAGCATGTAATCGTTGGCTCCTGTAGCGGACGACCCGTTTATGGCCTCGCCGCGTAATAAAGAAGGTACGTTGTAATATATATCAAGTAGTATAACATAGCGGTAGGCGGCCTGCCGGGGTGAGTCGCGGTATGACACTGTTATCTTTTTCACAATCATAAAGATTCTGGTAGAATTCGGTGCACGGACGGCGTAATATTTTGTAACACTGAACACGAGGTGACTTAGTTGCATAATGCAGATATCAATAGGGGAACAGCAGGACTAGAGGCGGAGGTGTCTGAGCTCCGGCACCACCTTAGAATGTGCCAGAGAAGGCTTGAGGCCACACACCAGATTACAAGCGCTTTGGGTGCTGGCCACGATCTCGACACGCTCTTGAAAGAAACACTCAGCACCTCACTTAACACTGTGGATGCCGATGCAGGGTCTCTTCTTCTTTATAACACGGAAACCCGCAAACTAGTTTTTAAACATGTAGTTGGCAACACTTCGTTAATTGGCCAGGAAGTTGATCCTTCCACAGACACCAATGGTCGTGCGGCAACGGTCTTTCGCACAGGCAAATCGTTGGTAAGCGAAGCAGTAGATCCTTCGGACTATAACCCACAATTCGACACCAGCACTGGTTACCGTACGCGCACGATACTCACGGTGCCGCTTCGCGACCTTCAAGGTAATTCCATAGGTGTGATGCAGGCTATTAACAAAAAGTCAGGCCATTTCGACCACGAGGACACTGAGCTGCTGGAAATCATCGGCGGTCTCTCTGCAAGTGCAATTGTGAATGCACAATTGGCTATTGAAGCTCAACTCGCTGCTGTAGCGCGGGCAGTGGGGGACCTTAGCCATGACATCAAGAATGCGCTGACACCCATCGAAACACTGATGGATACCACTGTGGAGGCGTTTATACAGCCGATGTTCGACGACCTGGATATTCTTGCAAACTCATGTCGAGACCAATCTTCAGAGGTCGCCGACGGTATTGTTGCCGCTGTAACACCGCTGAAGGAGTGGTGCCCAGAAGCCCGCAGTTCGGTGCAGGACGGCTGCGCCGATATTCGTGAGATGGTCTCCGAAATTGCGGATTATATAAAAGGCACGCAGTCAACCCACATTGTTTTGAACGATTTGAGCGCGGTATTAAAAGATAGGTTACGGCGACTACAGGTAGTGGCTCAGTCACGCCGGGTAGAGATAATCCTTGAGGGCATGGAGGATGTTCCGGAATTTATGTTTGATCAGCGTTTGGTTGGAAGAGCGGTGTTCAACCTTATCAACAACTCATTGGGTGCAATTAGTGACGGCGTAAAGCGAGGGGTGATTCCCCTGCGTCAGTTCCACGTGCACGTGCGTGCCTCCGCCGCGCGCGGCGGGAAGTTTCCCGATGGGAGCTACTGTTTGTTAGAGGTACAGGACGATGGACCGGGAATGCCGCACAATGTACGCGACTCCCTGTTTACCACGGCTGCTATAAGTACGACTGCGGGCGGTACGGGCATTGGAACGCGATTTGTAAAGAGCGTCGCCGATGCTCACGGTGGCATGGTGGGCGTAGAGAGCGAACCGGGGGCAGGGGCACGGTTCTGGATGAAATTACCGCTGCGAACAGCTTAGTTAGTTGTCGTTGATACGCTTGCGCAGCATATCCGTCCGCTCAACTGTAATATGAAACCGCGAGTCGACCGAGATGATGCCGCTCTTTTTGTATGCAACCATCACCTGGTTGACTCGCTCTCGGGATGCGCCAATCAGTGTCGCGAGGTCACTCTGGGTTAGGCGGATTGGCACATAAGTTGCACCCGAAGCCGTGGGTACTCCGTAGAGCTCCGCAAATTCCAGTAACTGATGGGCGACCATTCCGAAGGTATCGAGTGTGCAATGGGCCTGTATGCGCACATTGGCCAACCTGAGGCGTCGTGATAGAATGCGCATCAGGTTCCTTGGGAACTCAGCACCAGATGCCAGAAGTGTGTCAAATAGCTCCCTATCCATCTCCAAAATGCGAGTCGGTTCCTGTGCCGTTACATCCGCTGAACGCCCGCCTGCGTCAATGAGGCTAAGCTCGCCGACAGTATCACCCGCCGCCAGCACAGCCAGGAACACCTCGCTACCGTCTGGCATGGTGAGCGATACTTTTACGGTGCCCTCTAAAATGACGAAAAACGACTGACCAGGATCCAGCTGCTGCATGATCGCCACGCCTGCTTTGTATGTTCGCACGCGGCTGTTGAGCGCAACCATACGCATCTGCTCGTCTGTTAAGCCTCGAAAGAGAGTGACGGAAGGTAAAACTTCCACTTCAACTGTCATAGTGTACAACTCCGCGCGATGATTTTGAGGGCCGACCATCAAACCGTTAACCGTACGAGCAGCTTGATTATAATCACCTGTTACGGTAAGTGTCAAGTAAATTAATCTATAAGGTATGGTTTACCCGTGATTTATACCAGAAATGATTTCTATCCGAGCAAAACGCTCAATCTGTATTATAACCGCGTCACTCTATTGGCTAGCTGTTGGTTAGGGCTTGAAGTGCTTGATTAATGGGGGCAATTTACGGCCTCATTGTTAAAAGTAATGTGTGTGGGGCTTACTGCGATCGAACCAATGCCTGGTGTGCAATGAAACGACGAAATAACTGCCTTTTCAGATCCTGTGCGAGGTGTCTACAGCGAGCTTATTGTGCTGGATGGCCGGCTTGTAGTAGGCTGACTTCTCGGTGAAACCTAAGCCGTCAGTTAGATGTGTAGAACCAGGCTATCGGCAGTACAGGGCGGAAATACGATTCCTTCGCGTTTATCGTTGCGCATTCCGGCAGTGTACTATAGCGCTAGGCATTAGTTGCTGAGGGATGGGAATATACCAGAATGCGCGGCTGGCTGCCTGGTGGACGGCAAAACTGTGGTCAGACCATTCGTGGGGTGGCCCACTGGTTTGTGGAACCAGCGGCTCAAAATGAACCTTAACGACGTGAAGATTGTTGATTTGTTGGCTAAAGTCCCTCTTCCCGGGGACGTAATACGTCACAATCGCAAAACTTTAGTGTTAAATTTAGGAGGATTACGCGAATTATTAGCGTATTATAATCCGAACACTCTTAAATGAGGTTATACTAAACTGGTTGACCTGCTGCACCGCAGCATTCTTTAGACATCGCAAATTTGAAGGAACAAATCATGACAAGAACACTGCATCCAATCGTTCCAAAGCTTGGCTTCAGCCTCGCTGCGCTCGTAATCGTGTCCGCCGCATTTGCCGCCCCTCACCATGGTGCCATGAAGATGAAAATGAAGCACCCAATGAAGAAGGCTGCAAAAGTAACTGCTCCCACCAAGGCCGAAATTGCCGCTGGCAAAAAAGCCTTCTACACCGTTGGTTGCTCCAACTGCCATTCTGTAGGTGGCAAGGGCGGACGTATCAAGCTTGATGGAGTTGCTGCCGAGAAGGGGCACACGGCACAATGGTTCAAAGTACAGATCCTGGATCCTTCAGCCCATCATTCTCGCATGCCATCGTTTAAGGGGCGCGTGAAGGGAAAAGAGCTATCGAACCTTGTCGCGTTCCTGACCACGTTGAAGAAGAAGTAGTACTGTCTTAAGAATGACAATGCGCAGGTGCATAGCGTAACCTGTGTTGCACCCACCGCTGAGCGCCTTCTAATATCGTTAGGAGGCGCTCTTAATTTTGCCGGGCGGTAACTCCTTGCGTATCTGGAGGTATGGGCATAAAGAATGCGATTAAAGTAGCTGGAATGTACAGGGCTGCTACCAAAAGCAGCGAATGGCGGAGGTGTGTTTTGTGGGTGACAATGACGCCAAAGAAAACTGTTCCTGCAGCAGCTGCCAGCCTCCCGATGTTATAACATAAACCAGCTCCGGTAGTTCGCAATAAGGTGGGAAAGAGGGGTGGAATGAGTAGTGGAAACAACCCGAATACTCCCTGCACGAAGAGGTGAGCCCAGGGCGCCCAGTAAAGTATGTCGATATGGTTGCGAGGAACACAATAGGTTAAATACAAAAAGATACCAGAACCCGCAAACATGATGACAAGCGCATTTCTGTAGCCTGCCAGCCGCGCGAGTGCACCGGCTACAAAGTTGCCACCTATAGCAACGACATTTACAAACATGGCGGCGCCAACCACGTATCGCGTTTTTTCTACCTTTGGCCAGCTCTTGATATCGGGTAGATGCATCAGCTGCTGTGGGAACCAGAAGATATATGCCCACGTGGTTGTTAGGGCAAGCGAGCATATCACAATTGTAATAATGGTTGTAGGTAAAACGGGCATGCGGAACAGATCGAGGGAGTTTGGCTTTGGTTGTTTGGCAACAGCCTGCTGCCACTCGCTGGTCTCTGAAATGTTCCTGCGCAGCCAGAAGACGAGCAGTGCGGGTAATGCACCGCATAGAAACACCCAACGTACGTCGCCCGCGAACACTATGCCAACGACGCCGGCAAGAAGCAGGCCGCACTGAAACGCCGACTGTAGTGCAGCGCCTGCCCAGGGTCTCCACGGTACCGGCCAGGTTTCGCTCACCAGCGAGGCACCGGCCGCCCACTCTCCGCCGATGCCAAGCGCAGCGAGGAATCGAAGCGCCAACAGCATCTGCCAACTCACTGAAAAGGCTGACAGACCTGTAAACAGGGCGTACATCAGGATGGTAAGTGAGAGGGTACGGCTGCGGCCAAGGCGATCTCCAAGGCGCCCGAAGACTGTGCCTCCTATTGCCCAGCCGGTAAGAAATGCTGCCTGAATGTACGCAGCATGGTGCATGACCGAATTGTTGGGTCGCGTTACATGTTGCAGTTCCATGACGAAAGGTACTGCAATTTGAACATACAGATATCCGTCTAACCCATCAAACAACCAACCCATCCAGGCAGCAATACCCGCAAGGCGCTGCTCGCGACTCAAACCGCGTTCCGGTGGGACAACAGGATTATGTGATGCACTCATAAGCGAATCTTATCATGTATAGGGAAGCTTAGTCAAGAGGACTTTTATGCTCTCAATGGGCCATTAAATGTTATAAATCTCATTATGTCCACGAATAAATCGCAAAAATACTTGTATTTAAATGCTGTCAGTAGGTCTACAATAGACTGTGGTAATTGCATGCGCGGGTTGATATTGCCAAAGGGTGTGGTTTGAGGCATGAAATTCGAGCTAAATGGAGGCGTATAGTTGGTAACTCGCGATGAACGGCGTATTGTAGAGACCACTGAGGAAGCGGTGAGCTAGAGCGATAAAACGGGCATTCCGGTATCTCTTTCGATCAATTCGAGTGATTTAGCGAACTTATGCCATCGTACGTCGGTCTCAACCAATGGTTCAAGATGGTGTTATAGCCAATACTATTGACAGGATTGAGTTAATAACCTATACTTTCAGACAACAAAATTGGTGGGAGCATGACGCAATATGGCTGAACCGACGGTTAGGCTCGTAGACTGGCAGGAAGACCAGGTTGCGGAAGCGGTATCGATGGCGGGGCGGGGTGGTGCAATCCTGGTAGTATGTCTGTTGCTGATCTACATCATGCGCCTTAGCCTTTCGGGTTCATCCTTGGTGTTCGCGGAGGTTGCCCTTGGATTAGCCGCACTGGTTGGCGGTATTTTTATGGTCACCTCTTTACTCCGGTTAGGTAAGGTTAAGGCCCGAAAAGGAATTCCTTTTCGGTGCCCGTATTGCGAGGGGTTAAATCAGCTACTGACCAAGCCCACTACGAATTTCGACTGTGAACACTGCCGCAGGCAGATTCACTTTGAGAATGGTGTACTCGCACCGCTCAAAACTGTCGTGTGTACAGGCTGTCAAGCAGAGCACAAAGTATGGGTTGGTGCAGACAAGATGGTGTGCGACAGATGTAACCACGTAATGGATTTGAAACAGGCCGAGGCGCCCAACGAGTTCAAACCACAGACGCCTTCGATTTTTCCTGGAGGCATGCTGCTCGGAGGACCGAATCAAAGCGTATCTATAGTAGGTTGTGACGCATCCCGAACCGATCAGCTGGCGCTACTCCTGCAACGTGAAATGAAAGGTACGACTGCTGCAGAACTACGCACGATGTTGCAAACCGTGAGTGAATCGGCACCACTCGTGGTTGCCTACGACATACCCATAGGGGATGCTGATAGTCTTGCCGATAGTTTAAGACAGCTAGGAGCGAAGCTTCGGCTGGAAGAAGTGCACTGAAAGTGGAAAGCTAATCATGAGAGTATTGGGATATATGACGGACTGGTGCCCTGATTGTGTACGGTCTCTAAGGGTACTGCAACAGGCCGGAGTAGAGTATTCACTTATTGACATAGACGAAACCGAGGACGCTGAGGTCGCGATGCGTAATGTCAATGGAGGATCCGGCAAAGTTCCTACTATTGTGATAGATACCTCAGGAGGCAGAAGAGTTCTGGTTGAACCCGGTGACGATGAGTTGATGGAGGCGCTTCATCATGCCAGGACCGAAGGCGAAGCAACAGTGAAATAAAAAAGAGGCTGCCTTCAAAAGGCAAGCCTCTCAAATCTCGATGCACTAGCAGTGATCACTTTTTGATGTGATGCTGTGATCCCTTTTTGAGATGCGCAGGCAATGGCTTAACCCCTGCACAATAGTCCTGGAAATCCGGACTCGACATTACGCTGGTCGTAACCTTAAGGCGCACTTTACCTTCTGGTGTCCGCACGGTTACTGTCTGCAGATTGGGTAAAAACGTATGGTTCTTCTTCGGTGCTCGCAGGTTCCACGCACCACTATGCGGGTGACGTCGCCTGTGTCCCTTCATAGGACCGACACCAGAAATCTCACAAACTCTGGACATGGCTTTCTCCTGTATTGAGACGGCGAAAACCAATCGGTCTAGTTCGCCCGTTGGGATAATATACCGTACGGTGAGCGCCAATGTCAAGGTTTGACGGTAGCGTGAACAGCAAACCCAATCGTGACATGGGGCGCGATGCGGGACAAACATCGTTTACAATCACCAGGAAGCCAACTCGAGCTGAGTGTAGGTGCCTCGTAAACTTACCGGGCAACTAACCGACCATTGAGGTTACCGGCTTGCAGGATAAAGACGTGCCAATTGCTCCTGCGATACACCCAGTCTAAACAGAACGGGTAATAGAAGCCACACCGCTGCCATTTTTATGCCCCTAGAGGTTGTTGCAAACTGGCGGGAGGACGTGGTAACCGCGGCGTCCTTAATGTAGTGCACCTTACCGCGCCTCCTAAGTCGCATCATGAAGTCAAGATCCTCCATGATCAACGCTTGTCGGAATCCGCCTAGTGCCTCGAAAATGCCACGTCGCACAAAGATTGCAGCGTCTCCGTAACAGATCTTCGACAAGCTACGGACATTGTACAACCAGGCATAAAACGACGTAAACCTCGTCACCGGCTGGAAGCTGATCTTGAAAAACCCACCAATTACCTCGGGATCCTGCAGGGCGCTAGCGATGAGCTGCCCTGCTGTTGCCGGCAGATGCGTGTCTGCGTGCAAAAACAGCAAGATGTCCTCGCAGGCCCTTGCGGCTCCCGCATTCATCTGACTACCACGACCGGGTTCTACCTCTAACCAAACGATACTATCTGAGGCGAACTGCTCTGCTGCCAGGCGAGTCTGATCCCTGCTCCCTCCATCTGCCACAATGACGGTGGCCCCAGGCAGAGCGCCAGAAATGATTTCTAGGGTTAATGGCAGAGCGCGTTCCTCGTTAAGGGTTGGGATGATTATTGCGATGCGCATAACGTTTCATCCATCTCCAGGTATGGGGAGCAGCATTACGGGCTGCCTCACTCGTTTCTAACTCATGTCGAAGAGTCACGAGGTCCTCACCTACGTCAATGTCGTACCATTCTGGCAGAAGAGACCACCTCAAGCGTAGGTAGCGCGCTCTGGTGAGAACCTGCTGTAGAGTGGTTGGACTGCTCCACTCCACGCAATCCATAAGGCCAGGACTGGGATTCGCCATGGCCACCAAACCGAAGCCTCCATCCCTGGTAGGTGTAAAGACGATGTCGGCATTGCCATTTTGTAGGATGCGTATCGAGTCCGTAATATGTGCGGTAGGTAATGTCGGCAAATCGGACCCGATTAGCACGACAGGTTTGTGGCCGTGGTCAAAAGCCTGCTTAAACGCGTGGTGCATGCGGCTACCCAGGTTGTCTCCCTGCTGGTCAAAAACTCGATTTGAATTTGTGATTAGATGACTGAGCTCGTTGAGGCAGGACGCCGGGGTGACAGCAAACCAGTTCTGCAGTCCAATAAACTCTAACCTATTGATCGTGTCGCGGAGAAAACACCACGAGAGCTCTTCCGTTTCCGACGGTGAAAGCGCGGGAACAAGCCTGGTTTTTATTTTTTCTCGTTGCGGAATTTTAGTCATCAAAATGGCTGCAGGATTTGTATATGTGGTTGTGCGCATCTGTTTATCCCGTGGTGCACAGGATGATCGCCTTATCAGCGAACAATCTCTATATTTTAGCGGAGGCCTGCTGCAGAATTGCAACTCGCCAATGTTGAATGCTTAAGCTGTTGAGTGAACAGTTGCCCATTTACTATGAGTAAATACACGCTCATAGTCCGTTATGACGCATGTGTGGCCGCTGGCGTTATGAACTTTGGGTGGTTACAACAATTTGAGGTGACATACGAGTATGAGTGACAGCCGCTACCCTGTAGACTTTGTAAGCCTGGGCCACAGGCCAAATGGTAATGTTTCGCCCATGAACGGCTTCCAGATCCAATTACGTGAAGCGGGCTGGACGGCACTTACTGCAGGGCGTGTGACCACTATGCAGGTCAACATGGGCAAACGCTGCAATCAGGCGTGCAGTCACTGCCACGTAGACGCAGGGCCCAATCGCACTGAGCAGATGACCCGTGAAACTACCCAAAAGGTGCTAGGTGCGTTGCAGCGCACAAAAATCGCCACGTTGGACATTACTGGTGGTGCACCTGAGTTGAATGACCACTTTCGATTACTGGTTTCGGGTGCGCGTGAATTAGGTTCCAACGTCATTGTTAGGCATAATTTTACCGTGCAGTTCACACCTGGTAACGAGGACCTTCCAGAATTCTTCCGTGATCACAGAGTCCAGGTAGTTGCGTCATTGCCCTGTTACACGCAGGAGACTACAGACGAACAACGCGGTAAGGGAGTCTTTACACAGAGTATTGCCGCGATGAAGCGGCTGAATGAGGTTGGGTATGCATTGGAAGGTTCTGGTCTGACAATGAACCTTGTATACAATCCCGCCGGCGCATCGATACCTGGCAGTCAAACTGAATTGGAGCATGAGTATCGTGCAGAGTTGAGAGCACGATATGGGCTGGTATTTAACAACCTGTTTGTGCTTGCAAATATGCCGATTGCAAGATTTCGAAACTATCTGCAGCGTGAGGGGCTTCTCAAACAATATGAGCAAGAGCTATCGGC
>JAJYCW010000094.1 GCA_021777995.1 bacterium
TGCCAATCCGGATGGAACTCCCCGTATGGACGATATTGCGCCAGAGAGGTTTAACGAGTTCATAGGAGAGGCAGTGGAGGATTGGACGTACCTTAAGTTTCCTTACTTCCTTCCTGACGGCTACCCCAACGGAATTTACCGGGTGGGTCCACTAGCTCGCCTGAATATGGTGGGCCGCTGCGGCACACCGCTTGCAGATGCGGAACTACAAGAATACCGCCAGCTTTCAACAGAAGAACGGTTGAGTTCGTTCCATTACCACTGGGCACGTCTCATTGAGGTGTTGTACGGTATTGAGAGGATCAAGGAGATTGTCTCCGACCCGGACATCCTGGATACACACGTTCGCGCTCATGCAGAGCCAAACAGAAGCGAGGGCATTGGGGTGAGCGAGGCACCGCGCGGTACATTGATGCACCACTATAAAATTGACGACAACGGCCTCATCACCTGGTCTAATCTTATCATTGCGACCGGTCACAACAATCTCGCCATGAATAAGGGTATAACCCAGGCGGCCAAACACTACATTAACGGATTTGACATCCCGGAGCCGTTGCTCAACAGGGTGGAAGCGGTTATTCGCACCTACGACCCGTGCCTGAGCTGCTCAACCCATGCGTTCGGCCAGATGCCCATTCGTCTGCAGTTGATCGACCGAACGGGCGTAGTCATGAAGGAGGTAACCCGCCAGTGAAACGTACACTGCTGGTTGGATGCGGCAGTCCACTGCGGGAGGACGATGCCCTGGGCCCTGCGCTCGTGGAGTTAGCCTCCCGCCAGGGTCTCAACGGATTGACCACCAAGGTCGTTCACCAGCTCACACCAGAGCTCGCGCTAGACATTGCTGGAAGTGAACGGGTAATATTCGCCGACGCATCCCTGCACCGTGAAATGTTGGTAGATCGCATTCAGCCGGATCCCGGGGCAGCGGCAGAAAGTCATCTGTTTACACCAGGAGCGCTCCTTGCACTTGCCGATACACTCTATAACTCACAGCCAGAGGCCTGGATCATTGCCATTCCTGGGCACAGTTTCGAGCTTCGTCAGGGCCTTTCCGTCGTCGGAACATGCGCTCTACAGCAGGCGGCCGTTGCACTTGGCAACCTTCTCGCCTCGGATTGACACCTCGCGCAGCAAGGTGGTGGTACTCTCTGCCGCCTTGCTGTTGGCAGGGCGGCTCTGCAGGGCACAAGCTGTCGTCTCTACCGTTTCAACGCCCATTGCACACGCTGTACTTGCCGTTTCCCAGAATGCCGCCCGATATACCGTAGGGCAGAGGGTGCGCCTTGCTGTCACCATATCCGCTGGAAATACAAGGTTAGACGGTGTACTCCGGGTCAGTGCCACGGAACTTGGTGTCCCGGTGTACAATCGGCATCCCACGCGAATTGATGTTCCCGCAGGTCACAGTATCGTAGAGGATGTGGGATGGACTCCACCGCGAAGGGACTTTACTGCCTATCTCATCACGGCTGCACTGATAACGGGAGCGAGGCACCTTCGTGCCTCTACGGCAGTGGACGTTTCGTCTACATGGACCCGCTATCCCCGGTATGGCTTTATCTCCGGCTACGGCAGGCAGATGGGAGATCACGCTGCCACAATTGTGCGAAGCCTCACCGGTTACCACATAAACAGCCTTCAGTTTTATGATTGGCAATTCCGCCATGATGAACCGGTTGAATTGGTGAACGGTAAGCCAGCAGACGAGTGGCACGACATTGCTGGTCGCCATTGCTACGCTGCCACTATATCCAGCCTCATCGCAGCAGCGCACAAACGGGGCATTGCGTGCATGAATTACAATCTTATCTATGGCGGCTGGGCCAATTACGCAACACTGGGTATATCGCCCGCCTGGGGACTGTACCGAGACAGGGAAGCCCAGAAGCAGGTGAGTCTGCCGATGCCCGCCGGCTGGTCCACACCATCAATCCAGCTATTTAATCCCGCCAACAAGGGGTGGCAGAACTGGCTCCTTAGCCAGGAGCAGCTCGTGTTTAAAACCTACCAGTTCGACGGATGGCAGGCGGATCAGGTAGGCAATATGGGACCCCTCTTCACCGCAAACGGCGCTCCCGTCACGCTGTGGAAGACCTTCGCACCTTTTCTTGCCTATGCACGCGGCACTCTGAACAAGGCAGTAATTTTTAACAACGTCGGTGGTTATGGCCTGTATGACACGGCAGCACATTCCCATGAGGCCGTTGTGTACGTAGAATGCTGGTCACCAGACCAGCGAACCTACCAGCAGTTGCAGCAGGTAATCAACGACGCGCACGTATGGAGCGGCGGAAAAGCCGTTGTTCTCGCAGCGTACATGGATCGCGCGGCATCTAACCGACTTGCCGCCAAAAAACCAGGTAGGTTCAATCCGCCAGGCGTTCTCCTCACCGATGCCGCTATCTTCGCATCGGGAGCAACCCACATTGAACTTGGGGATAACGAACGGCTTTTGGGCAACGAATACTTTCCAAACGCGAGCCTGGTAGCGGGCAAAATCCTTTTGGCGACTCTTAAGCGCTGGTACACATTTCAGACCGCTAATGAGACTGTGTTGCAGAGCGGCGCAGTGGTTCAGCCTGTTCGTGTCGTGATCAAAAGCCATCCCACGAACGGTACTGCAAGGCCTGGCACAATCTGGACCTTTGGCGCGCGCGGAAAAGAGTGGAGCACAGTACAGCTTATTAACCTTTTGACGGCGTCTACTGATGCCTGGCGCGACAATAGCCAGGACTGCAAAACGCCGATGCCAACGGGGCCGCTCCACGTGCGCATTTATATCCACAACCAGAAGGTCACTGCGGTGTATGAGGGAACTCCAGACAGCCCTACAGGTGCGCTACACCGGCTTCGGTTTAAGAGCGGTTCATCCCCGGTTGGGCGGTGGATTACCGTAACACTTCCGAACCTTACCTACTGGGATATGCTGCTCTTAAAGGGACCGCACGCATCCACTCCAGGTTAACTGACCAAATGCACCCTGCAGACTGGCGCAGGTACTCTGGTCGGCACCGCGTGGGCCTCAGGTATCGGTATCCTAACTGCTTCGTATCAACGGAATCATTCCTTGACAAACCTCCATCCCTATGGCATACTATTCCTGTCGGCCGGTGAAGCGAAACTGTTCAACGATGCCGATTTAACGATGCGGGGTGGAGCAGCCTGGTAGCTCGTCGGGCTCATAACCCGAAGGTCGTCAGTTCAAATCTGACCCCCGCTCCCAATTATGTTTGTAATATTTAAGCGAAACTGCGAACCATTCAGATCGTTTGTCGATCATAAGGGTTCGTGGTTTTTTTTTCATTCCTGCCATAGGCAGCCCCCTCGTTCACCATCCTGGGATGGCCCCAACATGTATACTTAGAAACATTAACCACACCCCAAATTCGTCCTGGGTGTGCTGCGTTCACACCCCTAGGGAGGCGTGGACCATTACGGCGTGCAAAATGCAATACTAGATGCCTGAGACCCTGGCTTAACCGGCAGCATTAGCAACATGTGGCTTGGTCGGCTCATACTGGTCTACGGTTAGCAAGGATTTGAAGCGAACAGCACACAACGTAGAAAACTTGACAGGTCTATCATGCCAATTTATATTGCATTGCTGAGGGCAGTTAATGTGGGCGGAACAGGCAAACTACCAATGAGCGAACTAAGGGCGATGTGCCTCGACGCTGGATTTACAGATGTAACTACTTACATTGCGAGCGGGAACGTAGTACTTCGTACTGAAACCGACGCCGCGAATGTGAAGCACCAGATGGAGTTGCGCTTAAAGCAACATGCCGCTAAACCCGTCTCCGTCATAGTCAGGACATTTGACGAGCTTGTTGCCGTACTCGAGGCTAACCCATTTAAAGAAACGCCTCCCAACCAGTCGGTCACCATTTTTCTAGATGAACCACCCCCAAAAGATCTGATTGACCGGGTGACCGGACAAAAGGGCGAAGAATTACAACTGGGCCGGCGAGAGATATACGTGCACTACATTAATGGTATAGCAAACTCGACGCTTAAAATACCGATCGCCAACAATGGTACTGGTCGCAATATCAACACCCTCACCAAGCTTAAGGAGATTGCGTTAAAACTGCAGTAACCTTTCAAATCGGTTACTTAGGTTATATAAGCTTCATTGCGTTTCCGTAGCAAAACTGAGCCTAGCAGCGCACTCAAGGGTGAAGTCGAACGGTTGTTTACCGCCGCAATAGCGCAAAGCAGGCATCAAAACAAGTTGTTCTAGCGGTCATCCTCGAGGTATTTGTGCAGCAGTATCGTTGGTTTGCAAGCACGTCTACTGAAGTTTTAAGGCGAATGTGCGACCGCGTGCGTTGTGCAGCTGCTGCCGGCACCCGGCAAGTCATCCTGAGGATGACCCTAGCCAGTGATCCACCTATCCTGTCATCAAGCCCGAGCCGTACGCTTTTTCTGACCGGTGGTTAGCAGCACTACTGCCAGCCCGTAGCCGAAAATCAGAAAAATACCCACGTACTTGAAAAAGTTCCTTTGTTGTCGCGCGCCGGCAATAGGATCCCCATCCATCGTCAGGCATTGGGATGGATTGCCAGAAAGATACCGCACCGCTATACGGCTGTTTATCGGCTTGACATCATTTTGATTGACGGATTGCACTCCGTTATACGATTGCCCCTCTGCGTTAAAGGAATAGTCTAGGTCTGTTTCACTCTTGTAGGTAGTTACATTGGTAACCGTCCCCGTAGTGGCAACTCCATTTTGCTCAATAGCTTTGTATCGCTGAACTCTACTATCGTTCATGTGATAGAGAAAAGTCAAACTTGCAAGGGCAAGTACTACCATAACCGTCAAGAGCCCGATCGGCAGTAGTGGCGAAGTAGTCTTCATCAAGGGTTCCTCTTATACCAAAGTGGTCAACGATCCTGGTCAACGATTAGCTATATTGATTTCATCGCGATGTGCACGAATTAGCATACCTCATAGATGCAGTATCGAACATTAAACTTTAGCTTGCATTATAGAGGCGGTTTAATTGTCCCCGTTACCTGTTGCGCCTCCGTGCAATTTCTGTTGACTACAATCTGGTTACTGAGAGCAGGTAAACTGCCCATGGGAGTCAGGAAATGGTTGGCTCTTCATAGAGGGAGGTTGCGAGGTGCTAAATGGATCTGGACGAGCTACTGCCTGGTTGCTCTGCGTGATGACGTTACTCGCGTGCATTGGCGCAACAGAGGGTGTAAGTACACCTGCGCGCCACATCCACGATCCAGTCATAATACGTGATGGCAGATGGTACTACCTATTCTCTACCGGACCGGGTATTTTCGTTCATCGCTCTACGGATCTTGTCCACTGGCACCCCCTTGGTAAAGTATTCTCTAAGAACATTCCAACGTGGGCGCCGCGAATAGTACCAGGCAGCAAAGGAGTATGGGCTCCTTCAATCACGTACGGAAATGGGCAGTACCGGCTATATTACGCAGTGTCCACGTTCGGCAGCAACCGCTCAGCAATTGGCCTTATTACGACACCCACACTCAATCCCGCATCAGCAAAATTCCACTGGAAGGACCAGGGGATCGTCGTGCGTAGCCATCGAACTGGCGATTTTAATGCTATCGATCCATACCCGTTTACTAGCCCTAAAGATAAACAAGTGCTCGTCTTCGGTTCATTCTGGTCGGGCATCAAGATGGTCGCACTGGATGAACGAACTGGCCTTGTCCAGAGGGATGCCCGCCTGCAGTCCCTCGCCTTCCGCCCTGTCTCGAATGCAATTGAAGCCCCATGCCTGTACTTTCATGCGGGCTGGTATTACCTCTTCCTTTCGTTCGACTACTGCTGTCGTGGGGTACACAGCACCTACAACATACGCGTGGGCCGTTCTCGTCAGCTACAGGGCCCTTACTTTGATGCTTCCGGCAAATCATTGATGGAAGGGGGTGGTACCCCACTCCTGGCAACTCGAGGTAACTTCATTGGTCCTGGTCACTGTTCAGTACTGGAAACGCGCCGCCAGCCATTCCTCGTTTACCATTACTACGACGGTGCCGACCATGGAATCCCCACTCTGCAACTTAGACCTCTACGCTTCTCCGCCGCGGGATGGCCGATACTGGGCAGTCCCATAAACTGAACAAGCGCACGTATTGCAAGCGGCTCTGCTCATATTTCTGACAGAGCCCCAGGAGTTGCAATTCTTCCCAGTGCTGAGTGTTCAGGGGCGCTAGTGAAGATAGCTGCCGCCGTTCACGTCAATGGTAATCCCGGTGAGGTAGTCGGCATCTGGTGATGCGAGGAATGCGGCAACTCCTGCTACGTCCTGAACAGTTGCGATACGGCCCATTGGTATTTGAGCAACGATTTCGTCATGCATAGCGGCAACGGCATCGCGTGCCATAGCCGTCTCGACCCACCCCGGCGCTATGCAATACGCTCGTATGCCATTTACCGCTTCAGCCCTGGCCACGCATCGCGTAAGATTAACCATACCAGCCTTACTCACCGCATAGGCCGGTGCACTGGTTTCAGCTCTAAATGCAGAACGGCTGGCAACATTAATAATCTTGCCAAATCCACGCTCACGCATACCCGGCAGCACGGTGTGCACCGCATGCACCGCACTCATCAGGTTTGTATTCAAAACGGTTGCCCAGGTATCGGCCCACTCATCGAAGTTGGGCATATCGAATGGTGAATCCAGATAAATGCCTGCGTTATTGACCAGGAGATCTAGACCATCTAGTTCGTCTTCACACTGCATTACAAGGTCGCGAACTGCATCGGCATCCGCTACGTCTGCCTTCACCACGAGTGGATCCGGAGCGCCTTGCGAGCGGAGGATCGCTGCGAGTTGCATGGCATCGTCCTGCGATCGGCCGAAGTGAATGGCAACTCGGATACCGTTAAGAGCCAGCCTCGTGGCAATTGCAGAACCTATACCACGCGATGCGCCCGTAACAAGTGCCGTACGCACTGCAGTCCGACTCGTTTGGTATTCCATTTTAATCCCATCCCGTAGATGATAGTCCGCAAGGTCGAGAAGTCGCTCATTAGTGCGCTTGAGCACCGGATGGCTCCCCACCCCATTAGCCGCGTAATCATTGTGCGGCGTACGAAATGCGAGCACGACGCCAGGTGAACTAATCGTCGTCGGATTTTGACCCGGCATGCCGTGCAAGAGAAGCCATCCAGGCTAGTTCTGCACCTATTACCTAGAGAAGAATGGGTTAACGAGGGGGCCTCTCCTAGGTATAACCTTACACAGCGCGAATAGTACCCCATAAACACCGCAAAATAGCCGGTAACGCACTTATGCGGGGATACCGACTATCAATCCATCGTGAGTTGAGATAATAATGGAGTAAAACTATGGCAGCACCAGCAATTCTTAACGGCATTAAAAACGACACTGTTTCGCGAAACGCTCTCTGTTCCCTCTACACCGCCCATACAAGGCTGCAAGGCCGTGAACATGATCCTAATACGTTAATGGCAATTGTAAACCGGAACGGTTTAATAGTTGCAGTGAATCAGGCATGGGAAACATTTGCACGTCAAAACGGCGGCACTGTGGAGACGGGTTCGGTGGGCACCAGTTACATGGCGTCCTGCGAAACGACCTCCGCATCGCATGAAGCACAGGCTTTTGCCCACGGGCTAAAAGCTGTATTAAACGGAGAATGCAGCCGGTTCGAAGTGGAGAGCACATGCCACTCGCCAAGCGAGCAGCGTTGGACCGTGGCAACCGTTGTTCCTGCCGGAAAAGCACTGCCCGGCCATGTTATCGTAGCTCATTCCCACACGACATTGAGGATAGGCTCCTACCGCGACGACTCTTGAGAGGTAGTAAACAAACCAATTCGTTTAGAATCCGTCAAAAGGAGGATCCTAGAATATAGTGATTGCTCTATAATAGAGGTGTAGCTCAAACGGGGTAAATAAATGATAAGCACCCCAGGAGGCGTCACCATGAAGGATGGTAACTTTAAACGTATAGTAATTCTTGGCGGTAGCTTTGCGGGTCTCACCGCCGCGTATGAACTTCAGCGCCTGTTAAAGGGCAAACACGACATTGTGGTCGTAGATAGATCGGCTCAGTTCACCTTTATTCCGTCGCTCATATGGCTGCCGTTTGGCTGGAGAAACCGAAACCAGATTACATTTCCCATTGGTCCGGCTCTTCAGCGCAAAGGAATTCGCTTCATTCAGGCAGCCATCACTACTATAAATAAAGATCAACATACAGTAGATATTCTAGAATCAGCAAGTGGAAAGCCATCGCAGCTGCCATACGACTTTTTAGTAATAGCCACGGGACCCCACGTAGATTTCGAAGCAGTTCCTGGGTTAGGCCCAGCCTACGGCAATACCTACTCCATCTGCAATCTGGAACACGCCGAGCATACCGCAGAAGCCTGGACGAAGTTTACCAAAAATCCGGGTCCGGTTATCGTTGGTGCTACGCAGGGAGCAGCCTGTTATGGCGCGGCGTATGAGTTTGTGTTTAATGTAGAATTCGCCTTACGGAAGCTTCACCTGCGGGATCGGTGTCCAGTAACGTATGTTACATCAGAACCCTATGCGGGCCATTTCGGAATCTCGGGCATGACCAATTCGAAACCAATGACCGAGTGGTTTTTCCGGCACCTCAACATTGACTGGGTTACCGACGCGGTAATTGATCACGTGGAAGAGTGCTCCGTACACTTTAAATCTGGTAAACGGCACCGGGCCAAAGGCGCGGCAAATGAAGTGGAAGACATGGCGGGCAAGAGTTTGCCGTTTAACTTCGGTATGATCATACCGCCGTTCCTGGGCACCGATGTTGTACGTAGGTCGGGTTTAGGGAATGAACGTGGTTTCGTAGTAGTGGACGACTATTTCCGTACCCTTACGAATCCTGAAGTATACGCAGCAGGAGTGTCGGTAGCGGTCGCGCCAACAGATAAATGCGAAGCAGGCTGCGCCGTTCCTAAAACAGGATATATCAGCGAAGTCATGGCGAAGGGTGCCGCTAGAAACATAGCCGCAACCATAAACGGCGAGCCGCTTATACCTAAGCCCGCAGGTAAGATTGACGCCCTGTGCCTCATGGATGCTGGCAACAATGGGGTCATGATGGTTACCGACCGCATCTACGCGCCTAAAAACCGCAAAGTTCAGATACTAATTCCTGGACCGTGGATTCACTGGGGCAAGCTGCTATTTGAAAAATATTTCATTTGGAAAATGAAAGTAGGCGCTGTCCGACTACCATGACGGTGAATACCTAAGTTATTTGTGGGGCCGCTGACCATGAACCTTGTGCAGCGGCCCCATTTCGCGCGGCGCCCCACTACCTCACTCGTGCGTAGCTAGCACCAATCGGACATTCAGGGTCATTGAGTCACCCTATGCCCGGGTACTGGTGCCGATACATCGCCGCTATGCCCCTGCCATGCAATTTGTGCGCCCAGCCTCATTGCGTTCACAACGTCCATCGTACCTTTGTCTGATACAGCGTCAGAATTTCCAGCAAGGCCGTTCACCACTGCTCCCAACCCGATCCAGGTGCTGGCAAGATACCCCATCATCCTGGGCGAGTGGGCTTGCAGACTAACACCCTCAAATGCCGCCACCGCATCCGACTCGTTCCAGCCCGTTGGCCAAACCTTAAAGCCCTTGCGAATGAAATAATTAACAGATGGATAATCCGTCTTTTGTCCATTGTAAAGCAACTGGTAGTGCCAGTCGCAAATCACTATATCGTGCGGTATGAGGTCAATCGCGTGAGCGGTGCCATTTGTGCTGGCCTCCCACGATCCGTAGCCGGTCTTGTTTCCATCCAAAAGCCGGTCGCCCCACATCATCATCTGCACATGTCGCTTTTTCACGATGTAATCGTACAGATGATTAACCGCTCGTGCGAACAGTACATCGTTGGGTGTGCCTTTACAACGCGGGCACTCTCCCAATATAAAGACCTCATCCATCCCAACATTGAAAGCGTTGGCGTGAAATGCATCAATTAGCTCGCCAATAAGGTCATCCACCACTCGATATACGGCCGGGTCACTCGGGCACCAGCTTCGGCAGTATATCCCGCTATTGTCAGCCGGCACGTTTGGAGACTCATCAAACTGTGGATATTCGCGAAGTAGTCGGTTGGTATGTGCCGCCCACGACTGGTGCCCAAGGCAGTCGATCATTGGAATAATACGTATGTTGTTAGCTGCCGCAAGCGCAGCGAGATGCTGGCAGTCTGCGATGGTTAACCCGCTGGGATCGTCCATCTTTGGGTGCGATTTATATTGAAAGTGGTAATCAACTTCCAAAATCAGCTGGTTTAAGTGAAGCGCAGGCATATAATTGCTTATCAGTTCATCAACCAGTGGAAGATCAGCCCGCGAGCCTACACCAACATGCACACCACGCCATCGCATTGCCGGCCAGTCTACAATGGTTGCGGCGTGAAGTTTGATCGCAGGCGCTGCAGCAGAGTTAAGCGAGAGAAGCTCCATGACGCCATAAAAAATGCCTGCTGGTTTGCGCGCAGTCAGCTCGATGGATTCAGGAGTAATATTCAGCACGTAACCTTCATCACCAAGTGGTCCCCGGGGTATTTTGTCACCAAACTGGCGCATGAGAGCCGCATACCTTGCGCCGTCCGAGGTAAGGCCTATAAATACACCCGTACGACTCTTCGTTGAGCGCGAAGAGCCGACATCATGAGGTTCAATATTCAGCCATTTCAAAAGTCGCGCAACCGCAAAATGGCTCTCCATAACTCTCCGGCCAACAACAAGCTCCTTCTCACCGGCAGCGCTAAAGTGGCCAGCGTTGGTGTCCGTAATCTGTGGCACAATTGTTCCTCCAGAGCCTCCTGGACTGGGGTTAGATTGGGCATTTGCCCTGGTCAGTAGCATTAGAAAGCTCAGACTACACAGCGAAACAACTCTACACATCTTCATATGATAAACCTCTGGGTTTGGGGCAGCAGCATCTACCCGTAGAACAGTTGATGGTAATGTACTTCAGCGAGCCAATCGGAAAATCCTGCGCCACGTGACAGGAATGTGCTGGTAAGGGTACCCAAAATGCACACGGCACACGTCAATCTGGTCGGTTTTGTCATATACAACACGAAATGGCTCCTCAGGCGCAGCAACTCAGCCTGTGTCACCAGGGTATCCTTCGCCCAAACCAATGAAGGAACACTGCCGCAACTAAGTGAATTATCCATCATCTCGGTTCCGTGTGCGCAATCCAGTAAGTCAAAGCCCTGGTGGGGAGCGTAGGATATGAAATACGTCATATACATGGGAATGGCAGCATGCATCGTAGGTACCTGTTTTACACACAAACAGTTAAGCCAACCTAATCGGTCCATTCAGCGCCACACCCATAGAAGACCTACAATTCAAGATTCGCTGCACGGCCCATTCCCCACACGAGCCATCGGCCCGTTCCACTGGAAGCAGCCCGACGATGGCACGGTCCATGTTAACGGCAACTGGCCATCTCCCTATTGCAAGGGAGGCAGGATACTGCAAACAGATGCAAGGTGGCTAGATGGTGGTTCTGTAATGCAGTTGATGGTACCGGGCGGTACAGGAAATGCAGGTGAATGGGAAACGGACGCCGGAATGTCTCCTGATAGTGGAAAAACGTTCCCCTATGGCAAAAAGGGATATGGATACGGTTACTACCAGATCACCATGAAAACGGGGTATGGACCTGCCAATGGTATCGCAGGCAGTTCCGCGGGTGGTACGGGAACCACAGAGAGCTTTTTCTTGAAGGGCATTTCCCACGGTACTCTGGTAAACCCAGAAGTCGACATCGAGTTCCTAACAAATGGACAGTGGGATCACAGAGGTAGCCATCGTGGTGTTGTATGGTTTACGCTATACGGGCGTTCAGGAAAGAGCAACGGTTCTAAGCGATATCTGCTGCCGTTTAACCCTAGCGCAAAGTTCCATAAATATGGCATTCTCTTCCAACCAGGATCCGCTACCTGGTTCATTGACGGCAAGCCAGTGCAGACCCAAAAGGTAGCAGACGCGCTCCTGCCTGCCGACGGGCTCGCAATAATGGCGAATGACTGGACCGGTAACTCGAACTGGGGCGGCACAACGCCGGCGAATACGGTGACTGCTGATTACCGTGATCTCGTGTATAATCCAACTCGCAACCCTCGCTAGTAAACGCATCACAGGTGAATCGAGTAGGAGCGTCGTATAACGCCGAGTTAATCCACGAACAGAAATCATTCCGTACGTAGAATTCAGCAGCACTTAATACGCTAGACCGTTTAACGAGAACGACAGTGGCCCACCTCCAAATGGCGGCATTTGCCCGGCGGAGACTAGATGCATCCAACTATCTAGTGCATCAGACGCGCCATCAATCTTCCAGAATGACTTGCAACGCGTCAGGAATTGTATTACTACAGCGCGGTCACCATGCAATATTAACGCTCTTGCCAGACGCATGTCTGGACCGACTGTGATCGAATTGGGTTCGCCAGTTACATGTGCCGACTGTAGCAAGTAGCGCGCGGCAGCATGCCAGTGGTGTTCCCGTACGGCAATACGACCTAGAACCTCGTTACCCGCGTAGATTGCATTTGACCTAACCCTGCGGCTAGTGCTTCGATTTACCGTTGAGAGTAGGTAGCGTGCAGTATGGAACGCACCTGTAAGATCACCCGCTGTAACTTGCGCTTCTGCTAGACTATCGGAAAAATCCAGCTTATTGTCGATTGAACGCGATTGAGCGATCACTATCTTCATCTGCTTTACTTCTGAAGCAGCCGCAGACCGAATGGGTGCCTCATTAGTAGTGAGATGGGCCCACAGCGAACCAGTGGCGTCTACAACCTGAGCGCTGTACAACACCGCAAGGTGCATCGCGATGTTAGGATCGTTTGGGGCTACTCGTTGCTGGTCGACGAGAGCGGATATTCTATTCGAATCCGATTGCGCGGTGCCAATTAGAGGTGGGCTCGGCACATGTTCGTACACTGCGTTTAGCCTGGTTTCAACCTTTCTCGCCCATACAAGGCACATCATCGCGGTTACCACTCCCGCTGTCACGTAGATTGGAAACCTTCGTGAGGTCGATGTCAATGTCTTAAGATTGTTCATTGCTGTTACCTGCCCCACCTTCCTACAATCGTCCTGGGACCCGCCATACGATAAACGATGCCCAAAAGGATGAAGAACGTTGTTCACGATGCAGTTAATTGAATACTACCCTCTCATTGTAGGCTGTGTATACCAACCGGTTATCCAGTGCCGCCGGACATGTTGTGTAATGCCATATATGACAACGAAACGTACCAGGCATATGGGCACGTCCACCCTTAACATTACAATTAATTCAATTCGAGAAGCATTTGGCCTTCCACTGATCAATCAAAGCGTGGTAATGAACGAATCTTTCAAAGGCAATGTCCTTACAACAAGCCACGGCGGCTGGCTCGACGATGGGTATTGTTTGAAGTCCACTACATGCACGTATTGCACGCTGGCACAACCCATCGCACCCGTGCTCCCTCTCAGTCCACGCCTAGCATGTCCGCGTGATGGTACTCGGCATCCGTGCTGCTCTTGCAGCCTATCAGCATGCTGCTGCAGCAGCCGCCTGCCCGCAGGTACTGCGCATTGGTCGTCCACGTGCCGCCCGTGAGGTCGCTGCCCTGCTCCGCCAGCTCGCCAGCGCCGCACGCAACGAAGCAGGGGTACCAGGTCCACGCGTTGTTTGCAATGTCCTTCGCCCAGCGGCGGTTGCCATCGGCACCGTATGCATACTGGAAAGCAAGCGTGCCGCTGTGCGAGATGCTGAGCAGCTGCGACTCTTCGTTGTACGCAAACTCGCGGGTGTGGCTGGGGCCAGGCATGGTCGCCAGCGTGTTGTCAAGCTCGCATAAGCGACCGATAACTGAAAATTACTCAGGCTACCTCCGGATAACTACCGTGTATCCTGCAACGCCAGGATACACGGTAGGTCAGAGGTTGGCTAATGCTCTGGTGTCCACCATGTCTTCGGGTTCGGTTGTTTGATGGACCGTACCTTGCCATTTTCGTCCATTTCACTGGCTTTACCCGTAGAATCCATCATTTGTATAACCGGTGATATTACGTGGGTCTTAGGGTCTTTAGCAAACGCAAACCGTATAAATGCCGGACCCCGGCTTGATCGTTGAAACAGTGTAATTGCCGGTGGATTTGCGATCTCTTGTACGCTTGCAACTTTCGAAGTCGGGTCAGCTAAGAAAAATATTCCGCCATTGTTTCTTGATCCGCCCATTCCACCGTATTTTCGCCCGTGAGCAGTTCCTATGGCATATGTGCTCGAATACAAGGTCGATGCCACAGGCTTTTGTAATTTTGGTTTGGACAAAGCTACGCGCGCCTGACCAACAAAAAGTCCCGCCAATCCTGAAACGGCCGCTACAGAAATCGTCTTTATCGTTTTCACGCCTGTATTCTCCTCATAGTTGTTCGCAATCTGTCACTTTCATGCGTCTCGAATCCACCATCCTATCAGACACTGATAATCGGCCCAGTCGGCCGCGCAGTCTTTTTCTTTACAGTGCAATCGGGAGTTGTTGCGGTGATCTTTCCACATTTAAATTGTTGGCCTGGTTTAAGGCAGGTATGGTCGCCGTCACAAACGGCCGGTCACAATCCAGCCGGGCAATTATCATTTCCTCCCGAGCCGCTTCCTCCGCCACTACCGCCTGAACCACCGCCGGTCTTCTTTTTCTTCTTCTCACAGCAGCAATGAAAGCACGTTCGCTGATTGTGACCGCCGGCAAGCATGCACGCCAGCCAACACGGGGAAGTATAACAATTATGGTTAAAAATGCCGTTGTTTCCGCCTGTGCCTGATCCAAACGACAATGAGTCCAAGGACCTGGGTGCGTAAGTAAACGTTCCATCGAATGTGATTAATCCATCGTAATCCAGGAAGCCAGTGGCTAGCCTGTCCGGCGACTGCGCGGCGCCGCTTGTCGATTGCAATACGTCGAACGCGTCGTACACGTTACTGCTCAGCACCTCCCCGCTCGCCCCCGTAATCACGCCGAACACGCCTAGCACGTCCTCGTGGTGGTACTCGTCATCCGTGCTGCTCTTGCGTCGTATTAGCATGCTGCTGCACCATCCACCTGCCCGCAGGTACTGCGCGTTCGTCGTCCACGTGCACGGAACCATCTGCGGTAATTCAACTATGGTTTCGTCGAGCCCAGCAAACCTGAATCCAGCATCTTTGGAAGAACGGCGAATGTATACGGCATATTTGACACCCTGGTCGCGTGTACCGGTAGGGCCGAACGGAAAACGCTTACAGGTATATGGGCATTCAACGCAAGGTTCACCACACGTTCACGCCATCCGGAAGCGGCACCGTCTACTTTGATAACCGTTGACAAGCCTTCGATTTGAAACGTACCTGGCTGGTAGGTCACTTTTTGCAAAATCGCCGAAAACGGTGAGCGTTTTACCACGTTAGTGCTTACCAGTTCCATTAATGCTGGATCATCGCGGAGCGGTTGGATTATAACATTTGAGGAATTAGGCTTTATTCCTAGATTACTCTTCGGATCAATCACAGTTAACATGAACATGGGCGCAATTCGAACTACAGTCGAAATCTGCCTTGCAGACCCATAAGCCGCCTTAAACTCCATATATTCACTGGGATATTTAGAATTGGTTACCACTACATTGCTTGGCGTACATATTGCAGTTACCGTTCGCCCAGATGGATATTTAGCAGAGACCCGAAGAAGATCTGGCCGCCTAAATTGCAGGTGTACCAGTGGTGAATGTGGTACTGACGAAATAATCGTAGCATCAATGGTTTTAGAGCCATTCAACCTTTGTCCGATTTTGTGCAAAATCACACCGGGGCTGGCTGTGTGAACAGTTTGGGCGAAAGCTACCGAGATCCAGTTCGTCACGGCTCCTAATGCCACGAGCGAAACCATTAGAGTGCGTCTATTGGTGATCATTATAAACCTCATCTCCTATATGCGGCCAACATGAGTTTAGAATCTAATGGTACAACCTATCCCAACTGCTACACCGTCGCGATCTGGGATCAACAAAGGATGAACCATGCACGGAGCGGAAGCTTTCTTGACCTTGCCGCAGTTGTTCGGTAAAGGTATTTTTGTTCCGTCCTTGCAGGTAATTGTCGTACCCGGATAGCCACAGCCAACGCCTGTTTCACCGGGACATTTGAACGCGCAGGTTCCCGCCGGGCAGCCATTAGTACTACCGCCGCCGCCACTACCTCCAGAAAAGACCAAGTCGCAAGCTGTCATGCACGCCAATTTTGAAAAGATGTTTTTGTAGGTGCCACAAAATGTAATGCATAACTGTAAGGCATTCTTGTTGCTTAGCGCTCGCGATGCAACATACGAAGTGTTTGGACTGAGCCACAGCATGCTGTCCGCAACAGACTTCACCCCCGAGGTAATCCAAGGTGTCAGTTGATTACTACTTTGATAGTGGTCGCAGGAGAACCAATCGTACACATTACTGCTCAACACAGCGCCGCTCGCCCCCGTAATCACGCCGAACACGCCCAGCGGGTCCTCGTGGTGGTACTCGTCACCCGTGCTGCTCTTGCGGCGAGTCAGCATGCTGCTGCAGCCGCCACCAGCTCGAAGGTACTGCGCGTTTGTCGTCCACGTGGCGCCGGTGAGGTCGCTGCCCTGCTCCACCAGCTCGCCAGCACCGCACGCAACGCCGCAGGGGTACCAGGCCTTCGCTCACCGGCGTTTGCCATCCGCACCGTACGCGTACTGGTAAGCAACTGTGCCACAAATGTCATGGCTTAACGCACCGGTATGAAAAGTAACGTAAACTCAATCCAATCCAGACTATGGCGCGACTCCAAAGAAATAGCGACCACTCCCATTGGGAAATAGTCTCTCAAGCTGGATAAGATTTGCACCATT
>JAJYCW010000095.1 GCA_021777995.1 bacterium
GCCGAAGCGCCGTTTCGTGTGCATGGTTTCCTTCCACCCAACGGGGAATCCAACTACCGCACTCCATTGCCAACTGACACCCATAGGTTTCAAATGATGCCCTCAAAATAGTGTCGCCAGCCGTGCAAAAATAAATGGTCATGAACGGACCCTCGCCCAAGACTCCGGCGCGCCCAATAATATCAGCGCCTGTTAGTGCCTCATGGCAATGTGGATACTGGAATTCTCTTATTACGGTCGCGCTGTACACGGCACCACCTCCGTCTATTCAAAACGGCTAACTTTTGAGTACATCGCAATGCGCACCAAGTTGCTATTCAGAGCAAGATGATCAACCTTACCACACGAAATTTATATTGTCAAGAACTTATGGTAGAATTTTGAAATATTTTCAACCGGACAATTCGCATCGTAGAGTATTCGAACATTGGGGAGTTGCCACATGACATCTACAACCACTGCGTGGGAAAAACTGTACACACGGACGCCACTTTGCGACATTCCCTTTCACTACCATAACATCAACAACTCGCCGTACCTGTTGCGGTACCTGCATCAGGTACTTACATTCGCACCTCAAAAATCACGGACACTCGAAACAGGTATAGGTTCGGGCCTGGGTGCCATTTGGCTCGCCAGGCGGGGCGTTAATGCAGTAGGCATGGACAATTCACGCGTCCTGGTGGAGCGGGCAATACATGCCAACAACATGTTAGGTGCTTCTGCCAATTTTTTTCTTGGTGATCTCTTCACCCATTATAAAAACCATACAGCCACTAACGCAAGCCGTTGGCAGGTGATACACCACCAGGGCGTGCTAGAGCATTTCAATAAAGCACAGATCCGCGCCATTATCGCCCAACAGGTGGTTACCGCCAGGTGGGTAGTCTTCAGCGTGCCGTCAGCGTTCTATGGCGAGGAACCTGAATTCGGTGACGAACACCTACTCACAACTGAGATATGGCGGCATATCCTGGCTCCGTTCGAAACTAGCGACGTGCGCTACTATGGCGACGATAAAAACGCCGCTAAGGACCACATTCTCGTTACGCTCAAGGGCCAGGACTTATCGGAGGAGCTTCTACACCTCATGGAACCCGCCGAACATAAATATCCTGCAGGTATTTCAGGCATCGTCCACACGCGTAATGAGGAACGCCATATTACAGCATGTCTCAACACACTGCAAGGTTGGACGGATGAGATCATAGTCTGCGATATGGAAAGTACCGACGGCACGGTAAATCTGGCGCAGCAAGTTACACCCCGCATAGTAACACACCCCCTCATTCAGAACTTCGACAGAGCCCGCAACGCTTCGGCGATGTTGGCCAAGTACAGGTGGATATTCTACCTGGACGCAGACGAACGCGTTCCGCAGGAATTCGGCATCGGCCTACGGAGGCTCGCAATGGAGAACGGCGACTCGTTTGAGGCACTTCATCCGCCGTTCCGGCATTATTTTGCCGGGCATTGGATGAAGAGCCTGTACCCGGGTTATACTGCACCCCGGCTATTTAAGAACGGCTATTTTACGTTCAACTCCCGCCTACATTCCGGCGCAATAGTAAACGGCGCCACCATTCGCTGGCCAGCCGATAATCCTGATCTGTCGTTAGAGCACTATTCCTACGACAGCCTCCATCACTATCTTGAAAAACTAAACCGATATACAGACGGCGAAGCTGCAAATTTATTTAATGATGGCTACCCATTTCAATGGCAAAATGCATTGCGCCATTTTGTCTCAGACTTCACGGGGTATTACGACCGTGGTGATGCCCGCAAGGATGGTGTGCACGGTTTTCTCTGGTCATTTCTTTCAGCCTTTTATAGGTTTGAGCAACATGCAAAGCTCTACGAGCGCCGCTTTCACGCCGGGTTGCTACAGCCACACGAGGGTATCGTACCCAACAGCGTTCGCGAGGCGCTTCAATTTATGCTCGACTCAATTGACGCGCCGCCAGTGCGGCGAGCCGTCCAATCGATTATAGTGACGAGCGCACCTGCAGAGGAGTCAACAACCCCACGTGTTTTGTGGAGCGGTCCCCTGCTTGATCCCAGCGGCTACGGCGAGGAGAGCCGCCATTTGATGTTTGCACTTGCTCAAACCGGCCACGACCTTGCCTGCCAGATCCGCCCGTGGAACCACGATGCCGACATGACAGCAGCCGAGCAGGAGATAATAACAAAAGCGGCACAACGCGAAGTCGCTCCTGGCTTTACCTACATTCAACATGACTTTCCCCTCAGTTTTCAAAAACACGACGCGGCGGGTCTGCATATTGGTCGCACGGTGTTTGAAACCGACAGATTACCACCTGGTTGGGCGGAGGCGCTAAACCGGATGGATAGGGTGTGGGTGGCATCTGAGTTCAACCGTACAACCTTTACAGATGCCGGAGTGCATCCCGCAAAAATAGTTGTTATCCCGGAATGCTTCGACCCAGCGCCTTACCAAGTCGAATGCGACTCGCTGCCGTTGCTCGAAGAGTTTCGCGAGGGGCGAACCAAACTCTTTCTATCAGTGTTTGACTGGACTTCCCATAAAGGCTGGGACGTTTTGCTACGCGGTTTTATTCGGGCATTCCAGGGCCGATCCGATGTGGGCTTGGTGCTTAAGGTTTGGTCCACCCTCGGTTACACGCCAACCGTAATCCAGGAAATGGCCGCAGAGCTAACAATGCGTGAGATGAACCACGACATCCTCGCTGACACGCGTATCCGCTGGATCTTTGACCGGCTTTCGCGTAACGAGATGATCGCCCTTTATAGAGGCGTGGATGCTTTTGTACTGCCCAGCCGAGGTGAAGGTTGGGGCCGCCCCTATATGGAAGCCATGGCGGCTGGCACGCCGGTTGTAGGTACCAACTGGGGCGGCAATACGGCATTCATGAACCAGCACAACAGCCTGTTGCTCGGCTATAAACTATTGCCAGTTCCGTCTGCGGCATTGCGAGAACTTCCTACGTTCGCAGGGCACCGGTGGGCGGAGCCGGACGAAGAACAACTTGTGGCAATGTTGCAGGAATTGGACAGCAATATAACTGTAGCGCGTGATCGCGCAAACGCTGCCCAAATGGAAATATGCGCAACCTACAACTACGAGACCGTTGGACGTTTGATGGCGCTGGAGATTGGCACCTGCCTGACCCGATTGGATATCGCTGCAAGCGCTGAGGAACGCAAACCAACTGCCACCGAAATAACACCTGCGGCACGGCCTATTTGCGGTACGGCGGCAGATAGTGCAACGGCCGCACCAACTCGTGCTCGGCGGCGCACGAAACCTGTACCATCGTCGGCAATTCTACCCGCGACGATTCGTTGGGAGGGCGATTTTTTTCAGTGGCACAGCCTCGCCCTAGTCAATCGCGAGTTCTGCAGCCAACTTTTATCCCACGGCATAGAATTATCAGTCGTCGCCGCAGGCCATACGCAATATGATCCTGCAATCGACCCCATCAGCGCTATGCTAGAACCGCATGTTTTCGCTCCACTTTCGCACCCAGCAGACGTGCACGTGCGCCACCATTTCCCACCGCGCTTCAACCACCCAAACGAAGGAAAATTCGTATTAATCCAGCCGTGGGAATACGGCTACCTGCCTGAGGCCTGGGTGAAACCAATCACTCAGGAAGTCGACGAAGTATGGTGCTATAGCAATTACGTTAGGGATGTATACAACAACAGCGGTGTCCCTATGTCAAGGTTGCATGTTGTACCGCTCGGCGTAAACACCAGTCGGTTTTCGCCTAACGCGCCTCCGTACATTTTCACAAGTGAGCACGGTTATGATCTGTGCGATAAATCGCCCACGGCCAAGCCGTTTGTCTTTTTATTTGTCGGGGGTGCCATGCACAGAAAGGGCATTGATATTCTTCTAGATGCCTATCTTAACGGATTTTCAGCGTACGACGACGTGCTCTTGGTAATAAAGGACACTGGCGTCGATACGGTGTATAAGGGCCAAACCGAACGTGAAAAGATAATCGGTATTTCCCAAGACAAATCGCGTCCGCGAATTGTCTACATAGATAGAGAACTTTCTCAAGCACAACTGGCGGGTCTGTATGCAATGGCCGACTGTTTGGTGCAACCGTATCGCGGCGAGGGATTTTGCCTACCAGTACTAGAATCTATGTCATGCGGTACGGCCGTTATTGTCCCAGCAGGCGGACCGACCGACGACTTCGTTAGTGAAGAATCCGGTTGGCGGGTGCCTGCCGAAAAACTGCCAATGACGGACTGCCGCGTTGGGCCGTGGGTATGTGCGGGCCCAATATGGCAGTTTGAAATTTCGCCGCGTGCGCTAGCCCAGGTAATGCATGTTGCCGTCAGCAATAGGGACGCCGTTAATTCAAAGGGCGCGGCCGCCCGTACCGCGGCGGAGCAAAGTTGGTCGTGGCGTCACTCTGGCGTCGCCGCAATGGCGAGAATAGGTGAACTGCGGGGAATGCCCTCCGCACCCTCAAAAAGCGATCCAGCACCTGCCGCAACAACCCGCCCAACGGCTTCCCTGCATCATACGTTTACTCCACATACCACAGCAACCTATGAGGTGCGCCAACGCCCGACTATCTCTCTGTGTATCATCGCAAAGGATGAACAAAGGGTGCTGGCCGATTGCCTCAGCAGCGCACAGCCGTGGGTTGATGAGATTATTTTGGTAGACACAGGTTCCACAGACGACACCGTCAAGATCGCGACTAGCTATGGTGCAAAAATCTTCCATTATCCCTGGAATGATGATTTCTCATCCGCTCGCAACGAATCAATAAAACATGCAAATGGAGGTTGGATCTTCTGGATGGATGCCGACGACACTCTGCCGGAACAATGCGGGGCTAAGTTAAAGGACCTCGTTTTTTCGGCCGAGGACTCGGTCGCTGGTTTTATCATGCAGGTTCACATACCGGCGAAACAAGGCGAGAGCGGTTACACCGTGGTTGATCATGTCAAGCTTTTCCGCAATAATCCTGCCATCCGTTTTGAGGGGCGTATTCATGAGCAGATCCTGGAGCCGCTGCACCGCACCGGCGGCAAAATCGAACGCACTCAGTTACACGTCGTGCATTCTGGTTATGACTACAGTGACGAAGGGCAGCGTCGCAAACGAGAACGCGACTTGAGAATATTAGCTCAAGACCTAGCCGAACGGCCCAATCATCCTTTTGTATTATTTAACTGCGGTATGACCCACTTTTACATGGGCAATCATGATGAGGCAATTCCACACCTTGAGAACGCGCTTCTAAACTCCCAGTCAACCGAGAGTATTTCACGCAAAATTTATGCCCTTCTTGCAGCATGCTACCTTGCCAAGGACGATCTTGAACTCGCGAAGCAGCACCTCGAGGATGGTCTTCGATTGTTCCCGCTCGATCCGGAATTAAACTTCCGCGCCGGGCTTATCTACACCCGCCTTAATAACTATTCGGCGGCAGAAATGTGTTACCTCAATGTAATCAACCGGCCGGAAACCGGGCACATCGACAGCCTTGACGTCTCGATCATTAGTTATAAGGCACCCCACAACCTTGCAATGCTATACGCAGACCAAGGGCGCCTTCAGGAGGCAGAATACCAGTGGTTGTCCGCGCTTAAATCCGAGCCTAACTTTAAGCCTTCAATCGAGGGACTCATCTTACTATATGCACGGCAAGGTCGTCTTGCCGAGGCAGAAACTATGCGTAGTCGGCTGAATGAACATGCCAACTAATATCACACCCGGAGCAGGACAAAGCAAAAGCTGGGGTATTTCACCGCAATGAGGTCGTGTGGCCAGTGCAACACACACGGTTGCGCCTTAAGAGCCAACTCACCGTGTTTTGGGCAACCATAGCGGCCACCGTAGGCAATACTATGATCTGCAAAGCATGTGATAAAGCATGGCTCGCCGGATTTACATTTAAATCCAGGCGGTAGGTGTGGCGGCGACGTACACTGGCCTTCGTTTACCACGACACCCGCAGATGCACTTTCGCCCGCTCGCATCCATCCGGCCCAGCGGTTCGTTGCCCACATAGCGGTAGAGGTTGTAGTCGCCAGCCTCGAAGCGCAGCGGGTCTGCGCTCATCCACCTGCCTTGCAGTACGTTAAGGTAGCGGGCGCGCACGTACTGCACAGCCGCGCTGTCGCGGTAGTAGCCGTACTCGCCTGCGTACCGGTAGGCGTTGGCGCTGCCGTTACCGCCTTGCCATGCGGCACCAAAAGCCCGGTAGGCGTAGGCGTCGGTCACGGCACCGGCGGGGTTGGTGAGCACGCGCGTGCTGCCCTGGCTGTCGAAGGCGTAAAACGACGACGACGGCGAGTTCCAGCGATCTACCAGTTGCGCCTGCTGCCACTGCGATATCAGCCCGCCCCACGCATCTGGCGTGCCCGTATACCTGCCGGTCACCGTCAGCGCAGCGTCTAGCTCCAGCAGCAGGTTGTCGTTATCCCATAGGGCGGTGAGCAGACCGTCTGGCGTGCCCACTTCGCTAGCGCCTACCTGCACGCTCACTAGCGGCGTGAAGTCGCCAAAGTGCTCTACGCCGTCTTGCACCATCTCCCACTGGAAGGCGTAGGTGCCAGCCGTGCTGGGCGCGGGTGCGCTGTTGGGTTGCGGTACGGACACCGCACGCAGCGGCGGTTGCGCGTAGGCGGTTGGTACTGGTTGTGCGGCGGTTGTCATTGCCGATTCCTTGTGACGGTGGCGATGCGGACTTGCGCGAACCGGTAGTAATGGAACTTTCACCATATTATCACAGTTTGGCTAATTGCGCAATATTGAAATCTAACTGATTCTAATAAAGGCAATTCCTAACCATAATTGGCCCTACGCTGTGGTACAGCAGCGGGCTCTCCGTAAGTCTTACAGAGCGAACTAGACTCGCGCGATATACTATTGAGTCATGCACTTATTGCACGATGGTGAGTATGATTGCGCCGACAATAAAACGTGTGCAGGCAGAAAAAAAGCTGCACGGAATGCCCTATTAATGCTCTGCGTACAGGGCTCGTCGCGAAAAATCGTGGGCACGGGCAGAACGACCCAGTTTTTCATTCGTAAAGTTGCATGCCGTCGTTGGTAACTACGCTGTTACGGTAACTGCGCGATTGATTTCAGTTTGCCTGATGGAATGGAACAGTAGGAATAGGCACCTAACGGACGGACTGCACATCTCTGCTGTAACTTAATAGAACCACGCCATTACTAAAGACCCGGTGGTGGTTGAGACGCACCGCTAAATTCTGCTGTATCCCTTCAAACATATTGTGCCCCCCGCCAAGTACCAGCGGCACAACAATAAGCTGATACTCGTCGATGAGGTTATGGGTTGCAATTTGCTTTACAATGCTGCCGCTGCCAAAGATCATCATATCAGGGCCTGGTTGCTGCTTCAAACCGCGTACAGCGTCTATAATTTCCCCCCTCAACAGATGAGAGTTGTTCCATGTCAAGCTGCGAGGTGAACGAGACAGTACATGCTTTTTCATCCGGTTCATTGCCTCGGCAGTCACAGGCGAGTTGGTTTTCGCCATTTCAGTCGGCCAGTAACTGGCCATCATATCGTACGTTACACGGCCAAACAGGAGCTCCCCCTGCGATCCACGCGCATTCTCGGTTGCAAATGCCGTAAATTCCTCATCGCGGCTGTAATCGTGCGCCCATGTCATACTGCCGCTACGGTCGGCATAACAACCATCTAACGATACAAAGCTGAAAACTTTAAGTTTTCGCATCCCTGTGCACCTCCGTCCAAATACAGGTTATATGAACCAACACCTGGCGCCCACGCATATTCAGCTTGTCACCAGCCAGGCAATGGGCACGCATGATGACAAGCCTGCCAGCCTCACCCACGGCAACGGCAGATTCCTACTGTTGCCGTGCTATCCGCCACGAAACCTGTCACTTTCCGCCTGCTGTCATCTCCGCCTTGTAGTGGCTTGCCGCGGATAGCAGTTTGGCGGGTGCCAGCCGCACCTTGTAATCTGGATTGTAGTAGGTGAAACGAATGACGTGATCGGTTCCAATAAGGTAAACCGCAGGGACCGGAAGGATATGGTTGGAATTCCCTGCGGCGTCATCCAGGTTAATGTGGAAAGTCTTGTACTGCTGGACCATTGTGGTTGCCACATGAAATGCAAGCCCGTACGCCTTCACCGCCTTGGCATCGCTATCCGATAGTAGCGTATATGTAAGCTTGTGCTGCGCTATAGACAGCTTCAAATGCGCCGGATTGTCCATGCTTACCGCCAGAAGCAGATATCCCATTTTGATTAGCTTAGGCTGTAACCTTTCCAATTGGGACATCTGAAGATTACAGAACGGGCACCAGCCTCCCCTGTAAAATATGAGAACCGTTGGTCGACGGGTAAACGCGGTTCCCAGGTTGAACGGTTTCCCATCAATATCCCGCACTGTAACAGAGGGTGCTAGGTCGCCGGTTACAAGCGGGCGAACAAGGCTTGCATCTGGCATAACCTTACCGACGGTAGTAGGCGCCGGTGTACCAGCGGCTGCCGCATTCGTGGCGGCAATCATAACAAAACCTCCAATTGCACATGCCTCGGTTAAAACCTGCCCTAGTCTGCTAACTCTCATATAAGTTTTCCTCACACGCTGTAACAGGGTTGATGCTGAAATCTCGCACAAAACAATTAAAGTGTCATTACACTCACCAAGGCTCGGTTTACTCATCCCAAACCCATTCATGTGGAACTTGCCTAAATAACCTTGGTAACATCACAAGGGTGCCAACTCACTTCAGCACCATGCCATAATCATATCATGAAAATCCTGGTCTTAGGTGGCACACAATTTATCGGACGTCATGTGGTAGCCACAGCAGTTGCGAATGGTCACGATGTCACAGTACTTACCCGCGGTTTAACACCTGCCGATCTGCCAGATTCGGTTGAGCGTTTAACCGGTGACCGCAATCATGGAGCAGCGGGCATTTCTGCCCTTCAAGGACGCACCTGGGATGCCTGCATTGACATCAGTGGCTATACACCTCATCAAGTGCGATCCAGTACGGAACTTCTGGCTCCCTTCCTCAAACGGTATCTGTTCATCAGCACTGCCTCAGTGTACGCGCTTTCTGGCAGCCAACCCGTTACCGAAGAGAACGCTCTTGTTGCTGCAGCTGCCGAAAATGAAACCACCGTTAACGGGGATACCTACGGACCACTAAAGGTGACTTGTGAAAATATTGTGCTTGAGGTTTTAGGTGAGCGCGCCACGGTTGTGAGACCGCAGATTGTTGCGGGTCCCTATGATCACACAGGCAGGCACACCTACTGGGTAACGCGAGGTCCTTCACATGATCCCGTTGCAATGCCCGGGGATGGAACCGACTATGTACAGGTGATTGACGCGCGCGACCTGGCAGGTTTCGCAGTGAAGGTACTGGCAAACGAGATAGCAGGCACCTTTGATGCAGCCGGCCCTCGCATCACCTGGGCAGAATTTGCTGCCGCACTCGGTATCACCCGGCCCGTATGGGTCCCAACGCAGATTATGGATCGTGCGGGCGTAGACATATCAAAATTTCCAATGTATATCCCTGCAGCATCAAGCCAATATGCAATGTTCATGAATGTGGCAGGTAAGAAAGCGGTGGCCGCTGGTTTGGTCTTAACCCCGCCCGATAAAACCATTCAGGACACACGTCCCTGGAGTCTTCAGCAATCGTATCCCCAAGCCTATACTGCGGAAGAAGAGGCTCGTCTAATCGAGCTTAAGGATGGCCCAGCGTAGCCTCCCGCTGATCTGCCCACTATCAGCCTCGGCTCTTAAGTAATCTGCTTCCTCTAATCTCTCGTCTAGGTCACAGCAGCCGCTTTGAGGGCTGACTGCCACCATAAATAATTTCTTGCCTTTCTTTAAATATGAGGCAGGAAGGCACGCTTACAGTGGCGAATCATCTGCGTGTACGATTAACTTCACTGCTATTTCTAAACAATATCTTCAGGAGTTTGATATGAATTTCCGTTCTAACGGATGGAGGGCTCTATTTGGGGGGGCCCTCGCTACGAGCATGTGGCTGGCTCCAGGAAGGTCGCTGGCACAACCTACACCGGCACCCACGGGTTGGTGGAAACTAGAGGAGGCGCCCGGGGCAACGAGTGCACCAAATACCGCAGGCGCTAATGCCGCCACAGCCGTAGGCGATATCGCCTGGGGAGCTGGGTTTGTGGGTCCGGAGGCGCTTGAACTTCATGGAACGGGTTGCCTGCAAGTTGCAAATTCGCCCATAGACATTAGCAAAAGCTACACAGTCACCGCCTGGGTAAAGGTAAATCACGTTACCGGGTTCCAGACTTTTGTTTCCGATGACGGCCCAACCATTAGCGGTTTCTTCCTCCAGTTGCGTGCCGACACCAACATGTTTGCGTTTACCGTAACCCATGGTCAAAATGGCGGCGAGAATGCCATGGTTTCCTCGCAGGATGTACCCAATGCCGGCCAGTGGTATCACCTGGCAGGCGTCTACGACGCAACCCACCATAACATTTCACTCTATGTTAACGGAAAGTTGCAGGGTCGTGCGCGCTGTATGCCTCCAGATAATGTTCCCGGGCCATTTGTAATCGGGCGCGGGCGTTTCGCGGGCGGTGCGGTAGACTGGGTACATGGTTCCATAGAGGATGTGCGCGCCTACCAGGCACCGCTCACGCCTGCAGAAATTGCGGCAGTTGCCGGTCCTATGGTTGCCAAGGCTGGCAAATTGGGTGAAGTAGTAGACGCGGGACCCATTCCGCTTACTATTCATGCCAACGAAACCGCAGTGCATGTAAGCCCCACGCTCTACGGCCTCATGACCGAAGAGATTAACCACTCCTATGATGGTGGTATCTACGCGGAGCTTATACAGAACCGCATATTCAAAGACAACACCTCTATCCCCGCACACTGGAGCCTCGTAACTACAGGCGGCGGAACGGGTACCATTAGCCTCGATCACAGCCACCCCATCAACAAGGCGCTAACCACCTGCCTCAAGCTTGAGGCGGAACCGGGACACGCAGGTGCTGAGGTAGGAGTTGCAAACGATGGCTACTGGGGTGTGCCACTACGGCCGCATACACAGTATCGTGTCTCGTTCTTTGCAAGTACGACACCCGGGTTCCACGGCGGTCTGCACGTCGCGCTGGAGGCTGCAAACGGCTCGCGAATATACGCATCCGGCAGCTTCGCCCACCTTACCACCGCCTGGCACTGGTACCATACCACACTAAAAACCGGCGCCATGAATGCCTCGCTTGCCAACAGGTTCGTTATCACTACCAACGGTACCGGTAACCTCTACTTCAACCTGGTATCCGTAAAGCCACCCACCTTCAACAACAGACCAAACGGCACGCGCCCGTACATCATGAAGATGCTGGCCGCCATGAAACCAAAGTTCCTGCGTCTGCCAGGCGGCAACTACCTTGAGGGTAACACCATTAAGGAGCGGTTCAACTGGAAGAAGACGCTGGGACCGCTTCAGGACCGCCCAGGGCACCAGGGCCCATGGGGGTATCGGTCCTCCGATGGTTTGGGTCTACTGGAGTATCTCGAATGGTGCCAGGACCTGCACATGCAGCCAGTACTCGCGGTGTACGCCGGGTATTCGTTGCAGGGGCAGCACGTACCACCAGGGCCACAACTTCAACCCTACGTAGAATCTGCGCTGGAGGAGATCCAGTATGTTATCGGGCCAGTCACCAGTAAATGGGGAGCCGTGCGTGCCAAAGATGGCCACCCTGCACCCTTCCCACTCAAGTACGTAGAAATTGGGAACGAGGACTTCTTCGACCGGTCTCACAGCTACGATGGCCGCTTTGCCCAGTTCTATCACGCAATCAAGGCCAAATACCCGCACCTGCAGCTCATCGCTACCACGGCGGTGACATCCGTGGTGCCCGATGTGATCGACGAGCACTACTACATGCCGCCAATCGCATTTGAGCATGCAGCTCACCGGTACGACACCTACAGCCGCAAGGGACCAAAGATATTCGTAGGCGAGTGGGCCTCGCAAGAGGGAAGACCAACGCCAGACATGAACGCTGCGCTGGGGGATGCAGCATGGATGACAGGCATGGAGCGCAACTCCGACATCGTGGTCATCTCGTCCTATGCGCCGCTCTTCGTACTCGTGCACAGGGGCGCCGCTCAATGGGGCACAAACCTTATAGGCTACGATGGCCTAAAAGCCTATGGATCGCCTTCCTACTGGGCGCAGGTGATGTTTAGCAACTACCTAGGTAACGTAGTGCCACACTATACGCTTGGAAAGGCGGCAGCGCTCTTTACCAACGTGACACGCAACACCAAAACGGGTACGGTCTACATAAAGCTGGTGAACACCTCAGATATTGCTCGCATCGTGCAAGTAACTCTGGATGGCGATGGACACGTTGCTACTCATGGTACTCAGGTGGTGCTCACGGCCAACAGCCGCGCGGCTACCAACACTATCACCGATCCACGCAACGTTGTGCCGGTAAAGGTGCCAATCAAAGGCCTGGGCAGCACATTTACTGTGCATCTAGACCCACTGTCGGTTAATGTGATCGTTGTAAACGACCACAAATAGTAATCCGTTAGCACTAAATTGGCGGGGCACTCCTGTGTACACAGAGGTGTCCCGCTAATGCATTTGGCAAACACATCCGTGCAATTCCTCGTTGAAGTTAGCTCCGTACTCGGTCTCTTCAAATGGCAACAGTCCCTAAGTTTATTAGCCCGTTACTCATTGGGCTCACCCTGCCGCACGAATGCCATCAGGGTAGACATGCACCAGGCTTTGCAGGAACCGAGTGGGTGAACGGCGGATATTATAGTTGCATTACAGAAGGAAGTGGTGTTATAACACAGCTTCACAGGAGTGTTTTTATGACATGGAAATCATCAGGCCGGAAGTCGCTGCTGGCTTCTGTCAGTGCAGCGGGCGTCTGCCTAACGCAAGGTGCATGCCACGCACAGGGCGCACCGCTGCCATCCGGCTGGTGGAAACTTGACGGTACGGTTCGTGCCGCTGCCCCGCAAAGCGGTTTGGGTGCAGGCGCCTTACAGCAAGTGGGATCGGTTACGTGGGGCAAAGGATTCGGGAAGACAAAATCGCTCGTGCTGAATGGCCGGGGCTGTCTGCAACTCTCTCACGCGCCAATCGATATTAGTAAGAGCTACACAATTACGGCATGGGTAAAGATCAACCATCTGGGTGGCTGGCAGACCTTCGTCTCGGAAGATGGCCCGGTCCAAAGCGGATTCTTTTTGCAGTTACGCGATGACACCGACACGTTTGGGTTTGTAGTTACTCACCACGGGGAGGGCCTTCCCAACGCCGTTGTAACATCAACCGATGTGCCTACGCCCGGAGAGTGGTACCACATTGCAGGGGTTTACAACGCGGTTCGCCACACAGTAGAGTTATTTGTGAACGGTAAGCTTCAGGGTCGTGCGCGCTGCGCGCCTCCCACCAATGTCCCCGGGCCACCGGTGATCTCTACTTTAATCTGGTATCCGTAAAGCCACCCACATTCAACAACAGGCCAAACGGCACGCGGCCCTACATCATGAAGATGCTCGCGGCCATAAAACCCAAGTTCCTGAGACTGCCAGGCGGCAACTACCTTGATTGCGCGCACCGTGGATGTAACATTGGAGGGCGATGGTCACGTTGTTTCTCGCGGCACACAGGTGGTACTCACGGCCGATAGCCGGGCAGCCACCAATACGATTAATGACCCTCGCAACGTGGTACCCGTAAAGGTTCCTATTAAGGGCCTGGGCAGTAAATTCACCGTGCACTTAGACCCATTGTCGGTAAATGTGATCGTTGTAAACGACCACAAATAGTAATCCGCTATCGCTAAATTGGCGGGGCACTCGTGGTTAGACACTTGTGTCCCGCTATTTTTTTGTCAACCACTACGGCGCACCCTCTCTTTCAACCTTCTTCCGTATTCACTTTCTTCGCAGGGCAACAATCCTTAGGATTTTTAGACCGTTACTCATTCGGTTCACACTGCCTCACGGTTACCATCACGGTAGGCATTCACAAGGCATTGCAGGAACCGAGCAAGTGAAGGTCGGATATTATAGATGCATTACATAAGGAAGTGCTGGTATACCACAGCTTCATAGGAGTGTTTTTATGACGTGGAAATCATCAGGCCGGATGTCTCTGCTCGCGTCTGCCAGTGCAGCGGGCCTCTGCCTAACGCAAGGTGCATGCCTCGCCAAGGGCGCACCGGTGCCATCCGGCTGGTGGAAACTTGACGGGACGGTTCGTGCCGTTGCACCGCGAGGCGGTTTGGGTGCAGGCGCTCTACAACAAGTGGGATCGGTATCGTGGGGTAAAGGTTTCGTGGGCGGTAAATCGCTTGTGCTGAACGGCAGCGGCTGCCTACAACTCTCTCACCCACCTATCGATATCAGCAAGAGCTACACAGTTGCCGCTTGGGTACAAGTCAAACATATGGGTGGCTGGCAGACTTTCCTCTCCGCGGACGGCCCAAAGCAAAGCGGGTTCTTTCTGCAATTGCGCAATGACACCGACACGTTTGGATTTGTAGTTACTCACCACGGGGAGGGCCTTCCCAACGCCGTTGTAACATCAACCGATGTGCCTACGCCCGGAGAGTGGTACCACATTGCCGGGGTTTACAACGCGGCTCGCCACACAGCAGAGCTATTTGTGAACGGAAGGCTGCAAGGCAGCGTCTATTGCGCCCCTACTCCCCCTGTAGAGGGACCTCTGGCAATTGGTCGCGGCCGTTTCGCGGGTGGTGCGGTAGACTGGGTGCACGGTTCCATAGAGGATGTGCGCGCCTACCAGGCAGCTCTCACGCCTGCAGAGATTGCGGCAGTCGCAGGTCCCATGGTTGCCAAAGCCGGCAAATTGGGCGAAGTGGTAGATGCAGGCCCCATACCGCTTACTATTCATGCTAACGAAACGGCCGTTCATGTGAGCCCCACGCTCTACGGCCTCATGACCGAAGAGATTAACCACTCCTACGACGGCGGTATCTACGCCGAGCTTATACAGAACCGCATCTTCAAGGATAACGCTACCACACCCGTACACTGGAGCCTGGTCACAACAGGAGGCGGCACGGGAACTATCAGTCTCAATCACAGCCACCCCATTAACAAGGAGTTAACTACCTGCCTCAGGCTCGATGCCGAGCCAGGGCACGCGGGTGCAGAGGTGGGTGTAGCCAATGACGGCTTTTGGGGCGTGCCCTTGAGACCGCATACACAGTACCGCATCTCCTTCTTTGCACGAACCGCGCCCGGCTTTCATGGCAACCTGCACGTGGCCCTGGAGGCTGCTAATGGCTCCCGCATCTATGCTGCGGGCAGCTTCAAACATCTCACTACCGCATGGCACTGGTATCACACCACCCTCAAAACGGGCAGCATGAACGCCTCACTTGCCAACAGGTTTGTCATGACCACCAACGGAACCGGTGATCTCTACTTTAATCTGGTATCCGTAAAGCCACCCACATTCAACAACAGGCCAAACGGCACGCGGCCATACATCATGAAGATGCTCGCGGCCATGAAACCCAAGTTCCTGAGGCTGCCAGGCGGCAACTACCTTGAAGGCAATACCATCAAGGAGCGGTTCAACTGGAAGAAGACGCTTGGCCCCCTGCAGGACAGGCCGGGGCACGAGGGTACCTGGGGGTATCGCTCGTCGGACGGATTCGGCTTACTGGAGATGCTGGAATGGTGCCAGGATCTCCATATGCAGCCTGTGCTCGGTGTCTTCGCGGGCTACTCCCTGGGGGGCCAGTACGTCCCTGCGGGTCCGAAACTGCAGCGATTCATTAAGTCTGCGCTGGAGGAGATACAGTACGTTACCGGCCCGGTCACCAGTAAATGGGGAGCCGTGCGTGCCAAAGACGGCCACCCTGCGCCGTTTCCGCTCAAGTATGTGGAAATTGGGAACGAGGACTTCTTCGACCGGTCTCACAGCTATGACGGGCGGTTTGCACAGTTCTACCACGCCATTAAGGCCAAATACCCGCACTTGCAGCTCATCGCGACAATGCCAGTGAAGTCCGTTGTGCCGGATGTCATTGATGAGCACTACTACATGCCGCCTGTTGCTTTCGAACGCGCTGCACACAAATACGATACCTACAGCCGTACTGGGCCAAAAATCTTTGTCGGCGAGTGGGCATCCCGCGAGGGCCATCCCACACCGGATATGAACTCAGCACTGGGTGATGCCGCCTGGATGACAGGGATGGAGCGCAATTCGGATGTCGTTATCATGAACGCCTACGCTCCGCTGCAGGTACTTATTCACCACGGCCCATCGCAAAAGCGCACGAATCTTATAGGATACAACGGCCTGCAGGCTTACGGTTCGCCTTCCTACTGGGCGCAGGTCATGTTTAGCAGCTACCACGGTAATATCGTACCGCACTTTACGTTAGGTAAAGCCCAGGATCTGTTTTGCAGCGTTACAAGGGATTCCAAAACTGGCACGCTCTACATCAAGTTGGTCAACACAGCCAGAAACCGCCGCGTTGTACATGTATCGCTTGATCAATCTGAAAAGATTGCCAGTACAGGAACTCTAATCGAGTTGACAGCTAAAAACAGAACCTCAACGAATACAATGAGCGATCCGCGCCACGTTGTTCCCCTCACAAAAGTTATTCACAATCTTGGCCCCCGGTTTACGCTGCATGTTGACCCAATCTCTGTGAATGTAATTGTCATAAACAGACGCCGCTAGAGACCAGTAGCAGCGGGCAACTCCTGTCCGCAGAAGCGCCCGCTGCTGCCACGGCGTGCCCTGCCGGGGCGAAACCATGTCGTGAAGTATTACGTAAACCAAATATTGAAAATTCTATTATTATGCACACCCTCGATGATTTGCGTCAGGAAATTGATAAATACGACG
>JAJYCW010000008.1 GCA_021777995.1 bacterium
CCTCCTCGGGATGGCGCTTTCGCTGCGTCACCCTATGTGTCTATAATTAATGGGACAGTGAAAATGTCAATTCGCGTGCAAATTACTCGTAGGGCGAAAAAGGATAGACTAAGCTATGTTGGAACCGACTGAAAGCATCTCTGTTTCTTCTGACACCGCTGGGAATACGTACAGCCTTACGGCAGTTGGCGCGATTTCGGGCAATGACGAGGCACCGAAGGTGCCGAGGAGGGGGCCGAAAAAAATCGCGCCGCCCGTGGCGGCTACGGACACGACCAAGTCCAAACGACGTAAGTTCTCGTTGGCCGAAAAACAGCGTATCTTACGTCTGGCAGATGCTTGTCAAAGCGACCAGGAATTGGGTGCTCTTCTTCGCCGTGAGGGTATCTACCGGGTTACGCTGCAACGCTTTGCTTCCGAACGAAACCAGTCTAAACTCGCCTCCGATGATTCCAGCAAAAGTAATGATGCTGAGCTAGCTTTAGCCGCTGCTAACAGGCGAAATGCCGCCCTGGAGCGTGAACTCGAGAGGATTAACCGAAAGCTTGAAAAAGCTGAAATAGTGATTGATTTCCAAAAAAAACTGTCGCAGCTGCTTGGGCTGGAGATGCCCGAAGCGCCACCATCCCAAAACGAGACTTTATAGGTTCCGCACGAACCGAACTAAAGGAGCAGGTGGGTCTGTATCTCGCCTGTAAAGCGTGTCCTGGCAGTCGATCGGCATACTATCGCTCAAGACATCAATCGCAGTCTAAAACCATTGCTTTAGCCAAGCCATCGAAGCCCAGGGGTCCAGTAGGTCGAGCACTGACCCCGGAGGAAAAGGCTGCAATTCTTGCAGTCCTTCATTCTGAAGAATATGCTGACCAATCTCCCAGAGAGATCGTTTCAGACCTACTGTGCAAGAAAATCTACCTGTGTTCGGTCTCCACAATGTATAGATTGCTACGTGAACACAGCGAGGTTCGCGAGCGAAGAAATCAACTGCGAACCAGGCAGTATGCGGTGCCAGAACTCATTGCCACAGAACCCAATCAAGTGTGGAGTTGGGATATTACCAAGCTTAAGGCCGAGCAAAAATGGACATACTATTACCTCTATGTTATTATGGATATTTACAGCCGGTACGTCGTGGGCTGGTGCCTTACGACCAGAGAGGACACGGAAATCGCCAAGCATCTCATAATGAGTACCTGCCTTAACAACGACATCCAACCTGACCAGTTGACCATCCATGCAGATCGTGGAAGCGCAATGACAAGCAAGGGAGTGAGCCAACTCCTAGCAGACCTTAAGGTCACGCAAACGCACTCAAGACCACATGTCAGCAATGATAACTGCTACTCTGAGGCGCAATTCAAAACCATGAAATACCGGCCAGACTTCCCTCAACGCTTTGATAGCCAGACCCAGGCTAACGAGTTTTGTGTGCGGTTCTTTAACTGGTACAACAAGCGACATTGCCATGCTGGAATAGCATATCTTACACCGGAGGTTGTGCATAACGGCAACGCTCAGGCAGAGCTCGCTAAGCGACAGCAAACAATGAATACCTTTGCGAAGCTACACCCAGAAAGGTTTGTAGCTAAAGCGCCAGCACAGTTACGCGTGCCTGCACCGGCGTACATTAACCCACCTAAGACCCAGCAACAAACCCCTACTCTGCTAGATCAAAATACAACCAAGGAGGAGTTAATCTAACTCGGAAATCTGTCCCATTTCTGTTGACACATTCCGCAGGCTCGTTTCTTATGGCCCGCCGTTCGTCATTTTGATCGCGATCGCAACGATCTTTCTAAGTTAATGTTCCTTGTCGGATCCTGCAACATAGCTACTTCTATCCTGTGGCGTTTGCTGCGCGAATTATGAAAAGATTGACATGTTTCGTAAGCGATTAGCTTTAGGCGCTCATGATTAGTGGCAAATGAAAATTGAGGTACAATGCGCAGTGAAGTTTTTCCATCGATTTTACATATCGCAGCGATGGCGAGGTGATAATTTGGGAACTGACGCCGACTGGGAACTGGAACTATTGGAACATTGTCATACTTTAATGGAATTTGGCCTAATTGACGATTGCACGGAGGTACTCAATGAAAATGCGCTATCGCGTCTTAGCGCATTTCTTGATGGAATGCACGCGGTTGGTCTCGATCCAAATAGCCCGTGGCCCAAAGATCAAGGTACCGGAAAGTGCCTGCACCCAGACAAAATAGCCGAGGTGATCTCGTATGTAAATAGGCGCTGCCCGCCTTCAGACGTCAAAATAGAAAATGGTGCCTGTCAGTCTAGCAATATTTTGGATGATTATCGCATTCGACCGCGGGTCATGTTCGCTTTATATTGCGCGACATTGTGCCGCGTTTGCGTTGTCATTGTTAGTATAATCGGTGTATTACACCATCCTACATTGTGGTTCAAGTGGTTGACCGCAACGATGGTGGCGTGGTGGGCTACAGCTGATGTACCTAACGCTATCCAATACGGAGGTTTTGCACCACCGCAATATCAAACGCTACCAATAAGTCGAGAACTTTATCGCGAGAGTATACGTGACTGCGTCGCCGCATCGGCACTGTATTTTAATCTCGTAGCACTCGATTTTTGGCACGCCGTGCGGAACGGATTGGCGATGTTGATGTTGATTAAAACAGGATTTGATTTAGCAATTCCGCCGGCCCCGGAGGGATTCGCGATTGCAGAGGACGTCGGCGACAAATTAGCCAACAAGAAGCTGCACTGGGCATATGTTCGCACTAATTATGTGGTGCCAATAACGTGGCGTCTACTCATCGTTTATGCCTTATTCAAATTTATCAAATAGATTCACCGCCGCGCAAACGCTCCTCATATGGCTGCGCATAGAAGCTGACTTGGTCAAGTCAGCCGTCAATTGGGATCAAATTGATGTACACCGCTTTTATCAGTTGTCTAAAGGATCAAATGCACTCTGCCTAACGTGCCTGTCAACGGTCTGCGCGTAGTGTTTACTAGCGGTTCATCCTATTTACGTCTATATGCCTACCGTCGTCTTGTGGCAGTGCCCTCATCGCCCTAAGCAATTGAAATTGCCGCCTTGAGTTATATTATCTACACCACTCAGGCTACTGCAATAGGCTCACCGCGATGCACAGGGCACTTGCCGATAACGCTGCGCCCCGTGGAGGTGGTAGCCGTATTCCATTCCAACCTCAACCTCATCCACTATCCTGTGCTGGACGTAACCAACTGCTTCTACCGCGTTTCTAGCATAACGGCCACAGTTTGCTGCTTCCTCATCCCGTTTACTAGCGTACCGCTGACGCCGTGCGTTGCCTACCTGGTCCAACGAACATTAGCGAAGCCCTCTTCTGCCCGCTGCAGCCATCCATCAGCTTAATGTGACATCAAAGTTGGCTAAGCTACAAGCGATGTGGCTGCCTGGTTGATTCAGCTGAAGTGCGCTAGTGAGCGCTAAATTGCAACCGGGCGGGGGATTGCCTGCCGATAATGGTGATACCCGGGTGATGAAATGGGCGGTTGGCATACCCTTTTAGACGGCTAATCGTGGCCCTACATTTAAAAATTAGTAGCCGTTAGCCTTTCCAACTAGCCAGTGTCTTGCGCTTACTCAGGCGGCCAATTCATGCGGATGGCAATTCTTACAGAAGAATACCTTCAGAACCCAGATGACCTTAAGAGCTCGTTTTCCGGGATAAGCAACGGTGTGAGATCCGCGCAGCGTGCGCAGGGTCACGTGGTTACCGTTGTGGCCACTATACAGGCCGGCCCACGCGCACTTGTCACCAGGACTGCGTTGTAATCGCTTGGCCGAACGGTCTGCCATAGTACACACCTCATCACAAGCTACCATCCCGTCGGTTTCGCCGTTTTGGTCACTGCCGTCAGCAAGTGCGCAGATGGCGGCGGGTACGATATTCAATTTACGTAATGATTGCTAATAGTTGCTCGTCTCACCGCAAATAATCTCGTTGGTTTGTAGCGCGGCGCATGCCGCTAGACCAGGTACAGGAAGTACGCGGGTGCTTAGGAAGCTCAACTAAGTTGTGGCAGGCTAACCTAGCCGGTCGGTTAACGAAACCCCACATGGGATGAGCTACGTACCTCCTTCAGGAGGTTACCCGCACACCTTTGAATAAATCTGCTCTATTTGCATAATTGTTAAATAACCCTGATCATTTCAAGTGTTAATAACGGTGTTTCGGTCAAATTGGCTTCGAAATAATACCTAGCACATGGCCGTAGAATTATCGCACCGCATTTTGACCCAAAACAGAGGAAAATAGCTTTCGAGCGTCAAACTTCCTAGCCAAGAAGGCTTACCGGCCACTAGTTAAGCCACATACAGTAGGAGGTTAGATATGGGAGGTTCTGGAGGCGGTGGAGGTTCTAGCGATTATTCGTCGCCGGGAAGAACCAGCGCGAACACAACAGGAATGCCACCAGGACGTGGAGGTGGAATTGTCGGCCAAGACCCCTGTCCGGCTGTAGTAACAGCAGTTCTAATCGACGTAGCCCAAACGGGAAACGGAGCCGTTGCATCATCCCTAACCGAAGGTTCCCCTCTTGTGCTAGCCGAAAACGGCAATGTTATCGAAATATCCTCCAACGGCCAAACAATAGGTTGGCTGCCCAACGATCTCTCACAAAAAATTAAACGGTGCATAGACGACGGAAAACAGTACGAAGCAAGCATTCGAAGCGTTAGCGGGCAAGCTCCTGCTCCGCGAGTGGAGGTAACGCTGAAACGCCTATGAAACCTCTAGAATCCACTGACGAAAAGGATGTGGCCTGCGATTATTACGATATCGCGCTCATCAGCGGCGTCAATTGGCTAAAGAGCATTTGGACAGCGCATAACTGGCGCTTTGACGACCGAATCAATGGCAAACTACCGGTAGCGTCAGGACTGTTGGATGAGTTCTTTTTTTGCTTGCTTGGCGGTTATGGCATTACTTATGAAGCTAACCTAGCTGCATTCCTACATCTGAAAAGTCTTGGCTATTTACAACAATCGTGGTTCAATCAAGCCATTGACCACGAAGCACTAATCTCTACAACTCTATCGCATACTCAGCTTTATAGTCCGTTGGGTTTCGCTCGCAGCTTCCGATACCGATTTCCTAACGTCAAGGCCCGCTTCCTCGTTGCAGCAGCCAACTGGTTGGAACAAACTCTAAATTGGAATCTCGATCAATTAAAGATTTGCGCGCCCTTCCAAGCACGAGATGCCCTTATTACATGTCCAGGTTTGGGCTACAAGACGGCAAGCTGGTATCTACGTAATATTGGTCACGGCGGCAATCTCGCTATCGTTGACGTTCATATTGAGCGCATTGCCAAGGAAAGAGCTTTAGTCCCATACGGTCTAACGGCCCAAAACGACTACTTGGAAATCGAGGCTCGTTTGTTATCGGCTTGTAGGATGGTTCCTGCACCGATCGAGGTACTTGATCTAGTTCTATGGCACTACAGCAGGGGTGATCTCGTTGAACACGCTACCGGACAAACACGCTTGTTTTGACCTTATTGTATGCGGGCAAATCGCTCGTGACTTTCTCTCCGCCAATGGAGAGACCTGTGAACGCATAGGTGGCATAGCTTACGCGGCAAGTACTGCGGCCAAGCTAGGTAGTAAGGTTGGGTTAGTTGCTACGATCACAGATCCACGATGGGAGGAAATAATAGCCGAATTACGAAAACGCGATCTCGATTGCACTGGTGTTTATCCACGGCCAAGCGAACCTTTGATATATCGCATTGATGGAGCAGACGAGGTTGTAGATCAGCGAACACTTCGAACCGGCCCATTAGCGACTGATTTGGCGTTTCCACAAGTGCCGGATAAATACCTTGGCGCTTCGGTTGCCCTTCTTTACCCCGTTAACCTACAATCATGCTTGGTAGCTGCCCTTCATCTAAAGAAATCAGGCACTAAGATCGCATTCGATCTTCAACATGACGTCGATAATTTGGAAGATTTTGAAAAGTTATCGAGCATTGCTGATTACGTATTTCTGAACTCGCAAACATTACTTCGGCTAACACAATCAAATGACATCGGAGCGGCGGTCGAGATCATCAGAAAATCGACGCAGGCACCCATAATCGTTAAAATGGGGATGGCAGGATCTCTAATTTACGAAAATGGTTGCATCGGTATCCCGTCATTCCTCAGTGATTTTGGTTTGACTGTGGGAGCCGGTGATGCCTACGACGCCGTATTTCTAACGAGTATTCTGCGCGGGGATAAGATATCGCAGGCTGGTATGTCTGCTGCTTTGCATACCGCCGCCATCATTGAATCAACGGATCGTGATCCCAGCACAGCGATATTGCGTGAAGAGGCTCTATCGCGCCGACAGCCCGTTTTCTTAGCCCCAGAAGTAGCGTCAGCCAAGTTGATATACATCGCCGGTCATTTCCATTCTCGACCGCTGGAAACTTTCATTCTTGAGATCGCCAATGCTGTAGAACGACTCGGATTTCGGACTTATGTACCTCATCGCGATACAGGAGTAGTTGGGCCGACTGTATCTCGACAACGCGCTTACAATGGTGATATGGACGCACTGCATAATGCCGCTGCTTTGATAGGTTTGCTCGATGGAGCTGGACGTGGTGGGACTTTTTTCGAAATCGGTGCCTCGATAGAGCGGGGTGTACCCGTTATTGCTATCTGTACAGATCCCACACAGGGTGTATCAAATATGGTGTTCAGTTCGTGCTATGCGATGGATAATGGCATTAAGCCCGCTATTGTGGCGCTAGTCAGGTTGCTTGGTGAATATGCAGGAGATACATGATGCGAACATTGGTGCTGCACTCCGGAGGAATTGACTCGACGACGGTCGCCGCGATGCTAGTATCACAAGGTGATCAGGTAATTCTGCTGCATATTGACTACGGTCAAGTAACAGCCGCAACCGAGTTTTCAGCCGCTAAACGTACGGCAAACGCCTTGAGCTTAGCAGAACCGTTGAACATAAGGATTCCTGAAATCGGTAATTGGGGTAAAGGTTCCTTGGTTTCTGACATTGAAGAGGAGGAGTTCCCTCACCGAAACCTGCTACTAATATCTATCGGGGCAATCATTGCCATCAAAGAAGGTCTTGAAACGATAGCTCTCGGAATCATAAGTTCTGCAACTGCCCCATTTTCAGATTGCCGCTACCCATTCATAGATTCTTGTACGCAAACCTTACACAACCTCAGTCCGACATTGGAGTTGATGACTCCCTTATCGCACTTGAGTAAACAGGACGTTGTAGCAACTGCTGTTTCGCTTCAGGTACCATTATCGATGACGTTTAGTTGTAATCGAAACAGCAATCGACATTGCTGGTCATGCACGGGCTGTCAAGAAAGAGCTAGCTCATTCAAAGCATTAGGGGTCGATTTATAGAACAATTCTGACGATTGGGATTTACGGGCTTGACAAGACAAATGTGGTGCGTTAGCATCCCGCATGCTTCTGATTGCCAGAAGCCACAACTGAATCTATAATCGCCATAAAAGTGAAGCAAGCATTCACGGTTTCCTGCCCACCGTCTACGAGGTACCGCAGATAAGCACACCAGGCGGTTCTCTCTAAGTCCCGCGTTCTGTCTTGGCCAGGTTCGCTTTGTCACGGGTCTAGGAGCCTGAACCAAATGCTCGACTGCTTCACTTTATTTGCGTGTGATGTCGATTTACACACGTCAGCGCAAAACGACGCGCCCAAAGACATCGCTGAAAGAAAGTCCTCCTCCCCTTCCCCATGGTATCAATTCGTCCGTCGTATCCTCGAAGCTGCCGACCTTATTGACGACCGCAAGTCAGATGCGCTGCTGCTGCCTACCGCTGCGAGAACGGCGGACAGCAAGGATGTTCATTGACGACTCGAAAATCCCATTTGACGTCAAGAACCTCAACCAATGGGTTGTTTGGAAGAGTAACAAGGTTCCGTACAATGCACGAAATGGTCAACCCGCAATGAGCACCGCCCCCACAACTTGGAGTACCTTTGACGAAGCCATGAAGGCGTCGGCTGCGTACGCAGGCATTGGCTTTTCTTTAATAAAGTAGACCGAATCGTCGGAATCGACCTCGATCACTGTCGGAATCCAGAAACGGGCGAAATTGTAACATGGGCTAAGACGATTGTCGATCCATTCCCAACCTATTGGGAGATCTCCCCGTCCGGCACCAGTCTCCATTCCTACGCGCTTGCACCGAAGCCAACGCGAGGCAGGCGCCCCACAGGAACCAAAGTAGAAATACATAGTAGTGGGCGCTACCGTCACTGGGGACCACCTTCATCGTAATCCGCTCGAGATCGCGGACTGTTCGGAGGCGTTGGCAAAGTTGCTTGATGAGCTCGACCACAGAGGCAACGCTCAACAGCAGTCTGGACTTCCCCCGAAATAACAGATGAGGAGTTAAGAAAGTCATTCGTGTCGAATATATGCTCCAAAGGAGAATCCGATGAACGAACGATGTGTCTTTACCGATGCCTTCAAACGTGATGCCGTGCGTCTGGCCCAGTAGAGGGGCAGTACCTCCGCGGTTGCCCGCAACCAGGACATTCACGAGAGCCAGCTCAGCCGCTGGAAGCGCAAACTCAAAGAGCAGCCTCAAGGAGGAGAATGAAATAATAAAAACGGTGGTCTTCGGTGACCCTAAACAAGCCGCAGTTTAAGTGGTAATTAGAGGCAATGGCATTTTAAAGCAAGCCCAAGGAAGAACGTGCACTTATGGCTATTAATAGCTCTACGAACGAATGGTGGCGCATGAAACTCGACATTTCTCCAGTTACGCGTGCAGAGGAGATTGCTCGAAGGCGGTGCAACACGATCATCAAGCTTGTACCAAGGAATGAAAACCCCGACGCGTCAGCGGTCAGCAATATGCAGGTCGACTGGATTTCAGAATTTTGTGCAGGTGTTTTAGGTTGCCGCGCGCGTATTTTTGGTGTGCAACACGAACTGGAGGAGCTCCTCCACGCCCGTGGCGTACCTTTAGACTCCGCGGATTTGGAGTACCATCATGCAGCACTCTTTTTTGCGATGGACTCAGCACTGGAATGCCTTGCGTACGCCATGAACGCGATAGGATGGGCATGCGCCGCGTCTGATTGCAAATGCTATAGCGCGTTGCACGACGAAAAGGCCCTCAGAAACATCAACTTATCCAACTTTAGGAAAACCAAGAACTGCAGTAATAGCAGCTGCCCGACCTTCGCCGCTATTCGGGCATGTTGGCAGTTGCCTGCAAACCAGAAGTGTATAGACCGCCTGACAGAACAGCATGACGTTACAAAACATCGCCGTGCTGCAATGTCAGGTCACGGCCAACAGCAGTCCTCATCCACCGAGGACGACGGCTCATTCATATCGGGCCTCACGGCAATGGCATACAATCCGCCAGCCGATTACATATTACACACGAACATTAAAACCCTCCCGGTCGAAAAAGCGCAAGCGAGCGCACTCGGTAAACCGTCGGGCCGAACGCTTCAAGAACAACATTTGAACGGTGAGGTCTATTTCCTCAGCGAGCTTATGGCCGACTACAACGTTCTCATTGAGGAAACCGCACGGCGTTTTGAGAGCGACATTGAAAAGCTACTCGCTAATGCGGAACACTCGAAGTCGCAAACGGACCAGCCTGACGGCGCGGAAGCAAACGGCCTCAATTAAGCCGGTAGCTTAGCCGATAATATTTACCAGGTAATTACCGGTGGAAGTTACGCAGGTGATTTGGTGGCAAAACACTGAATATAGTGTGTGACAAACACCGGTAAATTGGCATAGATTGAGCCCGTTGAACCACCGGGCTTTGCACCGCTTCTGTTTGCAAGCGGATTATTGGCAGTTACCTGCAGCCTGATGCTCTTGCTAAACCCTACATTAGCAACTATGCCAACAGATGCTGTTATTTTGCAAATTTGCACGCACAATCGCCGTGTTGCACAATGGGGCCGTAAGCCGATTCCCAACAACGAAGACGCCTTCGCATGGATTGAACAGAACATGCCGCGCTTGCGGATTTCACATGCAGCCTACACCGCGGCGCTATCGACGGCCGCCATTCACTCCGCGACAGGCAGAGCACCACGCGCACGTTAAAACCCGCGAGACCCTGTGGGTATTTGCACAGCGATACCACACCACACTTCGCGCAGTAGAGCGTTTGAATCATATTCACTACTCTAACGCCCTACCCAGCCAGTTACTCCTTGCCATCCCGCAGTCACCACGGGGCCTGTGGGCTCACGATTCCCAGCAACAGTTAGCCGTTGTAACTGCAGACCGCGTAAGGGTGCGTATAGGCCCAAACGAATACTTCCGCCGCCGTGATCTTGTTGACCCGGGCACGCATCCCCTGGCACTGGCATACAGCCGCAACGTCTGGTCCTCGTTGCTAGTCTTACCACACTACTATAACGTAGCCTGCCGGGCGTAAGCACATCGGCAGTTTTACCGGTTTTTCTTAAGAACGTTACGAATTCCGCGTGCATGGTCCAATAATCAGTAGCAGGTCGATGGTATAGCAGAAGGCGCACTACCAGAACGCAACTAAATCCGCACGTGGAACATGTCGTCATGCCGCGACCAGCGTTGAACCTTCTGGCGGCTCTATTCTAAGAAACTGACGGCATACTATTGCGAATAGCATTCTTAACGGAACAACTAATAAGCAACGAGGAAGAGCTGCAGCGCTCCTTTTCTGGCATTACCTACGGAATGATTAGCGAGCTGTCTAGGCGTGGGCACGAAGTGCAGGTAATTGCTGCCATAAACCCTGGCGTCCGCGGTGTCGTTGCACGTGCCGCACTCTCGGCGGTGGGTCGCACGGTCTATCGCGGTCAGAACATGAAGACGGTCTACCACCCGCTTGTCTTAGATGGATATGCAGCATGTGCACAGCGCAGGCTGAGGGGCCACGAATTTGACCTGCTCTTTACCCACAGCACGCTCATAGCCGCCCGCCTGCGCACGAGCACACCCATCGTAATCTGGCGCGGCGCGCACTATGCAGCGTTAAAGCCCGGCTACCGGGGATATCAAAACCTGCCGCGTATCGTGGATACATGGGCTAACCACCAGGAGGTGGAGGCAATGTCGCGCGCGGCAATGAACATCTTCGCCGCTAAGTCGGCATGCAACGGCGCTCACGCCATCTACGGCATCCCCCACAACAAGCTCAAGGTGATTCCTTATGGTGCCAACCTGCATCCTGCGCCGAACTCTGCTGCGGTAGTGTGTAACATAGCCGGCAAACCCACCAACGGCAGGCTGAATTTTCTCTTCTTAGGCGTAGATTGGTATCGCCAGGGTGGCGACAGGGTAATAACCGCGCTTAACCGGCTGGCAGCTTCAGGAAGACAGGTTCACCTCGACATTGTGGGCATATCGCAAGCCCCAACAGAAATGGCTGCGGGATTTTCTATTCAGGTCCATGGGTACCTGGACAAGGCGATACCGGAGCAGTTCAGGTTGATGAACGAGATTCTGAAGCGGACGCATTTTCTAGTTCACCCTGCCAGAGGCGAGGCATTCGGTGTTGTGCTTTGCGAGGCCTTTGCATGCGGGATACCTGTGGCCGTAACGCCGGTAGATGGGTTGCCCACCATTGTGGACGACGGCATCAACGGTGTGGTGATAGACGAGCCGTTTGATGCTGACCAGTTTACCACGCGCATGTTGAGGATATTTGACACCGCTGGTGCCTATGAAACGATGGCGGAGAACGCCTTGAGGAAGTATGAACGTCGCCTAAACTGGCAAACGGCCATAGAGGAGTTCCTGGCTATAGTGGAGCCCCTTACGACGACGAACCAGTTAAGTAAAACGGGTGAAACAGAAACCAGGCTAAGGGTACCGTCCGGGAAGTAACCCGTACCGGTACCCCACTACGCCTCACTTACTGGTTGAGGGTGTCGCCGGACCGCCAGCATTAGGTGCCGCCTTAGTACCCGGCTTCCCGGTCGTTGGCTGCGCCAGGTCTGGTCTGCCCTTCGACAGTTCGGGTGCCATATGCACGATAGTAGCAGCCTCTTTGCGCGTCATCTCAGCCGCCTCGCTGTTAGACGAAATCACATGAGGCGTCATGAATATGACAAGCTCAGTGCGGTTATTGACATGCTCGCGAGAGCGGAAGAACTGACCTACCAAGGGAATGTCAGAGAGTATGGGGATCTTGTTAATCGTGACGCTGGAGTTGCTCTGAATAAGTCCCCCTACTGCCACTGTTCGGCCGTCCTGAATTGAGACCTCCGTATCTGCAGTGCGTTCATTCACAATGGGTACCTGGGTGGCCACGGTACCGCTGCCTAGCGTTTCATACTGCAGCAGATCACTGGCTATGGCATACAGATCGATGGTCACCAAACCGTCACGCGTGATACGTGGAGTAACATCAAGCTGATAGCCAACCTGCGCGTACTGCACCTGCGGCGGTATGATAGTGCCAAAACTAGAGATTGGCTGACTACCATAGTACGGTATCTGCGTTGCAATGGTTATACGCGCCTCCTGATCATTCGAGGTAAAGATCTTGGGCGTCGCAATCACTTTCACGCGGCTGTCGTTTTCCAGAGCCTGCATAAGGCCGGCATAGTTAGCGCCATTAAGTGCGAACTGCGCACCTGTCGCTGTAGGATCCAGCGCGGTACCACTTGAACCCGTATTAAACCCGGGCTGCGTTAGGTTGATCTGCGCGTTACCGGTGTTTGTATGGCCGAACAGGTTCTGGAACAGACCGGAGAGTGAAAAGCCCAGCTTCTGATCCTTGCTGAGGGTCACCTCGGCGATGATGACATTAACCTCCACCTGCCGCGGGACAACGTCCAGTTCCTCTACCAGTTTCTTAACAGCGTCATAGTTGTCCGGTGTGGTGGTGACAATGATACTGTCGCCAGTTGGCGACGGGGTAACATAGACATTGTTTTGCAATTGAAGAAGGTTGGAGTAAATGCCGTTACGTCCTAGTCCGTACTGCGGACCCGAGTTTTGCCCCAGAGAACGATTGTTACCGCCAAACCCAAAGCGGAAAAACTGGCGGGTAGGGTCATTCGCGTTGGCGGATCCGCCAGACCCAGGCACCTGGGTAGGCACAAAGCCTTGCGGTGTCATCACGCCCGGTACATCAGTAGACAGAGTGTTGCCCGGGGCATTTGGCGGCGCCGGTGGCTCCGTAGCTCTCCCTGTAAGTGAATTCGAACCAAGCGAGCGGTTGATTTTGGGTGGTATGAGCCCGTTGTTGCCAAAGGTGCTGCCATTATTCACGAAGGTATTCCCAAAGCCCAGGTTCTGCTGCTGCTGCGTGTCAAACGCCTGGCTCAGTGCGTAGGCGACATCCGATGCCTGCGCGTTCTTCAGCGGGAACACAAAGGTCGTCGCCTCGCTTGGCACCTGCCTGTCGAGCGAATCGATCAAACGAGTAATGGTGCGAAGCCGGTCTGGCGTAGCCGTGATGAGGACAGAGTTGGTGCGCGGATCTGCAACCACCTTGCCGAAGGGGTCGCTGCTCGTGACCGTCTGCTGGTTCTGGTTGTTGTTCTGGTTACCAAAGAACGCAAACCGCCCAAATACTCGCTGCTGGAAGTTGGCGTTGTTACCAGCTGCACCATATCCCGACTCGTTCGAGAGTACTGTATTGACGAGATTTGCTACATCCTGTGCATTCGCATAGATAATCTTGCGCACTGTAGTCGTTAAGGGGTTGTTGTCCTGATCGTCCAGTCGGCCAATGATATCCTGGGCAACCCGCTGCTGGTTATCCGGCGAGGCCACCACCAGTACCGAGTTGGTACGCGGATCGGCAGCCGCAAAAACAGCGGGCTTCGCATTTGCTGCCGCGGGTGGCTGGCCCGGTGGAAAACCAGGGCGCCCAGGCTTCGGTCCTGCGGGCGCCCCTGTTGAGCTCAACTGCTTATAGACGTTGTTGATGATCTCAGCAATATCACTTGCCTGGGCGCGTCGAAGCGGATATACACGCAGTTCTGTTCTATCCGACGCTTTGTCCAGGGCATGTGCCAGCGCAATAAACCGCTGAACATTGCTCGCAGTATCTGTAAGGATGAGGGCGTTCGTCTGAGCACTTGCAACCAGGCTTGCGCCCGTATTGGTAAGCGGCTTAAGCTCCTTGGCGAGCGTCTCGGCGTCTACGTTCTCGAGCGGTATTACCTGCGTCATAACCTGATCACGCGGATCTACTGGCGTTGGCCCATTAGCGTTGACTCCCGGGTTCAGTAGTGAAGAATTCTGGCTTGCAACACTGAACGGTACGACGCTGATGACGTGGTTTTTATCGATTGCGGTAAACCCTCGAGCAGCAAGCACCTGCTGGAGGATCATGAACGCCTGATCTAGTGAAACCGGTGTCGGATTGATGATAGTAACGTTACCCGACAGGCTAGGATCGGCAACGACAGTCTCATTTGCCATCTTGGCGTAGAGGCTCAACACATCAATGATGTTGCTGCCATGAAATTCAAACGAGAACTTGCTGCCCTGTGCCTCCATACCTCCAGGCATCCCCCCTCCACCGGGAAAGCCGCGGAACCCCCCGTGAGGAAAGCCCTTGAAGCCTCCGGGCGGCATTCCTCGGAACCCGCCGGGCGGCATCCCTTTGAACCCGCCTGGAGGAAACCCCCTAAAGCCTGCTCCTCGCCTTTTGGGTACGACGGTAAGGCTAGACTTTGCCGTATGCTTCGGCTTGGCAGCTTTCTTCTTTGCTGCCGGCGGTGCTGCAAGCGCAGCAGTGCCAAGCAGTACGGCTAGACATAACGGTGGTACGGCGCGAGTATACCGCTGCCGGCTGGCATTTATTCTTTCGTTGTGGTTGAGTGGTTCAGCAGGCGTCATTGTATCTCTCCTCGGTTGGCAGCGGAATCATTATTGCTAAGATGCGATCTCGTACGCTCATTGGCCACGCCTTGCCTGTCGACGCATACGGGCCCACATCTTGCGCATCTGCGGCGTAATCTTGAAGCCAGCGGGCGGCGTGAAGGCCTGGACTGAAGGTACGGGCGCGGCGGCAGCAGTGGGCGCGGGTGTGCCAGGTTTTGGTGGCGCTGGTGCTGCCGGTGCTGGTGCATTTGCATTCAGCGGTACGGGATTGATTGTGTCAGCTCGCTGAAGAGTGTGGTTCTCGCCGTTCAGGTTGACCTTAACCTCTGTTTGCGATACACTCTCCACTTTGCCGCCCATGAAATAGGAGCCAGCGCTCACCCATTGGCCGGGTTGCCCATTTGCTGGTTCTACCAAGGCCTGTACCTTGCCGTTTACCGAAACGGTACCCGTATAGCTCCAGCCTGCTAGCGGGTCGATCGGCATGGGGCGAACCACCGCAGCCTGCACGGTAGGCGGTGCTGGTGGAATCGGCGGTGCGAATAGGTTTGCCCTCACGGCCGACGTGTAGTACGCGATCGATTTACTACCCTTGCTGCCTGCTTTTGCTTTATGAGTTGCCTTGGCTGCCTTATGCGTTGGTACCGGATGTGTCGGTGATGTACCCTGCGAACGGGCAAGCACCACCAGGCTAATACCCAGCGCAGCCAGCACGCCAATAACTGCCCACGTTCTTACGGGCCTTAGCGATACAGACTTGTGCTCTACAGGATACGCTGCACCAAAGAGCGGCCCCGATGGGACGTTATGACCCAGTTTGCGTGCCATTTTCGTTATCTCCCTTTTTAGGTACATCTGTGGTAAATGTGCTAATTCGTGCCGAAATATTGATGGTGGCAAAGTGGGTATCACCGGAATGGACGTCCAGGTGATCCACCACCAGTTTGCCTTTGGGGTTCTCTACTCTATAAAGAAACCCAATTACATTGGGATGAAACGGTGCCTTAAAATCGACTTGCACGGGTACCCGAAGCACCGCGCCGTTTTCAGCAAGCTGCGACCGCAGGGGTCGGATGGAGTCGAGATGTACACCGGACTGTTTCGCAATTGTCATTAACCTGGTCACCATGGCGGGTTGAATCGCTCCCGGACTCTCACTGGTGGTCCATCGCGCAATGTCTGCCTGCATCGCGTCGTCCTGTTTACCAAGCGCGATGTACTGCACCTTTCCATCCTCATACTTTTTGCGTGCATCGGCGGTGGAAAGAAGCGCCGCGCCTGAGGAGGACGAGCTTCCTCCGCTAAACGTCATATACCCTGCCACCAGCAACACGAGCACCATAACAGCTACTAGCACCTTCTCGCGGGTTGTCTTCATTACGAGGCGCCTCCAGTTGTAGCGGCAGGCGCAGGTGGCTGCCCCACGTCGCAGCTTATGACAAATCCGGTAACCGTCTTTTGAATAGTTGTAGGTCCTTTTGCGGTCGGTGGCACTGGTGCAGGCGTGCCCGGGACAGTGCCTGGCTGTATACCACCAGGTGTGGCCGCTGGGGGTGCTCCTGCACCATGAAACCTTCGAATTCCACCAAAAACCATACCACCCCTCATGCCGCCAGGAATAATGGGCACCTGCCCAGGCTTGATCACGATTGGCGTACCGGTAGACGGCCCCTGCTGAAAGGCTGCCGGTGTGACTGGTGCACCTTGTGATGGGCTGCCGAAACCAGGCAGCGGGGTTACAGAAGCAGCTTCTGGCCCTGCAGGTGCCGGTAGACTCTGCTGAACGTCACCCAGGAAGGTCAGGCGTACATGGGAGAACTCCGAAGACTTCCTAAGAGCTTGCACCAGGCGTGTAGCGAGGTCAGCAGACATCGCGCTTCCGCGGATGGTGAGGGTCTTCCCACGCTGCAATGACAGATCGGTAAGCCATATCTTGCTGGCGTCTGGCATCGATTGCGAAATGCCCTGCAGGATGCCAACAATGGGGTGCTGTCTGTCTAGCCCCGTATTAACGGCGTTATACACTGCACTAATCTGCGTGTCCTGGGTTATCCGTTGTTTTAGCCTGGGTTTCAGCTCATTCCAGCGTCGATTTGCGTCCACCTGCTGCTGATGCTGTTTAGCACTGGTTGCAAGATAGGTTTGCACCTGCATACCGCCTCCAATTAATATAGCCGCGGCAGCTATCCCAGCAATTGCAAGATTACGCGTCTGTCTGCGACGGGCCGTAAGCTCAGCAGGTTCTTCGGGAATTAGGTTTACGCGAGCAATATTGCGCGATTGCGTCTGCAGTGCGAGGCCAAACGCCGATGCATACTTCAACGTTTCAGCATCCTGCCCACTAATAGGCTGGCGGCTGTAGAGTGAGACGGGGGCTTCGAGTATCTCGCTGAGGCTTCTCACAAGACCACTGCCACTATCAGCCCCCTCGCCTACCAGGTACGTCGCAGAGATCGCACTGTCGCGCAGTTCTGAACGGCTTGCACTGATAGATCGCCCGATTTCTCGAGCCAGACTGTCGTCCGCAGCGTCTGCAACCGAGGAAGCTCGTGTAAAAATAACCCTTGAACCGGCAGTTACGACGACGTCCATCTCTGTTCGCTCAACTGACACAAGTGCAACCGGCTCCACGTTATCACGAATGAGCTCCGCAAGTGCAAGTGACGATACGGTGAGCAGTGTGAGGCGCAATCCTGCAAGCTTGAACGCGGCCATGACCTGCTCCACCAGGTTGCGTCGCGCAGCCGCCAACAGGATGGTGATCATTCCATCCGCCTCCGCCTCCTGCTCCAGGTGATAGCCTAGTATCACCTCTTCCAGAGGATAGAGTACATACTGTTGGGCCTCAAAGGCGAGCATTCCTCGTAGCTCTTCCGGCGGCGCATAGGGTAGGCGCACTGGGCGTAGCGTGACCATGCGCCTGGGTAACGATACCACCACATCCTTGCCTGAAATACCGGCCGACATCACCGCCTGCTGCAAGGCGGACGCTAGCAACTGGACGGTACCATTTCCGCTGCCAGACCAGAACTCGGGCGAGAGCGGAGCACTGCCTCGGCGTGTGATATGTGCGTCGCCGCCACGAAGACCGGTTGCTTCCACAACTCTCACGACTTGCATTCCAAGCTCAACCGCAATGCAAGTACTGCTAGACGAACCTGTTTGTTGGTTGCTGCGAGCCATCGTTTCTCCTAAAGCCCGCCAGTATTGCTGGATGGGGTAGTGCTAGAACCTGTGGTAGATGCCGTCGGCGTAGGTAGAACAGGAGGAGGCGCCCACTGCCACCAACCCGGTGCGCGCTGCACGTGGTGCCAAGAGAGAATTTGAGGTCCAGTAGGCGTTAGCTCACCCAGGGCCTGCACTGCGTAGACCTGCTGACTGCCCCTCATACGCACCAGCACCCTAATTCTATAGGTTGAGCACTTCGCGGTAAGGTGCCCCACAGTATTCTGTAGTTCGGCCGCGGTGATACCTGGAAGCGTGAACAGATCTGCGAGTGTCTGAAACGCCTGGCCTGTAGATCTGTACTGCAAAATTGCGTTCAACAGAGTCATGTCCATGCCAGGCACCGTTGCAAGCACCTCGGCAGGAGCTGTGTTGATGTCAACCACGTCATTTCGGTATGGATTGTTGTTAACCGCGATCCGGTCGACTACACCTGCCATCACCTGGGGCGTGAAGCCGCTTACCTTCATAAGATCTCCAATAGTCGTAAATGCAGGTGAGTTACTGCCGCTTGTTCCCGAACCAGCGCCACCCCCATTGCCACCTGGCCGTGCTCCACCACTGCCTCCGGCGGCGGTACCACCGCCCGCTGCTCCGCCGGGCCGCGCGCCGTTGCCTGTTCCGCCTGCAGGAGTACCGCCCGCTGGTGCCCCACCACCCGAAGCGCCACCGGAGCTGCTGCTAGACTGCTGGTTGCGATAAGTGACCACTGCGTTGGCCTGTCCCGCGGTAAAACCCGCCTGCTCCAGTTCCTGTGCGGTAGCGGTGTTAATGTTAACACGCGCTGTGCCATCCGCCGCTATATTTCGCTCGCGGGCAATAGGCGTAAACAGCTCGGATAGCGGTAGCACGCTTGCCTGGTAGATGCTCGCGAACTGCGCTGCATTCTGCTGTGCATTAGCTGCGGACGCGCCTGACTGCCCGTTCCCACCGCCAGCGCTCGCACCTCCGGCACCGGCGCCAGCAGCACCACCCCCCGCAGGACCACCACCGGGGCGTGCGCCACCGCCGCCGGCACCCGGTCGTGAGGTACCGCCGCCCGCACCACCCCCGCCTCCAGGTCGCGCCTGGCGACTCATTGCCCCGGAGCCATTGGAGGTACCTGGTAAGCCATTAGTGCCATTTGCACTCTGATATTGATCAGGCTGGGCGGGCGCACCCGCAGGCGTACCATATAAAATTGACGTTGTCATACCCTGCACCAGTAGAAGCTCCTGAACAGTGTCATAGGGGGCGCCTTTAAGAGAATAAGGCGCCGTCAGGCTGTTATAATATTGACTCTCTGATGCGGCAGACGTTCCGCCATTGTTTGCCGACGCCGCACCGCCCGCACCAGTTGCGGAACCAGCGGCGCCGGTACCAGAAGCAGTTCCGCCCGTTGTCTGTGGGGTTCGCCAATCCACAATGGCCTGTGCGAGCGTCGGGTTTTCCTGAAACACAGGCATCACCTGCAATGTTGCCGCAGAGACTGTATTGAGATCGATCATGGAACCCGTACTCTCGACCTCGACCTTTACCCAACAATCCCCTTCCTTCCACCACCCGTTGGAGTCTGCCTGCTGGTCAGGCGGCACGATACCATAGGTTGCGCCGCCGTTGCTGGTCTGGTTTAGGGCAGCAAGTGCGTAGTTTACTGCTCCTTGCGCCGCGTAATACCGCTCTGTATCGCGCGTATAATTTCCAGCAGTTTCTAACGAGCTGTGCACGTTCGTGCCTATCGCAACTGCAAGCGCGGTGAGTGCTAGTACTACCAGCAAGACGGGAATAAGCGCCTGACCACTTCGTCGCATCATTGGCCTCCAGTTCCAGTTGAGCCGCCCGCCGAAGTTCCCGACGAGCTGCTTTGGGCAGGTGGAGGTGTGTTAGGCTGTACCGGCTGCGGGCTTGTGACGCTAAACGTAGATGTGTAGCTTCTGGTGCTGCCATCCGGCAGTTCCATGGTAACAGCAACCCGCACAAACGGCGGAAGCTGGTTGTCCCCGGTTGCCGAGGACGTTGCGGAGGATGAACTGGAACTATTGCCACCCGAAGAACTATTGGCTTGGGCCTGCTCTTGAAGAAACTGTGCATACTGAGGCTGCTCAAAATCCCATTCCTGTCGCCAGGTCTGCTGGTTTGGGTCATAAAACTCAAACTCAATCTGCTTCACGTGATGGGCAATGGCAACGTTGCTCTGCATAATACCTGCCGGGATACCCGAATCAGGTTGTTGACTTCCTTCGCTTGCCGCCTGTTGTAATGTCTGAACACTGGGTACTGCCACCGAACTCCGCCTCAGCGCTCCGTGGGAGCCCAGGCTGTACCTCACCAACGCGATGTCCCACGAAGGCTGGGCAGTAGCATTTTGCCCCGCAGCATTGCTTACGCCAGAGGCAAACTGCCCGGTTCCTGGCCCAGGGGCACCTGCGCCTAACGAGGGATCAATATTCGGATCGGTATTAGGTATGCGGGCATCCATCGTCTCCAATGTTAACAGGCCCGGGTCGTAACTCTGATTTTGCTGTGCCTGCGGGGACGTACCCGCAATAAACATACAATTAGGATCGCTGGGAGAGGCGTATGCAGCCGCGAGATCCCTGGAGAGAAATCGAAAGATGCTCCTGACCTCTGCATCCTGGCGGCGGTAGGCAGCAATCCGAACCTGTGCAGAGAGTGCCGTGCTGAGCGCTAACGACAGAGCTGCAGTGAGAATACCAAAGATCACGAGCGCAACCAATGCCTCTATGAGCGTAAAGCCGCGCCTTCGGCATCGCCTAGAGGCCATTGAAACCTCCCGAGCTGGAAGTGGACGGAGCTGTTTGATTCGTGGAGTTCAACGTACTCTGGTCAACATTCTGAATGTAGGTCGTAACTGCAGTTTGGTGCTGATCATTGCCACTACCCCAGGTTACCGTAACCGTAACCTCGAACAGGTTGGTATATGGTGTTGCGATACTGTTTTCATTCCAGTGGTAATCAGGCTCGGCAGGGGCGAATGTCCCCTGCTGTTGATTAGCGCTCAGCTGACCGCTCAGCGCCTGGACCGCGAGGTCAGCCAGCTTTTGCCGAGCCAGCATACTTGCAGTCTGAATTCTATGGGCTTCGGACTCGGCATTGGTCGCCGCAGAAATTGCCCCCAGAGACGCGGTAACGCCAATGGCGAGTAGAACCGTCGCTACCAACATCTCAATAAGTGTAAATCCCGGTCGAACAGCCTGTTTGCTCATTGCGCCCCACCTTGGCTGCTATCCTGCTGATGCACCTGGCTTGTAGCCGCATCAATGTGCAGCAAGGCATCGTTCCCGCTGACGTCAATCATTTCGAGATCACCGCCATCACAAGTACCGTCTCCATGAAAAATGATCTGTTGCCCCGGCGCACTTGAGCCTACTGGCTGCATTCCACTGCTATTCGCCTGCAAACGCACTTGCGTGGTACTGTGCAACAACACTATTCGCTGCAAGGGCTGTCCAGAATTAACCGTGAAACTGTTGCTTTGCTGAAATGATTGCGGCTGATCTTGGCTGGGAACAGGAGGCGGCGCTTCTGCAGTGATAGCGCCTTGTTGAGAGTTCACGCTTAGCGTTACGTCCTCGTCCTGCGCAGCCGCAGTAATATGGGCCCACGTCACTATATTCTCGACCGCGGCGACATCACTGTTGAATTTCTGCTTCGCGTAAATTTTTCCATAAGCAGGTACGAGAATGCTGGCTGTTACTGCTATTATCACAATCACAACCATAATCTCAATCAGCGTGAAGCCGCGGTCGTTCTTCATCACTATTGGCCGGTCAGGTTCCAGCTCTGAATATCATCGGACGTATTTGGCTGACCATCTGGGCCATCAGAATAGATGTCGTAATCGCGTCCATTCTGCCCGGGGACGGTGTAGACATAGGGATGTCCCCATGGATCCATCGGAATCTTGGAGAGGTTCTTCAAATAGGGACCATTCCATTTTCCCTTAGGATTAGGTGGATTTATCAGCTCATCCAGGCTGGAAGGATCATTCCCCGTGTCCAGTTTATACTGGTCAATAGCAGTCTCAAACGACTTAATGTCAGAAATAGCAGCCGAGTTTTTGGCATCCTTGATTCGGCTAATAACGTTGGGTACCACGACGGCAGCCAGTATGGCTATAATCACCACAACCACCAGGATTTCAATGAGGGTGAAGCCTCGTGCGCCCGCCAGTTTACGGTTTGTACGGTACATCTGCAAAGTCTCCTTATTTAACGAGGTTATTGGCCTCAAAGATTGGTAGTAAAATTGAAAGCACTACAAAACCAATAAACCCACCCATGAGCAGTACCACCAGAGGCTCTACAAGACTTGTGAGACGCCTCATGGTGTTGTCTACCTCAAAGTCCAGGGTATCTGCCGTTCGTATAAGCATATTGGGAAGACGCCCAGTCTCCTCGCCAACCGCAGTCATATGCAGCACAACGGGCAGGAATGCGGCAGTCTTTTCCATCGCCTCGTGCAGCATTTCTCCCTGCCGTACACCGTTACGAACCTGCACCAGCGCTTCCGATGAGATGGCGTTCCCGAGTGCATCTGCCGAAATATCAAGGGACTCGAGGATGGGTACCCCGCCGGCCAGCAGCGTTCCCAGGGTTCGAGCGAGTCGTGCCGCCACAATCTTTTGCGCTACGGTACCAAACAGCGGCATAGCAAGCTTTAGCCGGTCGATGGTGTCACGGCCGACATCGGTGATAGCCCAAGTCCGCAGAGCAAATCCCCCAATTGCGAGTACCGCAATGATCCCTAGCCAATACTGGCTGATAAAGCCTGAGGCTGCCAGTAGTATGCGTGTAGGTATTGGGAGTGCATTTCCCATGTCGTGAAAAATGCCAGAGAGTTTTGGTACAACAAAGGTGAGAAGAAAGGTAATAGCCAGGGTGGCAACGCCCAGCAACACCGCAGGGTAAGTTAACGCCGCCATTATCTGACTGCGACGAACCTGCTCCTTCTCCATGAAATCCGAAAGGCGCTCCATAACATCCGAGAGTTGACCGGATACCTCACCGGCACGAATCATATTCACGTAGAGAGAAGGAAACAGCCTGGGGTACTTGCGCAGCGCTTCGGAGAATGGCTGCCCGGCGCGTATGTCGGCCTGCATTGCCTGCATCATCACGCGCATGCTATCGCTGTCTAACTGTTCAACCAGAACTGAAAAGGCCCTGTCAATAGGCATCCCTGCATCAAGCATATCTGCCATTTCGCGGGTGAAAAGCAGAATTTGGATCCGCTTGATCTTCTGCCCACCGGCCTGGCCAGCTGGTGCGGCAGGCTTCGCGGGTTTCTCCTTGCCGTTAGCCGTAGATATCTGGGTGGGAAATAGGCCGAGAGCTCGAACCTTTACAGCTGCTTCAGTGGTATCTTTGGCCGTAATGGTGCCTGCCTGAGAAGTTCCTGCGGCATCGCGAGCCTGGTAAGCAAAATCGGGCATAGGTGGTGCGCGTCCTAAATCGAGAACTCTTCACGTTGACAAACGCGAAGAACTTCCTGTATCGTTGTTTCGCCCTGTATTGCCTTTTGGCGACCGTCCTGCAGCATCGTGCGCATGCTCTGCGACTGCTGTGCATACTGCTTCACAACGCCGGCTGGTTCTCTACGGGTTATCATACTGCGGATGGTCTCATCCACGGTCAGCATTTCGTAAATACCACTCCTGCCACGGAACCCTAACCCACGGCATTCAGGGCAGCCTTCACCACGTGTTAGCATACCGTTGGGCAAGTCAGCATTTTCAATTCCAACTTCGCGCATTGCTTCGGGCTTTTCAACATACGGTGCCTTGCAACGGGAACATATGAGGCGAACCAGGCGTTGAGCTACTACTCCAATTAGCGAGGATGCCACCAGGTACGGCTCAGCTCCCATATCCAGCAGCCTGCTCACCGCACCTGCCGCATCATTCGTGTGAAGCGTAGAGAAGACAAGATGGCCCGTGAGTGCAGCCTGAATGGCAATTTCCGCGGTTTCGTGGTCACGGATTTCACCTACCATTACAACGTCCGGGTCCTGTCGGACAATAGAGCGCAGACCATTGGCAAAGGTGAGTCCAATCTGCGGTTGTACCTGAATTTGATTAACTCCGTTAAGTTGGTACTCAACTGGATCTTCCACCGTGATGATCTTTTTCTGCACACTATAAATCTCGCTGAGTGCGGCATAGAGCGTTGTTGTTTTGCCCGAACCGGTTGGACCGGTTACCAGAATAATTCCGTGGGGCTCCTCAATAAGGCGGCGAAACTGATGAAACATATCACGCGGCATACCTAGCTCCGTGAGGCCAAGCATGGCGGTCTGCTTGTCGAGAATGCGCATGACTACGCCTTCTCCGTAAATAGTGGGAACCGTAGACACGCGCAGGTCGATCTGCCTACCGGCTGCCCTAATCTTCATACGCCCGTCCTGCGGCAGCCTGCGTTCGGCTATGTTCAGATCCGAAAGGATCTTTATGCGGCTCACCAATGCTGGATGGTAACGACGCGGCGGGGCGTTAACCTCGTGCAGTACCCCGTCAACCCGGTACCGTACTCTTAACTCTCGCTCAAATGGTTCAATATGAATGTCGGATGCGCGATCCTGGATGGCCTGATTAATTATCAGGTTCACCATCTGGATTACTAGCTCTTCCCTCGCCATCTTTTGAAGATCAGCCACATCCAGACTGTCTTCGTCCTCGACTGCGCGTTCAGCTTCCTGTACATCCTGAATAATTCGAGACATGTAGGATTGTTCGCACACACGCCGAATATCTGTGGCCGCAGCTAGAACCGGGCGCACGTCTAGTCCCGTGAGCAGACGCAGGTCGTCCGCCGCAAGAATGTCAAGCGGATCAGCCATAGCAACCGTCAGGATGTTATCAGATTGCGATAGCGGCACTAAGTGATGACGCATTGCAAATTCGGAAGGCACGATGGCAAGTGCGGCTTCATCGGGCGGCGAGGCATTGAGATCTACGAGGTCGCATTCGAGCTGGCGAGCCAGAGTTTGTAACAAATTGGTTTCCGAAAGAAATCTCAGTGATACCAGGATCTCCCCGATACGGCGTCCGTCGCGGGCGCGCTGCTGCTCTGCAAGTGCTATGTCCAACTGGTCCTGAGTTACCGCACCCTCTTCAATAAGCATCGCCCCTATAGGCATCCTGCGGAGTTTCAGCATCTGTACCTCGCCTTACCTTTAGACAGTAACTGGTGAATCAATTAGGTTCTGTCGCGATTGTCGCCACGAATGGTAGACGGAATATCCTGCCCGTAGTTTCATCTTTATTTGCCCAGGCGCGGGCAAGAGAGGCTCGGTAATCAGCCGGGTTATTTCGCACAACTTGAGGCAAATACCCCGTTTAACGAAATTGTGAGCCATAAAAACTCCGTATTAAAATTCCAACATCAGATTAGTTTTGTTAATACGGGTTGAAATATGTGCAGTGCTTCTGCTACAGTAGCCACATATTGAATAAGAGGGGCTGCAGGTCCCAAATCACAATTTCAAAGGGTTCAAGCATGCAATCTCCAACTCAGGTGCCGCCCTCTCCCGCACCTACACTTTCGTACCGTGATATGCCTATACAGGAGGCCATGGATCGATTAGAAGCTACCGACGAGGGCCTTACTTCAGCGGAGGCCGTTGCCAGGCTTGCAAAATATGGACGGAACGAACTTGCAGAACCGCCCAAAAACCCCGTACTAGATTTTTTAAAGAGATATTGGGGACCAATGCCATGGCTACTCGAATTGGCAATGGTGCTCTCGTTCATTCTAAATCGCCCGGCAGAAGGGGTAATTATCCTCTTCCTGCTAACAATGAACGCGGTAATTGGGTTTTGGCATTCTCAGGGATCGCAAAAAGCCGTCGCACTGCTTAAGCAGCGCCTGGCACTGCAGGCGCGCGTCTTGCGCGACGGCGCATGGAAGACGGTAGAAGTTGCCATGCTCGTGCCGGGTGATGTCATTACCGTCCGCCTTGGTGACATCATTCCCTCCGACGCAAAGATCATTAGCGGCGACGTTTCCATCGATGAATCTGCGCTTACTGGTGAGTCGCTGCCCACGGATAAGAGCGCGGGAGCGGTTATTTACTCAGGATCGGTCATCCGACAGGGTGAGGCACGGTGCCTGGTAATCAACACGGGCTATACAACCTATTTTGGCCGCACTGCAGAGTTGGTTAACGCTGCGAAACCAAAATCACATCAGGAAGCCATCGCACTTGCAATTGTGAAGTACATGATGTACCTAGGCATTACTGCGTCACTCATTGTTGCAGGAGATGCTGCAGTGCAGCACCATCCCCTGCTCCTGATTCTTACGTTCATCGTGGTGTTTCTAATGGGCTCGGTGCCGGTAGCTCTCCCTGCCGTTCTCACCATTGTACAGGCTGCCACGGGCATTCAGCTCTCAAAAAGCGGTGTGCTCGTTACCCGGCTGGAGTCGATTGAGGATGCTGCCTCGGTGAGCGTTTTATGTATGGACAAAACCGGAACCATTACCATGAACCAGTTGTCCGTAGTCGATGCGGTCGGCTTTGAGCCCTGCACTGTTAAGGACACCTTGAACATGGCCGCGCTTGCCTCGAGAGAAGATGGCATGGACCTTATCGATCTTGCGATACTAGAGTATGCAAAAGCCCAGGGTGCCTTCGGACAAGACTATAAACAGCTGACCTACACACCCTTTAATCCTGCCGTTCGACGAACAGAAGCAACAGCCGCGCAGAACGGAAGCGAATTCAGGGTGATTAAAGGTGCCTCGCAGGTTGTTGCGCCTATGTGTTCAGGCATGGATGCCGAGCAACTCGCCAAGGTTGAGCAGTATGTGCAGTCGTACTCCCGCAAGGGTTATCGCACCATAGCTGTCGCTCGGTCCCAGGACGGCACTCCAGATACACTGAATTTGGTAGGTTTGGTAGCGCTTGCCGACCCACCGCGCCCCGACTCCCGGCAGATGATTGCAGAGATCAAAGCATTGGGCGTCAAGCCGATCATGCTTACCGGCGACAATATGGCCATTGCACGGGAGATCGCCGTCCAGGTAGGTATCGGAGACAACATCAGCAGGCTGTCGGATGTAGAGCACTTGCAAGGTAACGACCGAGCCAGGGCCGTCGCGGCCAGTGACGGCTTTGCAGAAATCTACCCAGAAGATAAATACCAGCTGGTCAAACTGTTGCAGGAAGCAGGCTACATGGTGGCTATGACAGGTGATGGAGTAAATGACGCTCCCGCACTAAAACAAGCTGAGATGGGTATTGCCGTCAACAACGCCACCGACGTTGCAAAAGCTTCCGCAAGTGTTGTTCTTACAGAGCCAGGAATTCAGGTGATTGTTAAGGCAGTAGAACTCAGCCGTGAAACGTACCAGCGTATGCTAACGTGGGTCATCAACAAAGTTATGAAGGTGGTGCAGGTAGTTGGCCTCCTCACAATAGGCTATTTCATGCTTCACCAGATGATCGTCTCGATGCTAGGTATTTCTCTTCTCATTTTCGCAAACGATTTCGTTACAATTTCGCTTGCCACCGATAACGTCAAACATACTCTCAATCCCAATAGTTGGGATGTAAAGAACATCATGAGCGCTGCACTGGTGGTGGGAGTATTGCTGATTGCCGAGGGATTGGCAACAATATGGTGGGGGACGCACACGCTGCATCTAGACATAGATCACTTGCGCACTCTTGTACTGCTTATGCTCGTATTTACCAGCCAATTAAATGTGCTGATGGTACGTGAAAGAAGGAGCTTGTGGGCATCGGTACCCGGTAAGGCACTCATAGTGTCATCACTCGCAGTAACAGTTGCCTATATCGCGTTAGGAGTTTCGGGGCTCCTAATTCCAGCACTTCCTCTTGCCAACGTGCTTGAAATGCTCGCCTTCCTGGTTGTATGCACGGCACTGTTTGACTATCCCAAACGGGCAGCATTCCGAAAGTTCCAGTTGAGTTAGCCTAATGTCGCCAAAATAAAATCCCCTCGATTATTAAGTCCGAGGGGATTTTATTTATGAATTCTTTGGTCGGGGTACACGCTAATTGTTTGGCCACACCCATTAACCACCGAGTTGACTCATCCCCCGTGCAATGGGCGTTATGCCATCTTCTAAGCGATGCTCTAATGGCTTATGCTTTACCACCAGCCGAAATAGCTCCTCAAGGTCCCCATCTGAGGCACCTCGTCGCATAAGGTCTCTTAAACTCACTTCCCCGTCCGCCATAAGACAGGGGCGCAGGGACCCGTCTGCGGTAAGCCGCAACCTGTTGCAATCGCGACAAAAATCCCGGGTAATCTGGCTTATAAAGCCTACCGTCCCCGCCGCACCTGGGATACGGTACGTTTGCGCTGGCCCCTGCGTCGTGACCGTTGCAGCTTCCAGTGGCCCCAATTCAGCCTCTATCGCGCTCCTGGTTTCAGCCGCAGGCACAAATGCTCGGCGCATCGCGCCACCATCTAACATACCATTCGAATGACCAAGTACCGGAATCTGAATTTTTGCGAACGATTTCGATTCGTTTTCAGCATACACATCCCGCTGCTTTGCACCCTCTTTTGCGGCGCCAGCAAGCGCGTAAAAGCCCCGTAGAAGGTCAGGTTCGTCGCCTGATGACCAGCTAATGGGCATCAGTTCTATAAAGCGAACATGCAATGGACGATCTACGGTAAGGCGGGCAAATTCCACACACTCATCCTCGTTATAACCACGCATCACCACGCAATTTAGCTTTACTGGGGCCATACCACATTGCAGTGCTGCTTCGAGACCTTCAAGAACCTGGTCAAGGCTGCCGCGCCTCGCTATGGATGCGAAACGATCCTGGCGCAGTGTATCCAGGCTCATATTCACGCGATGAACCCCCGCTTCCGCAAGATCACCAGCCATGGCAGGCAATAGATAGCCGTTGGTGGTGATTGATAACTCACGTAAATCGGGGTGGCACGAGATCCGCTTTAGTATCCCTACAAGTCCCGGTCGAACAAGTGGCTCGCCGCCCGTGATACGAATATGAGACATACCCAGGGATATCGCTAATCTCACCACCCTCACTATCTCGTCGTCATTCAACAATTCGTCTCGCGGGGCAATTGGTGCTCCCGTCTCAGGCATGCAATATACACACCGGAAGTTGCACCGATCGGTAACGGAAACGCGCAGGTAATGAATGATTCGATTGTAACTATCGATTAAAGGCATGATGGTCTTTGTGCAGCCAATTCTAACTACGTTTACGTAGCGGATTGGCATATATTCCAGGAGTGCTGTCAGGAATTATCGTAGCACCAACCGCTTTCGCGTAGAATTCTGCCGGCCCCACTCCGCCAATAATACCATAGGCATAGCCACTAGTGCGCATTGAGTGTAATGCCACGACGAGCAATGCCGTGCCTACTCCGCGACCGCGCTGCTGAGGAAGAACGCCTGTAGGGCCAAAGTAATTGCGGCAGGTAGCCTCTACAGCAGCAAATCCAATTATTTCGCCATCGGCAATGGCGATATGAAGTGAGACAGGCTGGCGTGAAAAGCAGGGCATCAACTCGTCTGCCCAGCCCGTAGAGAAGTTGTCCTCTATGAAACGCCTAACGGCACTAGCCTCAAAGGTGTTCGCACGCCGAATTACTACGCCGATATTTCGCATTGCACCAACCTGTTCAGCCTCATCTGGCAGGTGCAGTAGATTAACAAGCATATCTGGCATGGGGAACCTTTCTACTCTCGCAGCAGTCTTTATTTTGTACGTTAGGCGGAATTATAACGTGCCCTACCAGATTGGTCAACTATTCGACGGATATTGATATTGGCTTGGTAGCACGACTTTCACCGCGTGGTAGAATTGATTCAGACAATATGGGGAGAGCATTAGATTTGCTTGAACCGGACGCACCAAGGAGCAGATAGTTATGCCTTCGCTGATAAGCCCTGCCCAGCGCGCCGCCGGAGCGTTACGCCGCGCGGAGCGCGCTCTTCGAAACTGGCAGGATGACCCCGCAAGCCCCCGCAATGATGTAGACAAAATGATCGCAATCGTCGCTGATTTACGAACGTGGGTGCAGGGCCACCTGCTGTTAGATATCGAAAAATCGCTCGCTAAAGAGGCCTCGGATCATGACCATCGAAGCGACGGCCCGCTCCCCTCATAACCACGCCGGGCTACATTTCCCCTCGTAATGTAGATTGACTTTGGTTACCGCCATCGCAAGGCAATGGTGGGTTTGCCTTCTAACCTAAGGGCCAACCAGCCATGAACGGCATCGTACCGATACCCTTTCTCCAGCGAAACCTTCGCGCCATTGATGACCACCCGCGGTTGTGATGATATGCCTGTAATCAGTACATCGTATTGACCAACCGGCCACCCCTCCGCATGAAAGCTCACACTGCCTTTACTGTCATTTACTAATCGAATTCGACCCGGAACATGAATGATTGCCCTACACTTGCGGCAAACTGTCATCTGGTACAGGGGCGGCAGGTGATAGTAGGGAATAGCACCACTGAACACAGTGCCAGGATTAATTGCTGGAAGATTTCGGGTTTGGGTTACAAGGTTAAAGGAATCAGGTAACAATCCGTGCAACGGCGAGTCCATCGGCCATGTCATCTGCAGGCCGCAAGCCGTGATACCGTCGGCTATATGGTCCCACTGGGCATCGTGATCCTCACGGGCTAACAGATGTAAGGCATCTGCGTACACCATTCCGCACCACTGTACAGGCAGACCTATCCAGTCTGGAGACACCCAGTGGGTAGCACCCAGTACGGCTGTAGTCGCATAGAATCCAATCCGCCTGCTTTCCGGTTGGTGCAAGTAGACAAACGGTATGCCAGTCCAAGCCCAATATTCGGCCTGTTGTAGATACTGTTTGCGGCCGCTCAACATATAGCCCAAGGTATAGCATTTACACAGGTCCGCTGCAGCCAGGATATCCGGTACGTGCAGCGGTACCTCCCACGTTTGAGCACCGCGCGGTACGCTGGTCTTATATTGATCCAGCCTGTCGAGCATTTTTAAGGCACCACGAATGAGTCCTTCACTTCCACAAAATGCAGCATTCTCTAGTAACGGCAACACACGCTCAGCATCTAGCCCGTCGGTATACCGATGAGGATTTGTTGCGGCGAGGTTCTCGCCGTTAACCGGCGGCGTATAGATAGCATGCTCATCCTTTTCCATCGCAGAGAGCTCCTGGTTTGCCTGTAGCTCGCACTCGCGTGCGGCATCCAGCGCCTTGCCCGCAACAAGTGCCGGGGCCAGGGTTCGAACATGAAAAATGCCTGTCGTAGTAAATTGAGATGGCGGTACAACCGCTATAGCTTTCTGATAGGCAGCGTTGAGTGGTTGACAAAGTGCAGGGGTATTTATGTTAGACGCAATGTATGCTAGTTCGGTGGCGGCATCGGGAGCAATTTGCGGAGGAAACCCACTACCATTATAGGCGTGCTGAAATAGTGGGATATGACTGATAGGAGAGTGTAACCATCCTGCAGCAGCGAGATTCAAATAGTCTGTTCTGCTCAATCCCGGTGATGGTATCGGAGGTAATCCATGGGTTGTTATATATTGACTTAGAGCCGGTACAATGGTTGCTCCTCGAGCACCCATCACCGTTACATTCGCAAAAATGACATGATTAGCGGCCAAATGGGTTGCCTCATAGGGCAGAATATGGCCAGCCGGGCGTCCCATGCCACCCGTGCCAGGCGATATTATCGCCATAAGGTGCGCGGCGGTGTGTGGTAAACGATCTGGAGAGTCAAATTCCGCGGCTATGTCATCAGCGGGCTGCCAGGTTAACGACAACACTCTATTATTAGCCGCAATCGCCATCAATGGAATTGTAATGTCACTGGAAGGTGGTATCTGGCGTTGCGCCTGGGGACCCTTAAGGTCCTTGTCGCTGCTGCTGGCATCTACAGCGTTTAGATATTCCACGCCGCTAAACAGCGCCTGTTGTCGATGGATACCGAAGCTGCCTAAACCGGGCAGCATCACAAAGAACGGTAGGTAAAGAATGTCACGGGGTTCACTAACTTGTGCAGAACAGTCGACCTCAATACAATCATCTGCCTTGCCACGAAAGGTCTGATGAAGTTCCCATCTAGCTCCGTCAGGGTCAATTGCCACGGTTCGTAGGTGCAGCACCCCTTGTTCATTAACGACTGTGGTGATTCCTTCGTTGTTTGGATCAAAGAAGACAGGTTTGCCGTTAAGCATGTAACCAATCTTCTCATTATCCTGCCCGCAAGCCATCCTATACCCGTCATAGTTAACGACGAATGCACCAAGCTGGTGATGGGCCTGTAGTATTTGCAGGCCACCTGATCTTATTTGTAGTGGCCGTTTGCCAAGAACCGGTACAGAGGGTTCCGTCCAGGTCGGAACGCGGATGATTGTGCGGCCCTCAACTGCAAACGAAGTAAGGTGAAACTGGTAGTGTCCCGGCGGAGGATCAATGCGAAACGAGGTGTGAGCGCCCATGGCAGGCAGTGGAAGGTAGATAGTCTGCATTCCATGTGTTACGTCAAAGTGCAGGTCGTGACGTTCGCTTGCCGCGTGATGAAAGAAGTAGAACCTTCCGGTGCCTGCGTGCGGGCTAACAATGGTCATCTTAATCCACAGGCGCATTCCGGCAGGATAGTCGTGGGATTTAAGGAAGAAGTAAGGGTCGGCCCCATCGACATTCACGACAAGCCCCGCTGAATTCACGGAAATACTGCTGATGTCGTGCAAGGGACTACCTGGAGCCAAAACGGAGGATCCAGTGAGGCCAAACTGACGGATCGACTGCGCTTGAACCCGAATTGCGGCCGTTAAGAGGCACAAAAATACAATGGAGATTCTTATACCAATGGTTCTCGGCATGAATCTTCTCCTTTAACCATCAAAAAATGCTGTAGAATATTAACATAGCAGCCGATAATGTAGTGACAACTAATTGACGGCGTTGCTTTGTAACACAGGGATGTATTCTTCCCGCCGTCCAAAATTCCCTGCATTCGGTGCCATGGAGGGCCACAGATGCTGGTTTTAACTCGAAAACCCGATCAATCAATTATGGTCGGTAACGATATTGAGATCACTGTTTTAGAAGTTCGAGGTGAACAGGTACGTATCGGCATACGGGCGCCACGAAACGTCACCGTACACCGCAAAGAGGTTTTTGACCAGATACTGGAAGAGAACTGCAGCGCGAGTGAAGCCCCTGCAACACTGCCCAACCTCGATACTCTGCTCCCCCCGCGCTAACCACGCCGTAGCGAGCTGGTGTAGGGTGCCCCCTTCACCAGCTCGTTTAGCGCTTTCAAAGCGCCGCGATAATTGCGTCGGTCATCTCGGTTGTCGTTGAATCTCCACCCAGGTCTTTAGTTCGCACCTTACCTTCGGAGAGGACTCGTTGAACCGCGGCTTCCACACGCGCAGCCTGTTCAAACTCTGCCATGTGCTTCAACATAAGGCCCGCGGATAGTATAAGCGCGATGGGGTTGGCGATATTTCGACCGGCTATATCAGGGGCAGATCCGTGTACCGCTTCGAACATAGCCGCTCCGGTTTCGCCTATATTTGCCGACGGTGTAAGACCCAATCCTCCAATGAGGCCAGATGCAAGATCGCTGAGGATGTCACCGTACAGGTTCTCCATTACCATCACGTCAAAGCGCTCAGGGTTTAGAACCATGTTCATGCATGTTGCATCTACTATCATCTCTTCATAGCCAATTTCAGGCGCCTCTCGCGCTGCGCGTCGCAAGCATTCCAGAAACAGGCCATCTGCCAGCTTCATGATGTTGGCCTTATGAACTGCAGTAACCTTTTTGCGCCGATTCCTGCGGGCGTATTCGAAAGCATATTTGCCGATCCGGGTACAAGCAGCTTCGGTGATGATTTTCAGGCTCTCTACCACGCCAGGAATGACAATGTGCTCTAGTCCGGAATAGAGGTCTTCACTGTTCTCACGTATGACCACAAGATCGACGTTATCATAACGCGACTTAACTCCTGGCATCGTGTGGGCGGGCCTAATATTAGCAAAGAGGCCCAGCCTCTTCCGTAGCATTACATTGGCGCTTGCAAATCCTACCCCTATTGGAGTAGTAATAGGGCCCTTTAGCGCTACCCTGTTATTGATGATGGAGCTTACTACCTCGTCGGGAACCGGTGTTCCGTACTTGGCTACGCATTCTGCGCCAGCATCAACACGATGCCAGTTAACGGATACTCCGGTCGCCTCCACCACCCTAACAGCCGCTTCGGATACTTCAGGGCCGATACCGTCTCCTGGAATCAGAGTTACGTCGTACGTCATCTATCGTAAAGTCCTTTCCTTACCTGCCTGTAAACATTGTGTACTATTTTCGGTTCTGTTTGGCGCAGGCTTAGAAGCGCATTGAAGAATATCCGCCATTACGTTGACTCCCCCGGCAGGATATAACAAGCGGACCCATGCCCAGTCGGTTATGGTCTAAATATGGGACTTGGTCGCATCCCGGCGCACGTTTAATCGAGACCACTTGGGGTATGCGGGAGAGGCAGCCATTGACTCGCACAGCAACAACGAATAGAATATGGGCATGAATTCCGAATATGACATTGCTGTACTTGGCGCCGGATTTGGCGGATCCCTGTTTGCCGCATGCGCCGCCGCGATTGGATACTCGGTTATCCTCGTTGAAAAGCACCATCATCCGCGGTTTGCCATTGGCGAGTCCACTTCGCCGTTAGCCAACCTTGTTCTAGAAGAGATTGCACAGGCGTATGATCTCAAGGAGCTTTTGCCCCTCACCAATTACGCTTCGTGGAAGTCTACGGTACCGCATCTACGCTGTGGGCTTAAACGGGGCTTCACTTACTATACCCATCCGCTGGGTAAGCCGCGTTCTAATGAACGTGATAACGAACTCCTGGTTGCGGCCAGCCCGTGTGATGCAGTCGCTGATATGCACTGGATGCGTGAGGATGTAGATCTCTTTTTTTGTAATGTCGCGCGCAGCCGTGGTGTGGACTACCGCGACGATACCAGAACTGAAATTCACGACTACGAACGGGGATGGTGCCTCACACTGCACACTGCCGCAACGGCTGATAAGGTAACAGCGAAGTTCCTAATTGATGCCGGCGGACCCCGGGGCACCGTTGCCAATTTCCTTAAAATGGGTGAAGCCTCTTTCCCTACGCTGCCGGAGACGTCCGCCATATACACACATTTCAACGGCGTCGAATTGTGTAATTCAGGTAGTTTACACGGCGCTCCCTACCCACCAGATTGGGCTGCGGTTCATCACCTGTTCGATGGTGGCTGGATATGGTCACTGCGCTTTGATGATGGGCTGGTTAGTGCCGGCGCGGCGTTGACAAAACCGTTCATGAGGAAGTATTTACGGGCCGACCACCCTGATCTACAATGGCAGCAACTGCTAGAGCTGCTGCCGGGTGTACGCAGCCTTTTTTGCAAATCCGCACCCGCAAGGCCGTTCTGCCATGCGCCCACACTCTCATGGCGTGCGTCTAAGGCCGCAGGCAGGGCCTGGGCGATGCTTCCGTCTGCGGCTGCTAGCATTGACCCTCTCTTTAGCACTGGCATACCGCTGACTCTTCTGGGAATTCAGCGCCTTATGGACCAACTAGGATCCTCGGGTTTGGATGCCGATCTTACAGATTATTCACGAGTGACTCTAGACGAAGCAGATTGCACCGCGGCACTGGTTGGTGCCTGTTACAAAACTATGGGAAATATGGCCCTGTTTGCCCCGTTAACAATGCTCTACTTTGCTGGAGTGTCCTATGCGGAGACAGCCAGACGGACTGGCAGGACAAGGCTTTCCAGTGGATTCATGAGCCTTGATCGTGCGGCGTTCAGGAGAAACATGCTCGCGATCTTAGGTAATATCGATCGATACTCCGCCACCCCGTCTGACGTATCCCGGCTCTGGTCGGACATCGCTGAGATTATTGCGCAAATAAACGTTGCCGGCCTGGCGCAGCATGCAAAACACAACTGGTATGGCGTGGACCTTCAGGACATTGTAATCTCAGCAGCAAAGTTGGGCTACTCATCCCCATCGATAAAACAGCTGCTAACGCATGAGGCCTGGGCCAATGGTTGTGGCGACAATATCGTACAGGAACACGCAGAATGACCTCCCCACTTCACGATCCTCATGCGGCGGTACTCGGTGGTGGCAGTTGGGGAACAGCGCTTTCACTTGTCCTGGCGCAGAACGGATGGCAATGCAGTCTGTGGGCAAGAGATGTCGAACTAGCTGAGGATATTGTTCGTAGCCGCGAAAACCGCCGTTATCTGCCCGGCCATGCCTTACCCGAAAGGGTTAACGTCACATCGTCCTTGCCGAACGCGCTTCATCGGGCCGAAATGGTGATCTGGGCGGTGCCAAGTGATGCTGTCCGGGAGACCGCAGAACTTGCTCAAAACCTACTGCCGCCAGAAACAGTGTTGGTATCAGCAGCCAAGGGCCTGGAGGCAGTGTCAGGCCTCAGAATGTCACAAGTTCTTGCCGAAGTATTGCCGGGTTTTAGCCATCACATTGCCGCGCTTTCTGGACCAAACCTGGCCGTAGAAATCGCTCGTGGTTTACCTGCCGCGGCTGTAGCAGCGTCGCTCTCGTCGTCTGCCAGGCAAACGGTGCAGGGCGCCTTCACCAGGATGGACATTCCAACTTTTCGAGTTTACACTAACCACGATATTGTGGGCGTAGAGTTGGGCGGTGCAATTAAGAATGTCATTGCGATAGCAGCGGGAGTATGTGAAGGCTTGGGTATGGGTGATAATGCCAGAGCTGCCCTGATGACGCGTGGCCTGGCTGAAGCCATGCGGCTTGGTTCAGCAATAGGTGCCGAGCCCCATACTTTCCTTGGCCTGTCTGGCGTAGGGGACCTAATCGCGACGGCAATTAGCACACTATCTCGCAACTATAGGGTCGGGCTTGCCATTGGCTCTGGCCGATCCTTAGGCGAAGTGCTGGACGAATTGGGCCAGGTGGCAGAGGGCGTCCCTACTACCAGAGTATTATGGCAGCTTGCAGAAAGATACTCGGTTCCCATGCCACTCGCGCGAGCACTCTATGGCATCCTGTTCGAGCACCATGAGCCAGGAAAAGCCATGACGCTTCTTCTCCAACGTCCGGCGGGAGCAGAACTCTCATAGTGCAATGGCGGGTAATTCACATGGTCCTCATATTGCCGCTGACGTTGTGGTGGTAACCTCGTCGGCTGTTGGCCCGCGTACCGCCAGTCGGTAGCAGACGGACAATTGGACATGTTGACATCTGCGTCTGCTGCACATTCTCCCTGCTACGGGCGGCTTTATATAGCGCCAACTAAGCCGAACCGTAGTTTACGAGTTGGCATCAAGTACGGTTCGCGTAAGCTATACCTCATCACCTCGGGGCCCTACCCCTTGGCATATTCACCAGTGCCAAGGGACAGTCAGCCGGTTACTGCCACTATGCCATGTTACTGCAACGGCACCGTAAGTTCAACGTTTTCCGTTACCACTCACTTCATCCCGTTCCTTAATAATTGTTTGAAGTTCCGCTATTCGCCGATTGGTGAGATCCGTCTGCACCATAGCGAATTCGGTGGGATAAAGACTGCCGCCCTGGTATTGAGAGGCCCGAAACAGCGCATCCTGCGTTCTAAATCTGTACCATGTCTGCTGGGATTGTTGAAACAGGGCAAGTTGTGACGTAGAAAGGTGCTTTCTCAGCACCGCAACGCTTGCGTTCAGTTTGCGATTTGCCTCTATCAGCTTCTGCCCGGCATGTTCGTCCATGCTAAGCTGGGTTTGAGCGTACGCGCTATGCATCCAAAACACACCAGCTGTGCAGGCTAACACGGCTGCGCAGCGGATGATTGTCCCCCTATTGTGCACCATCAAGGTTACTCCCATGTAGCTCTATTTGGCTTTTCGGGTGATGGACAGCCCGAGTTCGCGCAGTTGATCGGCATCCACAGTAGATGGAGCATCCATTAGCGGGTCATACCCTAGTCCCATTTTTGGAAACGCCATTACCTCGCGAATGTTTGGTTCATCCAGCAGGTTCATGATTAGCCGGTCTATACCTGAGGCGAAGCCTCCATGTGGAGGGGCACCAAACGAGAACGCCTCAAGTATATGCCCAAATCGTTCCTGCTGGCGCTCGGCATCTATACCGAGCAGATCAAACACTCGTGCCTGTATATCAGCTCGATGTATTCGAATGGACCCAGAGGCAGATTCCTGACCGTTACATACAAGGTCGTAACAAAGTGCACGCACCTTGCCCGGGTCTGTCTCGAGATATTCCATGTGCTCCGGACGTGGCATCGTAAACGGATGATGTTCGGCGTCCCATCGCTGTTCATCCTCGTTCCACTGAACCAGCGGAAAATCTGTAACGAAGCAGAATGCAAGCTGAGAAGGATCACGCAAACCACAGCGCCTGCCTATCTCAAGCCGCAGCCTCGAAAGAACGTTTGCCACGACACTCCGTTTTGCGTCTGCCACTACACAGATGAGGTCACCCGGTTCAGCCTCGCACAAGCGCACAATCTCCAGCATCTGTTCAGGTTGAAAAAACTTCGAGAGAGGTGATTTAACTCCCCCGGCACCATCCTCGTTTACGACAATGGTTGCCAAACCGCCAGCCCCAAACTCCTTGCAGAACGCCGCGAGTTCATCCACCTCTTTTCGACTGAGCGACGCGCCGCCAGGATACCGTACAGCCTTCACTTGACCGCCAGCTTCGAGAACTGACTTAAATAGGGCAAAGCTCGACGTGCTTGCGATCTCCCCCAGATCCTTCAGCGTAAGTCCAAACCTCAAATCTGGCTTGTCGTTTCCGTAAAGGCTCATGCTCTCATCGTAAGTCAAACGTGGGAAGGGGTGCTCCACCTTCTTGTCGCACAGCTGCTGCACAACGCCGGCAGTCACTTTCTCGGCGATGGCTAACACATCCTCCTGCGTAACAAAGGACATCTCCACATCAAGTTGAGTGAACTCTGGCTGGCGATCGGCGCGCTGCGCCTCATCTCTAAAGCAGCGTGCAATCTGGAAGTACCTATCGACACCTGCGACCATCAGCAACTGTTTGTACTGTTGGGGCGATTGTGGCAGCGCGTAGAAATGACCCGGTTGCAGGCGGTAGGGCACCAGGTAGTCACGGGCACCCTCTGGTGTGGATTTGGTAAAGATCGGGGTTTCAATTTCCAGAAAACCCTCGGCGTCCAGTATGTCACGTAGAATCTTTACCGCCCGATGGCGCATCTGCAGCATCTGGTACATCCGAGATCGTCGCAGATCCAGATAGCGGTACTTAACCCGCAGCGTTTCGTCAACCTGCGTCATTTGCTCTTCATCGCTCAAAGGAAATGGAAGCGATTTTGCAGAGTTTAAGGTGTCAATCTCAGTGGCAACGACCTCAACGTTGCCCGTTGCGAGTTTTGGGTTCTCGGTTCCTGGCCGTCGTGCCGCAACCGTACCAAGAACTGCCACAACAAACTCACTTCTTAAACCGTTTGCAATGGGCACAAGTTCCGGATTATGCTGCTTATCGACAACTACCTGAATAAGGCCAGTACGATCCCTAAGATCTAGGAACACGAGATCGCCGAACGTGCGAAGTTTATGCACCCAGCCGTTCAGCACAACCTGCTGCCCTACGTTGGCTTCCGTCAATACACCGCAAGTTACCGTCCTCTGCCAGTGAATCACTACACGTCTCCTTGTTGGTTCGCACTATTCAATATAAATAGCCGGAATACGAAAATGGCCCGCCAGCAATTAGGCAGCGCCAAAGCACACCGCACGCGGCGATTAAGATGCTCCTAATTGTACCCAACGTAGGACTCGTTGGCATGACTAAGCAGTGAAAGCCCCACGAATAACCGTAAAAGTGTTACCTCTAATATGCTGGCGGCGGTATGCTATACGGATATAGTTCAGCGCGCTGGTTGCCTAACACCTGGTTAATCGCAGGCCTAACAATGCACAGTTAACAATCAAGCATTTGGGCCTGCATGCTAACAATCTGAGGTTCTAAGACAGTAAGGGTATAATGGCAGTCAACTACTTTTGCGGCCAATTAATTGCGGTGGCAGAGTGGACTCTGCACGGATTTACTCCGTTGCAAGGTGACTGAAGGACGTAAAAAAAACCAAACTCGCGACCTAATCCCTTTTAAGCATGCCGCATACCTATTGAGCACGTGGGTGGTATCAATGAAATCGTGGTCATTGTGCTCGGGAAGTTTATCGCCAAACCGAAGGGTTGTGTTGACAACCTTGTAACGTAACAGTGTTTGTTACGCCACATATCCGGTGTTACATCATTAGAAATGGAGAGAACCTAAATGAAGAGCAAACTGTATCTCACAATTGCAGCACTATCGCTCACCACAGCATTTGGCTTTTGTAGCACTCCTGCTAAAGCTGAGAAAGGCGACATCGCTGTGGGAGGCGAGTTCGTAATGCGGATTAGGACCGGCGCTGCAGGGCTCACGCAGGACCAGCGCGTCAACGCGGTGACCGAGCGCCTCGTTCCCATTCTGTCCATGCCGAACCTAAGCGCACAGAGTGTCCATGAAATCTATCATCCTAATTCGGTAGAAATATGGGTGGGAAACCACCTTCTGATCACAACCACTCCCGAGGATGCCAAAGCAAACGGTTTGAAACTTGATCAGCAGGCAAAGTTGTGGGCAGACTCCCTCAAAAAGGTGTTGCCAGAACTCAACGCAAAACCAACAAACAGCGCCACCGCAGCAAAGTAGAGTCGCATAGCCATGCGAGCTGCCGTAATGGCAGCTCGCATGGTACGCGTTAGACTTGCCGGAGCGGTATGGACTGATAAACGTACGCACCTTCAACCTTGGAACGGAAATAATCCCCCACGTTTTCAGACTGCATCATCGCAAGATAAACAGACGGTGGAACGCCGATGTACAAGCGTGCGGTCCTGTTTTCAAGCACTACCTCCAAATCCTGTTTTCGTGCATCATATCCCACTCGCGTCAACAGTGCGTCGTTTATTAGCAGGCGGTCCAAATCTACTCCTCCAATGCTTTTCTGTTTGGTCCCATATCGCCTCGATCGAGCATCGTAGCAAAGGCGTTACCGCCATAGGAAAGCGGAAGATCAATCCTGCCCCTGTGCAGGCTGCTGTAGTAAGCAGCAAACCCAACCTCAGCGGCCCGGATTGCATTAGTCGCATTGAGAAAACTAACGTGGCCTGGTTCATCCAGCTGCTTAATCACATCGAGTGCGGTTAGCTGGTGATCAGAGAGATCTCCCTGAGGTATCTCTACCTCCTCTGCCGGGTTTCCCTTGCTCGAAAACAGGCGGTACTTTCGTTCATTCAACACCTCAATGATACCGTCCTGCCCAATAATTCTCTGCGCGCAACCAATGCTAGATGGGGCACCGGTCAACAATACACCCATAACCCCGTTTTTCCATCGATACGCTACCATACCCTGGTTCTCGTGACGCTGTCCAAAGATGCGATGTTCAGTATGGCTCTCAATCTGACCAATAACCCACTCTACATCGCACTCGTTGTTATAATACTGCAGCATATCAAACCAGTGTGTGCCCCAGTCATAAAGATTCGGGCAATGCGCCTCTATCTGGACTAGCTTACCAATTACCCCACTGTCTAGCAGCCCCTTGATATGCTGGAACAGCTTAATATGCCTTCTCTGGTGATTGAAGCTCAAAAGCACACCAGCCTCATCGGCAGCAGCCTTCATCAGTTTGGCACCATTCCAGGTATCAGACATAGGCTTTTCACTGTGTATCACTTTGATACCTGCCTTTGCACATCCAATGGCTAACTCAGAATGAGCATCCGGCCAGGTGCAGATGGAAACAATGTCGATCTGTTGCTGTTGCAGCATTTTCTGGTAATCTGTGTAAGTAACCGCAGTCTGGTTATGATTCTTCAGAAATGCTGCACTGTGCTCGGGTTCAAGGTCGGCGATAGCGACAAGGTTGACGCGGCCGCTTGAACTGAACGCCGGCCAGTGGGTATTTGCCATACCATATCCAGTTGGGCCAGGCTTTTCTCTCAGTGGGCCGGTCCCTATAATTGCGTAGTTGTAAATCTTTTGAGGCATTGCTGCGTCCTTTGTGAGTGTGAAGTACGTAAGTTATTTTCAGCGACCTAACTACTGTTTCCTTCTGCAGGCCACAAATTTGACATGTTGGCAGTACAATCTTCATTCTAACATTGGACTTTGGTGCAGGAGACGGCTCTATGTGGACACAAGCGGAGTTAACCTCTCAACTGTGCGCGCTGGGTATCCGGCACGGAGATAGCCTGCTGGTTATTAGCTCACTTCGTTCGCTTGGCGAAATAGGTTGTGGGGCTTCTGGTGTGCTAAGTGCCCTGTTAGAGGCGGTTGGACCCGGTGGCAATCTGCTGTTCCCGGCGTTCACATTGAGTAATGTGATCGCACCACCCGAAATTGGTGCCGAAATGTCATTTGCTGACGAGCGGCTAGCTTCCGCCCTTATGACCACATTTGAAGCTGAATTGACGCCCGTGGACACACACCTTGTAGGAATTCTTCCTGAAATAGCGCGTAGGCATCCGGACGCACACCGTTCGAGGCATCCCCTATACTCCTTTGTTGCACTGGGAGATGATGCAGAATTCTTCGTTCGTTCCGCACCGCATCACTATCCATTTGGCTCGGAATCACCGTTGGCAAAGCTGTTTCAAAAGGATGGTAGTGTTATTCTGCTGGGAACTGACTACAGCACGAATATCGCTCTTCACCTTGCCGAAATATGGGCGCGCGTACCCTACACTCGCAGGTCCCAGACCTATCGCTCATCAGCTCAACGCACCTGCGAGATGATTGGCGCGCCCGGCTGCCGGGCAGGCTTTGCAAGACTAGAGCCATTAATGGCGAACAGTCGGCTACAACGCAATGGCACTGTGGCCGCTGCTAAATGCCGACTGTTCGCAATGCGCATGGCCATATCTCTTGCTACAGCGTACCTTGAAGGCGAACCAAGCGGACTGCTATGCCGTAATCCAGAATGCCAGCGCTGCGTCGCTGCGCGAAAGCTATGTGGCTCGGACAACAGTCAATCGAATGAATTGCAGTAAGCTAGCACTTTTTGTAGATCCGAGGCCCCGAGATGAACGATAAACACGCGCAATGATTGGGCATTGACCACCCGATTCGTAGGTTCTTTACGCCGCGATCAGGAGAAACCTGTAAGGTATAATTGGCTATTGATCTGGACTTTGTGTCACCTGGGAGTAGTCTGCAATGAAGTGCAGGCATTGTGGAGTGAAAAACCCACGTAGGTCCGTTAACTGCAGTGGATGTGGGCTGCCTGTCATCAGTAAGCGACAGTACTCGCGAAACGCGGGGGATGCTACGGGTTCCCTATGCCGAGTGTGTGGAGTTTCACTTCCTGGTGCACGACTTTGCCCGAACTGCGGCATTCCATTTGGAATGGTGCTCGACATACGTGACAGTACACTTTCTTCACTCATTAATGCAAATACCGCAAACGTACAGGTGCGCTGCCCACTCAATGTGGACAGACTGCCAGAGGGTGCGGTGACACGCTGGCAGTGGTCTGCTTTCGTCCTTACGTCGGTGTTCAGTGCATTTTGCCAACTATGGTGGTACTGGATCTACTGCACCCTGTTGAGCATTATATGGCTTGCCGCATTCACAATGCGCGTAGCTAATCCTCATTGGGCGGCTGGCGATGATTGGGTTGGCGGTACGACGATCCTGACGTTAGCTATCTGGATGGGAATGAAGGCGTTTATAGCTCGCAGGGCTGCCATTCTGGCATGGAAAACTGGCCGTTATCGTGATACAACTCAGTTTAACGAAGCTCGCAGGAAGTGGAGCATTGGCGCTACCATTTACGCTTCCATTATCGCCCTTATAATTGCTTTAGTTATCGCGTTTCGCTAGATTGCAATAGTCGCTTCTACGCGGCTTTTCGCGTGTACTAAGTGAGCTGGCAGGATCATTTAACCTGCTGCCAACGGGTATTGAGAGAAAGGATATCGTTACCATGGGAATTTCAAAACGAGCGCGCAATGCAGCTCCCTCGCCCACTCTTGCAATTACTGCGCGAGTGAAAGCCCTCAAGGCTGAGGGCCGTGATGTCATAGGATTTGGAGCGGGTGAACCGGATTTTGACACCCCAGATCATATTAAACAAGCGGCCATAGATGCGCTTGCCGCGGGCTATACAAAATATACGCCAAGTTCCGGTGACGTAGATTTGAAAGCGGCTATTGCAGCCAAGCTTAGCCACGACAACGGACTGCAGTATAAACCATCGCAGATTATCGTATCCTGCGGGGCAAAACATTCGCTTTACAACATCTTTCAGGCGATGCTAGATGATGGCGACGAAGTGATCGTCTCGGCTCCCTACTGGGTCAGTTATCCGGAAATGGTAAAGCTTGCAGGCGGAACACCGGTCATTGTGGAGACTACCGCTGCAGATAATTTTGTACCAACGCGAGAGGCACTGCGAAGTGCGATCACACCGAAGACCAAAGCCATTATCCTTAACTCTCCGTCCAATCCTACGGGAGGGGTTGCATCGCGGCAGCAGGTAAAGGACATTGCAGCACTATGCATCCAGCACGATCTGTACCTCATAAGCGATGAAATCTACGAAAAGCTAGTGTATGACGGCAACGAGCATGTAAGTGCTGCTTCCCTAGGCGATGAGATTTTCAAGCGAACGATCACTGTGAATGGCTGCTCTAAGGCTTATTCAATGACTGGCTGGCGCATCGGGTACGCGGCCGCTGCAGACGAGGAACTGGTAGCGGCTATGGGGCGCATTCAGGATCAGTCTACATCTAATCCAACTTCCATCGCTCAAAAAGCGGCGGTCGCTGCGCTTACCAAACATCCCGAGGCCGTGGAACAGATGCGCGTTCATTTTGAACAGCGCCGCAACCTTATTGTAGGGCTGTTGAACCAGATCCCTGGTGTGTCGTGTTCGATACCGGGCGGCGCGTTCTATGCATTCCCAAATGTTTCTTCTCTCTATGGAAAACGGCACGGGGAATCTTTGATAACTGGTAGCGACTCGCTAGCAGACTATCTGCTAGATACGGCAAATGTTGCCGTAGTTCCGGGTTCAGGTTTTGGCGCCGATGGTTACATTCGCCTCTCTTATGCGACATCGGAGGGCAACATCTCGACCGGCCTGGAACGGATGGCCGCTGCGATCAAAAAGCTAGAATAGTATGCAACGTCCTAACCTTGAACTGCTACAGACAAGGCTGAACGTTCGGTTTAACCACGAGGAAATGCTCGTACGCGCTCTAACCCATCGGTCAATGGAGGCGGAGGAGGGACTGCCGAGTAACGAGCGCTTGGAGTTTCTAGGGGATGCCGTGGTGGGGCTGGTTATAGGAGAGGCCTTTTACCAGCTCTGCCCGGACGTACACGAAGGAACCCTGGCAAAGCTGCGGGCATTTACCGTGAGTGAAGCGCGGCTCGCTGCTGCTGCGCGGGAATCTGGAATTGCCGACTTCGTCCTTTTAAGCCCTACGGTGGAACATTCCGGGGGTCGGGACCGAAATTCGATATTATCAGACGCATTTGAGGCTGTGATCGGAGCGGTCTACCTCGATCAAGGGCTGAGCATTGCAAGCACTCTCGTTCGGCGGTTGCTTGCACCAGCAATTGCAGAAGCACAAAACGATTCTCTTCGTGGTGACTACAAGTCCGCCTTGCAAGAACACGTTCAATCTACGTTTCAGGTGCTGCCGCAGTACAAAACGATTCAGGAATCTGGCCAGGACCACGATAAAACATTCCTCGTAGAGGTCTATTTGCGAGGTGTTCCTCTCGGTACCGGAACTGGCAAAAGTAAGAAGGAAGCCGAACAGCTTGCCGCACGAGCTGCCATCACGGCGCTGAACGATGCTGATAGAGTGCTGGAGATTCCGGTTGACCTATGATCTCGTATTGAAGCAGATTTATGACCGATTAGTACAAAATCGCTATATTCAGTGCGACTTTATTCAGTTCAGAATGGTGACTGTCGCTCCATTTCATAGCCACGACGAAGAGGCCCGCAGAAGCGATGTTGAGGAGTGTATTTCCACTGGCTTGCGTCCCCTGGATGTCGGCATCCACGTACCTTCCTCATCCTCATTAACGACCGAATCTTCAGAGGCGCACACTCCTCCGTTGGACGAACCGTGGCAGGAGTCACTTTATTCGCCGTGTAACATGACTTCGCACGATTCCTGTGTTGGAAGCTGCTACTTTCAATTAGCAGGTGAAACCAAATCGCAGGCAATACAACGCTATGTGTGGCTAATGAACTGGGCAGCATACGCGGTGTCGTTTCCAGAAAGAATTGCCGAGGCATTGCGCGATGGTTCGAGGAGAATGGAAGCTGCCACATGGCTGCAATCAATTGCATCCAAACGTCAAGATCGAGCGAATAACGCCATCCGCTGGGCTGCCAAGTGCGTCGCAATGGGTGATGTGGCAAATAGCCGCAAATGGCTGCTAGATTCTGCGTGCCTTCAGCTGCCACGACAGAGTGATGCACGCCGAAGTCTATTAAAGGAATTGGCAAACGTCCCCGAAGAGCAGATGATTTACGAGCTCATCTACCTGGCGCGTTCCGCACCACGTGACATTCGGGCACTTGCCTGTGGTCGACTTCAACAGTTTCACACCAACAGTGCTGTAATTCGAACCCTGTCTCAACTTCAATGGGACTCCTCCGCCAGAGTTCGATCTGCAGCGAGTTTAGATCATCGTAAGTGGATTCTCGCATGATAAGTTTCCATAGAGCGAATCATCACTGCGCTGACGCAGAGGAGAAGTAGCGAATGCCAGGGCACCCAAAGAGTTTTAAACTCGCAGATTTTTCGTCGCTTCATATTACCGTACTTGGCGATCTCATGGTCGACGAGTACCTACGAGGTATCGTGCGACGCATATCACCCGAGGGACCGGTAGTAGTAGTGGAGGTTCAGGCAGAAGACTGGCAGCCTGGTGGTGCGGCAAATGTAGCGGCGAACGTTAAATCAATGGGTGCAGCCTCTACGGTTATTGGCCTTGTAGGCGAGGACGAAATGGGACAGAAACTGCGCCAGGCTCTTGGCAATCTGGGCGTCGGAACCGATGGTCTGGTAGCTGAGTTCGCACGGCCAACCACGCGCAAGACACGCGTAGTTGCCCACAGCCAGCAGGTTGTACGTGTCGATCGTGAGACAACCCAGGAGCCGCTGCAGGAGAGCTTAACGGCAATTATGACTGCGGTCGAGACGTCGCTACGCCATACTAGCGCGCTCCTCATTTCCGACTACCGAAAAGGGTGCATCACTCGCGCTACGGCCAGCGAAGTAATGGAATACTGCAGGATTGCCGGCAAGCCAGTTTATGTCAATCCAAAGCCAAATAGCGCTCCCTGGTTCAAGGGTGCCTCGGCGCTGTCGCTCAATCACAGTGAAGCCGAGGCTCTTGTAGGTCCATTGGAAGCTCCAGGTGAAGGATTGAACAGGCAAGGTGAGCTCCTTCGGCAGGAGCTAGAGGTGGATACGCTGCTCATCACGTTGGGCCCTCTGGGATTGGCGTGCTGGTCGCACAGCGATGGCTACTTGTTTGTTCCGGCACATACAGTAGAGGTCTATGACGTCGCTGGAGCGGGGGACACAACAATGGCAGCATTCGCTCTAACCCTGGCGGCAGGAGCGCCCATGTACGAGGCCGCGGTGGTTGCTAATCATGCTGGCGCCTGCGCTGTGAAGAAGACTGGAGTTGCCGCAGTGACCTATAGTGAGCTGGCACGAGCCGTCCAATACGGTGGTCCTGTGCAAGAGTAACATAACAGCAGACCTACGAGAGCGTATCGTGGGCTTGCACAGCACATGCACACTACACTAATCTAAGTAACACGAGCCTAACTGCCGTGCTTTTTCACCCATGATGCGCTGGGCAGCGTCACCAGGCACCTGCACATTGAAATGAGTAGGCTGAATGAAACAACAGAAACCACAATATTCCGTGTTGTTGCGCACCTACTTCCTGAAGTATACGCGTTACATGCTTGCGCGGAGCTTCCATGCGGTACGGTTGCGAAATTCACCTCCGGCAGTATTAAGTCATGAGCGGCTGCCGCTGCTAGTGGCCGTTAATCACTCCAGTTGGTGGGACCTGCTCGTGGGCGGTTGGCTGGACTGCCAGATGTTCGGCCGCGAAAGCTACGGGTTAATGGACGAGCAACAACTGCAACGGTACACTATCTTTAAACACATGGGCGTCATAGGAGTGGATAGAAGCTCCCTAAATGGTGCTCAACGCTTCCTTAGCGTCTGTACGGAACTCCTCTACGAAACTGACAGGACCTTATGGATCACGCCGCAAGGGGCAATTATGAGTAGTTACCATCGACCAATCCAATTTCAACCCGGCCTCGCCCACCTGGGTGCGTCCCTTAAACGCTTCCAGTACTGCCACTCAGTCCTCCATTACGAGTTCGGTGAAGAACGGCTCCCCGAGGTTTTTGTACAGTTTTCGCCGCCGGAGTACGTAGAACTGCAGACACTGTCCGGAGCGAAGCAATGGATGCAGAACAAGCAGGTGGCAATGGAACAAGATTTGGATGCCCTGCAGGCGGCCGCCCGATTACATCGGAACAGCGAGTTCACAACTCTCCTACATGGCGGCGGTGGAACAGTTAAAGCCTACGATCTGTACCGAAAGGCACAATCCCGCCTCACCGGCAGATCGTTTCAACCAAACCACGGTGACGTAATAACCCCCCAGTGGCGTGAGCGCCGCTAGACGCAGTTCCTGCCGCTGGTCAACAGGTTTTAATTGCCTACGTTCAGCCTGTACGCAGGATCAGCACTGATGATACGCGCCTTCTTGGCAAAAGCAACGAGTTCCCCTTGAACACGCTGACCGTTAGTCTGATTGCCCTTAAGCAGTAGCGCGTCCTGTTGGCATAGTGCCTGAGCTTGAGCAAACGGCACCGTTACTGGTGCGGTGCGCCCCAGGCACTTGATGATCCAGAAGTGACCTGCGCACTTGAAGCCGCTTGTTTGGGATCCCGGTGCCATACTGAACATCAATTTCTCCATGCCTGGGTACTGTGCTGGGCTAAGCGACCCCGGTATGATGAGAGGCAATAGCCCCCCATTAGCTTTGCTGGTATCCTCGCTGTACTGTTTAGCGACTGCACCAAAATCAGCACCGTGAGCCAGGGCCGTTTCAGCTGCCTTGAGTGCGGTTTTATTCGCGCATGCAATTACTTCGCATTGAACCGAGGCAGGTTTGTAGAAGAGAGCATGCGGGGTACGCGGGTCTGTATTCTGCTTGTAGAATGCCTGCACCTCGGCATTGCTCACAGTAACGCCCTGAGTAAGGAGTGTCTGCATACCCATCGAAATAGCAAGTTGCTGGCGCAGGTCATCCATGTTCTGGTGATTACCCGGGAGGCTCGCGATGAGTTTAGGGTTGTTTTTCTGTATCTCTGCAATTTTGTCGTCAATTTGTTGCGCTGTTGGCAACACACCTTGCTGAGCAAGAAATTGCATCTTGAGTGTATTATCCGTTAAGGTTTGCGCTACCTGATTTCCCGCGGATGCTGCCAGGGCGTGTTCGAATTGGGCACGAGTTATAATCGCGTTGTTCACAAATGCAAATGGCTTTGGCCGGTTATCACGCCAATGGGCTAGCACACCACCAATAACGACCCCTGCGAGCAATGCAGCAGCGGCAACGCCAATAAACGCAGTTCTACTGGGCCGTACACCCTGACCGCCTTTTGTTGGGGAATTTACTGTGTCAGCGGCCTTGCGCGCGGGCCTCGGTCGCACATCGGCAGAGGACGCACCAGCATCGAGGCTTTCCTGATTGGACATTACACTACAACCTCCCTAAGCAAAATCGCTTAGCTTGTACTTTATTTCATTTTACATCAAACTAGATATTTGGCGGATGGAACTCCGTTTTGTAGCTTGCCCGTCATTACTCAACCCGTTTACGCTATTTGTTCTGCTGCCCACTACAGATCGTTAAGATGAACAATGATAGCTAAAAATCAGATGTCGTGGGAACATGGCACAGCTAATCACCCTTACCGCAACTCAATTTTTCTACCTGTTCGCTAAAATCGTCCAGGTCTCCGGCGACGAACTCATCATGACGTAGCTCGAGAAATGGCGCAACCTTAAAATGACCTCCGAGAGCCGTTTTGAAAAATTGGCCCTCATCTCGCAATATCCGAAGACCACGCAACAGGCTGCCGAGTTCCTCAAGCTGATTTTCCAGTGATATTGATACTACCACAAGATCAGGCGCTTCAAGGGCAACCAGGCCAACAAAGCTCGCGGTAGGAACATCTGCACCAACAAATGTAACCTTCCACCCATCTGAGTGAAGCCAATCTGCGAGCATCCGAATACCAACTGAGTGTAAATTACCCGCAACGCACCCAAGTACAGCATGACAGTTTTGCTCTGTTGTCGGTAGGCAGATTTCGGCAACACGCGCCATCATGCGCTCCACTATTGCGCTAGCAACGTGTTCATGTGCCTCATCCACCTCGCCTCGCTCATAGAGATCTCCAATCGAGCGTAGTGCTGGCTGAAAAACCTCGAGGTAAATTTTGGCCATCCCAAAATTCGCAGCAAGCATATGATTTAGTAGAAACGAGCAGGAAACTTCGTCACTTTTCAGAAGGTAGCCTAAGAGTTGGGATGCAAGCTGAGCGGTATCGTTGTGAGTTATTCCAGACCGTACTGGACCGTCGACAATGCCCCCGTCATCAGTTAACCGAAACCGCGCGCCAAGCGTTGCCACTGCGTGCATTCTTAACAACACCTCGGCAAAAGGCGCTTCAAGGGTGTAATACATAAACCGTCCCGCCCGCTCCGCACGTACAACGTTCTGCGCACGCATTTTGGCAAGATGATTACTGAGGTTCGGTTGTTTGAGGCCAGTCAACTCACACAATTCGGTCACAGACTTCCGACCTAAGCGGAGCGCCTCAAGGATAGAACGTCGCGATGGGTCGGCGAGCGCTTGGGCGATACCGTCTGGATCATGCGGAGGCACCATTCGTTGTCTTTCTCCTGATTGTAATGGCCCAAGCCAGTCGGTAGGCACACGTTGTCAGCGTCACATTATAACGTTAGTGAATATCACGTGTCAATGAGTTATATATTCCAGCCATTCAACTTGCTAGGGTACACTAATTTGAGTTATCAAATTGCTGTAATGTCGGACGGATTTCAGGAGCCGCCGCTTGATAGTACTGCTGGATTTCGACGATACCTTAAGTGAATACAGCCGGTTCAATTTGCGTTATATCGAGACCATGGCTACCCTGCTTACCAACGAGTTCGGCGGATCGCACGACATATGGTTCAGCAGTACGGCAAAGATGGCGCTTGCAATTGAGGCAGATTATAGCGCCAGGTTTGTTGGTCAGCCACTTAACGGATACAACAGGTGGCGCGAACACGCTAACCACCTTGCAGCGACTATGCTGTTTGAATGGGCAGGATTTCTTCCGCCCCCCGACTCAGGCCATGCGGTTCGCTCGCTGCATGAAACAGCCGTAGCAGCGAGCACTGCGCTTTTTCCTGGTATGGCCGAGACTGTTAACACCATCCATCGCGCCGGTATTCCTTTGTGCATGGCCAGCGGTAACGATTCTCGGCACATTAATCTGGCAATTTCAAGGCAGGAAATTGCACGCTGTTTCAGCCGTTTATATGGACCAGATCTGGTGAATTGTGCCAAAGAGGGCCCGGAATACTACTCCCTTATTGCCTCTGATCAACAGGTGGAACCACGCGACTTCCTCGTGGTTGACAATGACCCCATTGCGCTTGAATGGGCGCAGGCATCTGGTATGAATGTGCTGCACGTTCACCTTCTACCTGCACCACCTAGCCGGCGAGACATGTTTGACTTGCCTACGATTACCGACGCGAACTCGATTGGTCAGATTATTCTAGAGCTTTCCCGTACTGACCCTTAGTCGATTGACATCGAAAGATGCCTCAAGCAATGTGCTAACTAGAAACAGGAGACTACCTACACTTTGGAACGAACGTATATCATGATCAAACCAGACGGCCTTGAGAGGCGACTTGCAGGCGAGATAATTCGCAGGTTTGAAACTCGCGGCCTCAATCTCGTGGCACTCAAGATGCTGGTTCCCTCGCGACAGACTGCAGAAGCGCATTACGCAGTTCATCGCGACAAACCCTTCTTTGCGGATCTAGTCGACTTTATCACATCAGGCCCCGTAGTGGCGATGGTTTGGGAAGGCGAAGAGGCCGTAAAGCTCACGCGCACCATGATCGGAGCCACGCGCCCTATTGAGGCTGCTCCTGGAACGATTCGCGGCGACTTCACTACACTATTGCAGGCTAACCTCGTACACGGTTCGGACTCCGTCGAAAATGCGGCCACAGAAATCGCCCTCTGGTTCAGCCCGCAGGAAATACTCGCCTAATTCCCCTTTTGTTGCTCAGAGTTCGGTCACCGCGCTCTGAGCTCTCCTCCGCCTACTTCATTAGTGGCCATACACGCTCGTGCCTAGTTTCACTTTGCCCCGGAAGGACCTGAACAGGTAGGTAAAGTAGACCGCAGCCAAAACAATAGCGATGGACCACCATACCAGTCCAATTTCCAGCCCAATGTGGCCACTGGCCGAGTTTGCCACCGTAAGGTCAGCAGAAGGGCTTAAAGTTGAACGAAGCAGCACCGGATAGACGCCAGCCGCAGTTGCTGCAAGTAAACCAAGCAGCACGCCTACCGAACACATGAACGCCATTACATCGCTTTTACGACGCAGCATGACAGGCAGGCCAATCGCGCTGACGACAATGAGCGCAGCCAATATCCAGGTCCAGGGCCGGTCAATCAGGTGCGTGTACAGCGTTGGGCAAACCGCGTTGGTGGCCAGTGTCACCAATACACCCAATACCAACATTGCAGGCCATAGTACGCCCGCCGCTGCTCGACTGCGGTGATAAACCTCTCCATCTGTTTTGATTAACAGGTAACATGCGCCGTGCAGTGAGAGAGCAACGGTTGCAAAGACGCCAACAAGCACCGTGTACCAATCTAAAACACCGGGATTAGGACCAACGCGAAAGTTGGTAAACAACGGCCCACGAAAGTATCCCGAGGCAGTAAGCGGTACGCCTCTAATTACGTTGCCCAATGCCGCACCTAGTATGACTGCCATGAGCAGCGAAGAGAGGAAAAACATCCCGTCCCAACCCGCTCGCCATATCCAGTGCTTCTCATGAGAGCGCAGTTCAATTGAGAGCCCACGCATCACCAGCAGCCAGAGCGCCATCATTAACGGGAGATAGAAACCACTGAACCCTGCCGCATATACCTTGGGAAATGCAAATACCAGTGCGCCCCCACCCGCAAGTAGCCACACTTCGTTGCCGTCCCACACCGGTCCGATGGCTGCCAGCGCCATTTGCCGTTCCTGATCGGTACGCGCAACAAAGAGGTGCAGAATCCCCACCCCGAAATCGAATCCGTCTAGAATAACGTAAACGGTCATCATGACGGCTACCAATGCGAACCAGATTGATCCCATTTTCAAGGTACCTTTCTCTGCAACTCAATGGCTCATAGAGTTGATGCCGGCGCACCAGCACCCACCTCTATATCGGTCTGAGAGGATTCAGGACCACGGCCAATTTCGCGCATGACCATATACGCGAACAGTAGCGCAACCACTGTATAGAGGCCGCAGAAGCCCAGCGTTGTGAACGCTACATCCCCTCCGCTAACGGTGGGCGAGGCACCTGCAAGTGTTCGCTCGAGACCGTAGACCACCCAAGGCTGTCTGCCTATTTCTGCCACCATCCAACCGGCAGTAGTTGCGATATACGGGAAGGGAAACGAGAGCATTAGAACCCAAAGCAGCGCTCTATTCCTGAATAATCTGCCTGCGCGGAGCTGCCACGCAGAAACAAGCATCAAAAGAATAAACAGCGTTCCTAGCCCTACCATGATATGGTACGAGTAGTAGAGCAGCTCTACGTTGTCAGGCTGCATGTTCTTTGGAAACGAATCGAGACCCTGAACCTTCGCACCAAAATCACCATACGCTAGATAGCTAAGAATTCCTGGGACCTCAATCGCATTCTCAATTTTGCCCGTCTGAAGATTAGGCTGGCCCATAATTGCCAGCGCTGCGTTGGTACTGGTGGTAAATTTGCCTTCCATCGCGGCTAACGCAGGCTTCTGGTACCGCGACATCATTTTGCCTTGACCATCCCCGGTGGGAAATATCTGTAGCAGTGTTGCAATACACCCTGTGACCACTGCCACTTTCATAAAGGCCTTGGCGTGTTCCACATGCATGCCTGCGAGAATATAATACGCCGCCACTGAACAAACCACGAATGAAGCCGTGGCCACCGTTGCTACCATGTTGTGTGAATATTCCCACAATGCCCAGGGATTAAGAAGGTAGACAATGGGATTTACCAGGTGTAGTGCCCCATTTTGCCCTGGAGCGTAACCTACGGGATGTTGCATAAATGCATTCGTCACGATAATGAAGTAGCCAGACAACCATGAACCAAGAAACAGCATTACAGCCGAAAACATATGGACTTTTTGTCCAAATCGCTTCTCACCAAATAGCAGTATCCCCAGAAACGACGATTCTGCAAAGAATGCGAACATGCCCTCCATAGCGAGCGACATACCAATTACACCGCCTGCAAAGTTACTAAAAGCGGCCCAGTTTGTTCCAAACTGGAACTCCATCGGTATTCCGGTAACTACACCAACTGCAAAGTTAATGCCGAATATCCGCGTCCAGAATCGCGCGGACTCATTATAAATGGCATCTCGTGTCTTAAGATAGCGTGCCTTAAAGATGACTATCAGCAGGGCAAGCCCCATAGATAACTGCGGGAAAAGGTAATGATAGATAATGGTGAAGGCAAATTGAAACCGGCTCCATCCTACTGCGCTCATATAGCAACTCCATTTCCGCAAATACCGTTAAAAAAACAGACTTCTCTTTTCGGCACTACTGTTGTGATTGTACCCACTCGCTGGTCGAGCATAATCCGCAATCAGAGGGATTTTGTAGCTCTTCTACCCACAATGCGGCATCCCGCTCCTCCACCGATCATCGGCAAACCACCTTCCGTGTGGCCATGCGGAAATTGAATGGACAATTGCTACTTATTAATGGAATGCCATTTATTAAAATTAATTACTACCAGGAATAAGTGTAAACAACTTTATTACTAACAACGTATAATAATTAGTTAATTGCCCACTTGATAGTGAATTGCGAATTCAAGTTGACAAAACGCGTATATTGTGATATAACTATCTATAGTTATATCACAATCATGGAATATACCTATGACTACAAATTCAGCCTGCTCGTTAATCGATATGGAGACACTAGAGCGAATCGCGCCGATCATCAGGCATACTGCTCATCCTTTACGATTGCGAATTCTCGATTTCCTTTCATCTCAGGATGAGCCACAAACCGTCACAGCCATCATTGAGGCGTGCAAGTCGCCCCAGGCAATCGTGAGCCAGCAGCTACGAATATTGAAAGATCAGAATGTGTTAACCGCACGGCGTGATCGCAACCATGTGAAATATAGTGTTGCCAACAATAACGTGCTACTACTGCTGGACTGTATCAGGCGGCACTAATTCCATGAGTCAATCCGCTGTACCAGTGAAGCCCAGTCGCGGTCTAGAGCGATTCCTGGTTGTTGTCATTGTGTTGTGTGTTGTCTGGCTGTTTGCGTTTCAAATGGGCCTTGTTACCGACCAGCAATTAAGCATTAAGCCTGTGAGTGAGCGTAAACCATTAGGTAACATGTCGATGCCATTGCTGAACGGAGGCACTTGGAATTCCAATAGTGAAAGAGGCAAGGTGCTGTTGGTGAACTACTGGGCAACATGGTGCCCGCCGTGCCGTCACGAGCTTCCGGACCTTGAGGCGCTCTACAACAAATATAGATCTAAAGGTTTTCAGGTTGTTGGGATTGAGATGGGTGGCGAACCAAAATCCCAGGTGCAATCCTTCGTTCTTAACAGTGGTATCACTTACCCGGTGGCATATCCTTCAAACGTTCAAGCGTTGGTAAGTGTCGCTCCTGCCCTGCCGACTTCCGTAGTTACCGACAGGCAAGGGCGGGTAGTCATGAGTTTTACGGGTGCTGTGAACCGTGCGGAGTTCGAACCGGTACTGCATAAACTTCTTGTTGAACCTGGTGATTAGAACCATAGCCTTGTTGCCAGATACTTCTACGGTGTCGCCAGGACGGTTTTTAGCCAGCCATGAATGGACGCTCTTGCAGTGTCTGGCAAATCCATGTGCGACGACGATATTATTTGTCGGTCACAATGCGGGTTAAGCCTATCTGCTAGAGCAAAAACGCTGCCTGTGGGAAGCAGTACATCTTGCCGCGCGGCAACAAATAGCGCAGGACAGGTTATCGGAGGCAGATCGCGGATGAAACCGTCCAGTTGTGCAATAAATTGCTCAGCGGACGCCCCGGTAACATAATCACTGCGCTGTTCAAGCATCTTTTTACCTACCATCGACGAGAAGCCATGGCTGGGATTATCGCCCATTGCCATTGCAATGACTGCCTTCACGTCGATATTGTGCTCAAGCAGGCTGGACGCTGCTGAGATACAGGCAGCAGCACCCAGTGAGTGCCCACACAGTACGAAGTCATCACCCTGTGCCTCTCGCCTAAGGGAACGAACGACCGCAATGACGTTGTCCGCAGCCACTTGTGGCGTAGACATACTTCCGCCAGACGAACCTAGTTTATGCCCTGCAAGGTCCACTGTTACGCATGGCAGACCTCGCAATGCAAGGTAACCTGCCAAACCATCTAAACTATACTTTCCGGCGGTGTAGCCATGCACAAGAACCGTGGTACACGATGCGACAAATTCCGAGGGAACATAACGCAGTCCAGCCAGCGGATAGCCATCGCACGTGAACTGCACTGGCTGCAGCCTCATTCTGCTACCGTTTCCAGCCTGTTGGGTCGTCGGGACAGCCAAGCCAGACGCGCCAGAAACAGCATGCAGACGACTACAAACCAATCGCCAAAGCGTACATAAAATGTGGTGCCACGCATACGATGCACGACGATGTCTATATAACCGGGCTCGTCATCTGGTAAGCGGCTAAGCATCCGTCCTTCAGCGTCGAACACACAGGTGATACCCGTGGTAGTAGATCGTACCACCTCGCGCCGGTTTTCAATTGCCCTTAGTGTCACGGCGGCAATATGCTGTTGCCGGGCAGCGGTGCTTCGAAACCACGAGTCATTACTCTGGGTGACCAGCAGATCAGCACCGGATTTCGTCATGGCCCTTACATCCATGGGGTACATCGACTCATAACATATAAACGTTCCTATGGAAAAATGACCGACTTTTGGCGTTTCCGCTGCCATTGGAGCATCATGTGGGCCCACGCTTACATCATCTGGAGGAAACTGAAATGCCCGGCCCACTATGGGGTCTAAAAGCCCGCGGAACGGTATGAACTCGCCAAACGGTACAAGCCGCTGTTTGTCGTAGCGCTCAGGCTTCAAGTTTCCTGGTAGGAACATGACTGAGCTGTTGGTCTCGCTCGTCCCCGTGGAACCATCGATACGACTACCGGTAACGATGGCTGCATTGTACTTGTTGGCTAAAGCTTGGAGGAACTCATAGGCGCGAGGATTATGAATTGCATCGTTAGGCAACCCTGTCTCGGGCCACACATACAGGTCCGGCGCGGGAGCGGCAGCGCTGGCAGATTTTGTTAAACCTGCATAGAGTGCATACTGGGCGTCTGGCGAGGGCACGTTGAATGACGAGACGCCCGTCTGCATATCTGCAACAACCATTGTAGGGCCAATGTCCTTTTGCTGCATGCGGGCCAGCCCGTAGAGGCATACCATTACGGAGGCGACTCCAGCGAACCATAGCGGCCGGCTTCTATCGGACTTTGCTGGATTGAGCACCCGGTATGCGATCGCACCGCCAACAAGTGCCAACAGAAAACTAACCCCATAGGCTCCAGTCATGTCGGCAATCTGCAGCACCGGAAGGAAATGGTACTGGGTATAGCTCAATTGTTCCCAGGGCATCGAGAGTGACCCAAGAGTGCGCGCCCATTCCATTACTACCCAGGCCGAGGCCCAACCGACAACCTTTAAAACGGGATTCTGTATTCTGGAAATCTTCCACGCTGCCGCTGCCCATGCCGCATAAAACAGAGCGAGCACGAGAGTTAAACCAAACCAGGCAAGCCAACCTATAGGAGAGCCTGTCCACCCTACTATTGTCCAGCCTGTCCAGTACCACAGCGGGCCCAGAAAGCACCAGCCAAACAGGTAGCCACGTCGTGCTGCCTGAGCAATGCCCTTTGATCTGGCAACACTCACCATCAGCGGTGCGAGTGCGATCCAGGCTAAGGGCCATAAGCCGACAGGTGGAGATGATAACCAAAGAAGAAAACCGGCTAGAATTGCCAACGATGCACCGGGTTTGGGGTTTACGGATTGGCTGCCGGCCTTCGGTCCGTCTTCCGGTTGAATTTTATGTGCTGTTGCCACAGAGATGTTGTACCTGAAAGTCACCCATATCCGCTACCCAACGGCAGCATGGGTACTTTGGAGTAATGTATAATCTAGCAGTGCGACGCAGATTGCTAGGCAAGCTGCAGCGCAGTATTCGTTCAGGAACTGCATGATATGAAACAAACACAGCTTGCTAATCGACCACCGTGCATCCTTAACCGCAGAGAACTTCTGCAATCTGGTGGGCTGCTCACTGCACTCGCTGCCGCCGGCTGCGCCGCTCCGGTGCCTGGAACAGTCAATCAGCTTACGGGTTATCGATTACGAGCTACCATCAATTTCAACGACGCCTTATCGGGTAATTACTACTATTTCGTGCTCATCAACAACAGGCATACCGCCATTCCGCAAGCGAACGGCCCCATTCCAGTGGGTGGACCTATAAGTGGCAGCACCTACGGCAACGGATTTGCGACGGGCAGTACAGCAGGAACTAGCGGTTTTACAGATATTGTTCTGTACGGGCAACAGCTGCCCATTGGCGTCGCACAGAATAACACTGCCATCTACCACGTCATTGGCGAGGACACTACCGATTTAGGGAACGCCAATTACTTCGACCTACGATTTATCAGGCAAACCGGGAACGCACTACAGAGCAGTGACCCAATTAACAGCGGCAGCCCGGCTACTGCCAGCCAGCTTATCTGGGAGATTGACCTCGGTCAATTAACGATTGACCCATCCACTAACCTGCCGTACGCCAGTTCTGCCACGAGGTTGTCAGCGGTGCAACAGATGAGTTGGCTGCAAATCAACATTGTCGCTACGAACATACTACCGCGCGACCCACAAACTGCGGTTAACAAACAGTACGACTCCATGGGAAACAACAATCAGCAGCAAGATTACTACATCGGTATACCGGTATTTCTCAATGGAGCGTTTCAACCGGGATCTTACCCGAACCTGGCGGGCGCCGAAGTTACCGGTGACGTCCAACCACCTGGTTCGCCACAGGATCCCAAACTGGATATGACCGGCTGGAAATTCGACCTATTTCAATCTGGCTAGAAACCTACTGTTGATCGTCCATTAATCTGTACTGAAGGGCTCCCTGGCTCAACGAAGCGGGAACTGGAAGGCCGACATGGGCACAGGCCTGGCGAGTTACGGCTCTCCCGCGAGATGTACGATTCAGGAACCCCAATTGCATAAGGTAAGGCTCCGCCATATCTTCGATGGTGTCTCGCTCTTCTCCCAACATAGCGGCAAGTGTCTCGAGGCCCACAGGTCCACCGTCAAATTTCTGAATAATCGCGGTGAGAAACCTCCGATCAAAGGCATCTAAGCCCAATTCATCCACTTCCAACATGGAGAGAGCGGTTTCGGCTGCACGCCGGTCAATGGTGCCGGTCCCCCGCACCTGTGCCCAATCGCGAACGCGGCGAAGAAGGCGATTTGCCACGCGAGGGGTACCGCGAGACCTGCGGGCTATTTCCATTGAGCCGCTCGTGTCTATTTGCACATCAAGGATCGCCGCCGAGCGGCGCACAATTGTATCGAGGTCGTTCACCTCGTATAGTTGAAGCCCGTGCTGTATGCCGAATCGATCACGCATTGGGGACGAAACCATCCCTGCGCGTGTCGTCGCGCCCACAAGAGTGAACCGGGGAACAGGTAGAGCGACTGTGCGCGCCGCTGGCCCCTGGCCAATGACGATATCCATGCGGAAATCTTCCATCGCTGAATAGAGAATCTCTTCGACGGTTCTATTCAACCTATGAATCTCGTCGATAAAAAACACGCTTTGCGGTTCCAACCCGGAGAGAATTGCAGCCAGGTCGCGAGGCTTTTCAAGGGCGGGACCAGAAGTGATGCGGATTGGCGCATCCATCTCGTTAGCGATGATGTTACTGAGTGTCGTTTTGCCCAGACCTGGAGGACCATAGAGCAGCACATGATCCAAGGTTTCAGCACGAGATCGAGCAGCCTGTATAGCGATCTTAAGGTTCTCTTTAACCCGAATCTGGCCTATCATCTCGGTGAGCCTGCGCGGTCGTATAGAGAGTTCACTCTCGTCGTCTGTGCGCGTTCGCGGGTCGATTACGCGATCTGGGTCGCGGTCATCGCTGGAAGCTGATGGCACCAAATTATGCTCTCCTGCCTCGTTTGTGCACCTGTTGGCAACCTGTTGGCATCACCGTGGCATCATTGTGTGGGAAGCGGTTAAAACTGCTATAATGATACTGTGAAATGTGTCATTTTGTCTACTGTGTTTCTCTTGGGAATGCTATTAAACGCCGGTGCGGCACCGCGTGTTACAGTGGTCGTAGTACCGGGTTTACGCGCGAAGGATTGCGCCAAACTACCGTTTATTGCGAACAATACTAGCACCTTGGCGGCCGGGTTTATGGTTTGTCGGGCAGGAGGACATACCCTTACACAGCTACGGCACGATGGGCGCGATCGCCTAAGTTCGCTCATTCTCACACTTGCGGCGGGTGCACGCACAGTTGGTCCAGCGGCATCGGCTATCGGATCTCCATTGCCAAAACAGACCGGTTCACCCACACGATTACCTCGACGGCTGTGGAGGGCAATGAAGAGGTATGCAAACGGCGAGAACTATCCAGTTCACCCCGGGCTGCTTGGGGATTTGGTTCATCAAGCAGGCATGACGACCGCGGGACTAGCCGACTGCCGGACGAACGCCGAAGCTGCTCTTTCGCTACTAGTAACTGCCGACAGCAAGGGGAGTACAGACACACCACCCTGGATGTTGAGACTTAGCAGACAATCGCCGTGCAGCCCCTCAGGAGTGATAACAGACTCGTCGCAAATTCTTCAGACCTGGAGATCACTCAAGCCGCAAGTAGGATTGTGCGCGATCACCCTATGGGTGCTGTACCGCGCCGACACTAGCGCACCAAAATGTCTCGCGTCAGCCGCTGTGAAACACCGAGCAGCGGCTTTAGCCCAGATAGATCACATTTTGACGGGCATAGCACGGGTAGCCTTACCACGTGACGGCACCCTCGTCCTGCTCTCGCCTGGGCCGGACCGATCCAGCCCCGCTATGGATAGATTGGCGCCAGTATTCATGACCGGCCCTGGAGTTACGGCAGGTGTGATATCAAGCGCCTCAACGCACTTGCCCGGTGTCGTGGTCAATACGGACTTCCTCCCCACCATACTCAAACTGCTTACAATACGGCCCAATGCTCGCCTTGTAGGCAGGCCATTTAATAGCGACGGACTACCGGTCACGATTACCAAGCTTGTGGCTTTTCATAGGTCGCTGCTTCATCGGGCAGCAAGTCAGCAGGTGTTCGGCGGCCTGCCAACCCTGCAGCTCGTTCTGTTGCTGATCTGCCTGGCAGCGACCGTGACTGTACGGTCCAGATTGGCCGCAGCGGCCGCGTGTGGCGTGGCTTCAATTCCACTAGCTCTGCTATTGCTGCCGCTGGTTCCAACCTCATCACTGTACTGGCAGGGGGCTGAGATTGGGCTATGGCTTGGCGTCTGGATGGCTGCGGGCGGGCTGCTAGTTGACAATACGCCTCTACTAATCGCATTAAATGCAGCGCTGCTGTCGATTATCTGCACGATAGATCTGCTTACCGGGTGCAACTTGCAGCGCCATGCCTGGATGAGCTACTCGGTAATGGAGGCCGCGCGGTTCTTCGGTATTGGCGGCGAATATACGGGCGCCGTCTTGGGTAGTGCAGTTATCATCGCAGCTGTGTTGATTCGTCGGTCACCGAAATATTTGTCTGCTGCGCTTGTCAGTATTGCAGCACTCACCTTGATGATGGCATGGCCCACGGCGGGAGCCAAGGTAGGTGCACTGCCTACTGGCATTTGCGTTGCAGGCTTGGTGCTCCTTGCATTCTCCGGTCGTCGAGTAAAACCAGCACACGTTGTGACAGCAGCGCTGACCACGGCTGCCTTACTTGCGATTCTGGTAGTCATAGACTTCCACCACACTGTGCATGAAACTCAATTGGGGCGCGCATTTCAGGGGCGCGCAGGCGGCACCATCGTTCAAATCGCTTATCGCAAGCTTAGCATGAGTGCGCATCTACTAACACACAGCATCTGGACATTAGTGTTGGGCACCGCTATCGTGGTGATCTGGCAGACATCGCGGCGCTTGGGCACAGAAGGCAAGGCGCTCACTACCGTATCTGTGCTTGGATCCCTATGCTGCCTCGTTTTCAACGACGCCGGGCCTGCCATTGCTGCCGCATTCATCGTGGGTATTGCCGCATACCTCACAAGTCGATCCACAGCCGAAACTAGGCGTAGCGCCAGCGAAACGGAGTGAGACCTGAATGACAGTTTGTTCGCCACTGGTTGGCCCTACATGGGATTGTAGCCAATTCAGGCGTGGAAGCTTAAATGCCGCGAAACTGCCATCTCTGCACAATACTTGCTTACCAGAAATGTTAAAGCAATGGGAAGTTTAGTTGCGCA
>JAJYCW010000096.1 GCA_021777995.1 bacterium
TCCTTTGGCGCATCGATATTCACTGCCACCCAGGCTTTGCCTCGATGGTGCCGTGCGCCGCTATGGTTTCCATGGCATTTCGTACCAATGGGCACTAGGTCGGCTGGCTACCTCACTGGCGCGAACGCCTGCCTATCCTCGGCTGGTGATGTGCCACCTTGGTGCGGGCGCAAGTGTGTGCGCTGTTTTCAACGGGCGCAGCATCGACACCACCATGGGGTTCACGCCGCAGGAAGGCTTAGTGATGGCAACCAGAAGCGGGGACGTAGATCCCGGACTACTGCTGTACCTGGTGAATAACCGCGGGTACCGTGCGGCAGAGCTGGAACACCTGCTTACGCGCGAGTCTGGCATGCTTGCACTCTCTGGCATTAGTGGCGATGTACGTCAGCTTGATGCCGCCGCCGCCGCTGGAAGCGAACCAGCACAATTGGCACTGGACATCTTTGCATATCGAGTGCGCAAGACAATCGGTGCGTACGCGGCAGCTCTGGGCGGGCTCGATGCGCTACTGTTTACCGGCGGCATTGGGCAGAATAGCTCCACCATGCGTATCAGAATAACGACGGGGCTGCAGTTCCTTGGTATCAACCTGGATGAACCTCGCAATACGATGAGGGCAGTCGACGATCTCTATCAGATTGGTTGCGAAGGGGCGATGGTCGATATCTGGGTGGCAGCTGCCAATGAAGAGCTGCAGATGGCGCGTGATACAATCGCCCTGCTTTCTACCCGCGATTAAGCTCCATCTCCTTGCGTAGCAGCCGCTTTACAACCTTGCCAGTGGCTCCTCGAGGCAATGCCTCTATAAACTGAACACTTCGTGGTGCCTTGTAGTCCGCCAGTCGTTCCCTGCAATGTCGAATTATTTCGCGTTCGCTCACATTTTCTTCCTGCCGCAATACGACAAAGGCGTGTCCCACTTCACCGCGCAATGCATCAGGAAGGCCAATAACGGCTGCGTCTATCACCGCAGGGTGCTGCAGCAGTATCTCCTCTACTTCCCTCGGGTATACATTGAGCCCCGCAGTGATAATCATATCTTTTTTGCGGTCGAGTATAAAGACGTAACCATCCTCATCTATCATGCCTATGTCGCCCGTGTGGTACCAGCCAGCCTGCATTGCTTCGGCCGTTGCCTCTGGTTGATTAAGGTAACCCAGCATCACGTTGTCTCCTCGGACAACGATCTCTCCAGAGTCGCCTACCGCCATGGGCTCGTTCGCATCGGAGAAAATCTGGATCTCCACGCCGGGTAATGCGGGCCCAACGGAGCCGACCTTGCGTGGACCTTGCAGCGGATTAACCGACGTCACGGGGCTGCACTCGGTGGGGCCGTCGCCTTCTAAAACCGGAACACCAAAGCGGGACTCCAGGGCGGCTAGTACTGTGGATGGTAGAGGCGCTCCGCCAGATACCAGCATTCGCAGTGAGGCAAAGTCGTTTGTTCGGTCATTCGCCACTAGCAGCAGCCCTTGAAACATTGCAGGCACTGCAGGAAGGACAGTTACTCGGTGCGTTTCAATAGACTCCAAAATTCGTAGCGGAACAAAGCTTTCGTGCAGCACGTTCTTCATGCCGCACTTGCATGCCAGGTTAAGGCACACTGTTGCGGCGAAGGCATGGAAGCAAGGTAACACCGTGAGAATACAATCGTTATCATCCACTGGTAGGGCAGCAGTCATCTGTTCTACGTTTCTCGTGAGATTGCGATGACTGAGCATAGCGCCCTTGGGTTTGCCAGTAGTACCCGAGGTGTAGATGATTACCGCACAATCATCCTCGCGATTGAGGTCATCCGCAAGCGATGGTCCATCCCACGCTATCAGTGACTCCAGGGCCAGGGTGTCCGTCGGTGTCTGGTCGGCAGCACCCACCGTAACGGTTACAATATTTAAGCCCGTATTTCTTACCGCTTCTTCTGCTACATGCCGCAGTGGCTCAGCAACGATCACTGCAGTAACGGATGCATCTTCCCACATGTAGGCGAGTTCTGCGGGCTTAAGCAATGGATTAGCCGGGACAACGGTTACACCTGCACGAGATAGTGCATAGTAGCTGAGCACAAAGGGAATGCCATTTGGCAGCAGCAGTGCAGCACGCGAGCCCGGTTTGAGGTGGTGTGAAAAGCCAGAGGCAAGCCGCTCAATTGCACCTGCAAGCTCGGCATAGATTAATGAGGTCTCCTTGTGCACAATCGCAGTTTTTTGCGGCCATTGGGCAGCGGCGTTCAAAGGAAGATGATGCAAGAGCATTACCGGAAACTCCCACGGGAAGTTGACACTTGATTAGCACAATGCAGAATACCATTAATTGCCGTGTTTCTATGCCGCTATTTGGTTGAAACATACATCGTCAGGGTATCGGGCTATAATAATTGCAACGCGTACGGCGAAAGGAGTTGGCATGACCCTGCCAGGGGATAACGTTGCTGGTGTTTCTACTCACCTGCCACGATCGGTGACGATCAGGCGGGGAGACCAGAACGACGAGCAGGCGACCTTCGAGGTCATGCGAAGGGCGATGGGTTTTGAGATGAGCTGGCCACAGCACATTTCTGCCAGAAGGCATATGCGAACCTCGCCAAATTCCAGCTACTGGGTTGCTGAAGATAACCCAAGGGTGGGCCGTCATCGCATCGTTGGATATGCGCATAGTATGGTGCGCGACGCGGTTTGGCAGCTTACCGAGTTCTTCGTGCTACCCTCTCATCACCGCATGGGGATTGGCGGCGCTCTCTTGAATCTCTGCATACAGGACGGTGACGAAGCAGGAGCCAAGCGGCGTTTCGTCCTCGCGTCGCACCACCCTTCTGCAGATGCGCTCTACATCCGCCGGGCGCACTGCCTGCCCCGGGTACCCATGTTGCTGGTAGCGGGCCAGTCTGGTGCCCTGCGGCTTCCTGCTGGAACGGCGCCAGTCATCGATTCTGTTGCCCCGCCGGATACTCGCAACCTTCAGCCAGCTAGTGCGGTAACAGGCGGCGAACTGCTCGTCGCACAGCCCATTCTTCCGGAAGAGTATATTCTTAACGAAATAAATCGTCTCGATTACCAGGTGCTAGGGTATACAAGGACAGCAGAACACCGGCACTGGATAAACGAAAACGGTGGCCCCGAGGGTAATGCACGGTTGTTTCGTTACACCGAAGGGAGACATGCTGGGGAGTTTGCAGGCTACTGTTATTATGGAAAATATAGCAGCGGACCCGCGCTGTGTTACAATACCGCCGATTTACCGCGGGTCATCACGCACGTACTTAGCCTTCGTCGTCGTCCTATTACGGGAATTACAGGTTTGATGGACAGTGCAGAGCCCTATTGGGCGATGTCCGGTACCAACGACACCGTACTGAAATGGATGATTAATTGCGGGTGGAATATCGTTTATCACTATCTCTACATGAGCAGTGAGCCACCGCAGGGTATTGACCAGTATGTCTGTCATAATCCGCTCCACTTCTTCTAGAAGGACCGTTAAAGGAGAGAAGCTTTTGATGATTCGAGGGCCAAAGTGCATCCCGTACATTCTCGCAGCAGTGGCGCTATCGCTAATTACTGTGGTGGCTAGAGCCAGCGTTGTAAGTCTGAAGGACAGCGAATACCACTCTCATGCAACGTGCCAGTATCTGCCAGCAGGGGTACGCATCACAAGGCAGTTCGAACTCGCAAACAGCAGCAGTCGACGACGCATCCTACGCTTAACCGTGGAACCAAGGCTCTCTACTGCCCCTGGAATTGTGAAGTCACTCAACCCTGTTGAAACAACGCGCGTGGTTGAACCCCATCAAACAGTCTCCATTACGCTGAAACTACCCACACCGCCGGTACCCCATAATAGCTATTATTCACTCATCCTAACTGTTCACCAGGGGAGCACTACCTGTTGGCTCAGCACTGAATCGTTCGTTCTGGTTCCGGAGGGAGTTGATGGAACGGAAGCACATTTTGCAGGGATCGACTCGACCACCAGCGGAAACTGGCTTCACCACTACGGCACGCAGGCGTTCTATTTGTCCGTTCAAAACGGAACCGCGTCCATGAACCAGGAGGGGGTCGAACTGGGTCGCGGCAGTGGCCATGACGAGTATAAGGATACTCCTTTGGGTAATCTGCAGGAGGTGCAGATTGCACAGAAGTTCTGGTCCGATAAGCCGGTGCAGGACACGAGGGTTCCATACTCTGCCGCGGGGTTTACGCAGCGTATTGCGGTTGCATTCAGTACTCAAAAGATGCCGGAGTACAATAACGCGACCCATAAATCATTCGTCTTCAATGTTCCTCTCGTTTTACGTGCGTCTACAACAGATGACAAAGTGCATATGCTAAGCCTATATTTCCTGGACTACGCGCGGGTGAAGCTTAGGCAGCGTGTTGATTTGTATGATAAGCAGGGCCAGCTGCTAGATTCCCGTCAGGTGCCTCCGTTTGGCAGTGGCCTTTACATGCGATACCGTATAAAGGGCAGCGTGGTGGTAATTGTTACGCCAGAAACAACGCATTCACCGGTATGCTCGGGAATGTTTCTAGACCCTGCTCCCCGTAAGGGTTTCCTGTGGGCGAGCAAATAAGCCTGCACGTTATGGCGAAAGCCAACCTTTAGTGCACGCGGGCGGAGCATACAGCAACCGAAGCCATCGAGCGAACTAAAATCCGCACCGAACCGTCAAAGTCATTGACAATTCCTGTTTCTGAACAAACTGTCACAAGACGGGAATGGTGCAACCGACAATTGCGTATTGATGTGAGTATTGTCGTACAGGGCGCATCTGGTTCCCGCCGCGCCACCTCAGAAAGTAAGGAAGCCCGTGTCTGTTTGTGCTGGGAAGGCACCGCTAGTGCACTTGTGTCAACCTGGTTTGGTGCCGCTTGCATTCCCGGCGAGACAGGATGCATGGATTGTTCTTCTTTCGAGTACAATATAATTGGTTCAGTCTGTTAGCTATGACAGGGTGCGATTGTATCGGCAGCGATCCGATAATGAATAGTAAGTCTCTTTAACCGGAGGAATCAGAATTGAATCCCGTCCGTCGGCTAACCTCTTCGGCCAAGGGGTTGCTGGCTTTTGCATGCTTGACTATACCTGCCCTGGCGGCGGCCCAAACAGCGCATCCGTTTAGGGATGTGCCGGCAAAGTATTGGGCCTATCAGGACATGGCAGATCTGCAGCATGACGGGTTAGTGACGGGTTATCAGGCTGGTTACTTTTCTGGCAAACGTCTGCTTGTTCGATACGAGTTTACTATCGCGATCAAGCGTGCACTTAATCGGTTACCCCTGTCGTCGGAGATAGCGCAAGGCATCACTGGACGCAATCTACACCTTGGCTTGAGAGATATCGAATTTCTGGGCCAGCTTTGTGATGAGTTCGCCCCTGAGCTAGAGAGCCTTGGAACCAGTGTTCCTGAGGTGAAAAACACTCTCCAGAGTCTCAAGGCGGCGATGTCTAGCGGCCCCGCTGAACTCAAGCTCTCTGATGGAATCGGCGGGCTGAACCTGGGTGAAGAAAATCCCCTGCTCGCAAGCAGTGCAATAGGCGGTATGTTGCCCGCTGTAACGGCGACTACTGGAGGACGTGCTGCGGGCAATTTCGGACCGGTCCTTGCCCCGTCCGCTTTCAACTCTCTCCCGGGCAATCTGCTTGCCTATCCACAATCTATGCCCGTACGGTCGGGTCTCAATCTGCACATCGGGCTGGGAGGTGCGAGCAGTTTTGCACTCTCTTTAGAGCGTAGCACGGAGGGTATAACCTCGGCCGCCTTGCCGGCAGATGAGGAGACGCTCGGAACTCGACTTGATGTAGCGGTCATTTCACACGTTGTGCTAGGGGCAGGCGCTCAACAGAGCCATGTCGAGTCACTGGCACCCGGCGGACCGCTGCTGAATTCCAACATCTACAACGTTCATATCGGGTATGCAAGTGGTGGCGCAAAGGCAATTCTGGGTTACCAGTACCTCACTTCTCCAACTGGCGCCGCTGGCAATCTGGCGCTCCCTGATTTGCAGGGGCCCTATACTCGCCTGGAACTTCGCCTGTCGCACGGACTGCAGAGCTACGTTGGTGGAGCAATCTATCGAGGAATCGGACTGGACAGCTCCGCGCCGATGGCAGGAAACATCTATCGCGGGCGTGCGGGAATACAGTGGAGCCCTACTAGCAAGCTGCGGCTAAGCGCGTCCTACGATGGAGTGGTCTACGACCTCAATGGTGCGATCTCATCAAATGGTAGGGCACCCATGGAGCAGTACCTCACATTAGGCGCGGGTCTAAGCCTTAGCCGTAATGCGGTACTACGCATGATGTACCGTATAAGCGCACAACCCGTTTCCAATGTTGTCAGCAGTCCGGCGCCGTCGGTCTTCTCCACGCAACTGTCGATCCATTTTTAGGCCCGCTGAAGCGACATTATCCGCATGAAATGGCGATCGGGCAGCGGACTTCTATCTTTTGCACCTCGCTTTAGTACGGCGGTTGATCGAATGTCTCTATGCGCCCCGGCATCCCTTATACTGCCCCGCGGATTCTGTTTGCACATTTGACTGGCAGATGTAGCGTCACCATGCTCAACCCTCCAGAGATGGCATCACCTCCTTTGAAACGCTCTCTCAACTACGTCCGAAGGTCACGAACGAGGCCTTTGCCAACCTTTGGACATTGCGGATCCTTTTCAGGAAAGGCGATGGATTGTGAAGCGATGGACGAGCGCCCGCCTGTACTGGATGCGTTTGCAGCGGCCTGGAAGGATATTTGGGTGACGAAGGTGAATTAAAAACGTGTGTTTACAAATTATTCGTTCACCCAGGAGACATCTAAATGTCGGAAACAACCGTAGTCGTTCGAGCGGACCTACCCATTGGCACCATCTCACCCAGAGTGTATGGCCAGTTTGCCGAACATTTGGGCCGATGCTGTTACGACGGATTATGGGTTGGGACGAAAAATACCTCTATTGCCCATAGCGGTGGGTGGCGGACGGATGTGCTGCAGGCACTAAAGAAGATGCCGGTTCCTCTGCTCCGTTGGCCAGGCGGTTGTTATGCTGACCACTATCACTGGCGGGATGGAATCGGCACGCACCGGCCCGTAAGATTGGGCATGTCGTGCGGGCTGACGGTGGAGGACGACAATGCGCTGGGTACCCACGAGTTTTTGGACTATTGCACCGAGATTGGCGCCGAACCCTACCTTGCCGGCAATATGGGATCTGGTACACCGCAAGAACTATGTGACTGGATGGAATACTGCAACACTTCGCTCAATACATTCCTAAGTGATGAACGCAAATCAAATGGCAGGAATCAGCCATGGAATGTAAAATTGTGGGGCGTTGGTAATGAAAACTGGGGTTGTGGCGGCAACTATACTGCTGAGCAGTATGCCCACGAGTACCGGCGCTACTCAACCATGCTGCGCCATGTAGACGAAAAGGCAGAATTGGTGATATGCGGGCTTACAGACGACTGGAACCGTGTAATCATGAATGCCCTGAAGGAACATCTTTTCCTGGTTGACCATGTTTCGGTGCATAGGTATTGGGCAGCGGGACCAGCAGCAGATTTCGGCGAGGATGATTACTACAAGATGATTGCAACTTCCGCCGAGACCGAACCCTTTATTGAAGCCACTGCAGCGATCATTGAGTCGGTAACAAGGGGCCGTAAGAAGGTTGGAATAGCACTGGACGAATGGGGTGTATGGGCCCCCGAAGCTAAGCCAGAGGCAAATTATGAGCAGGTATCACCTCTTCGCGACGCAATCGCTGCAGCGATTACCTTCGAAATTTTTCATAGACAGTGCAACGTCCTCACGCTCGCGAATCTTGCACAGGTTGCCAACGTACTGCATGCACCGGTACAGACGTCCGGCGCGGATTTCTGGTGTACTCCAACCTACCATGCATTCAATCTGTACTCTCCGCACATAGGGGCTACCGCTCTTAACACCATTGTAGACGGTACGTCATTTGTCTTGCCAGATGGTACACCGGGCCTAAGTGCAACCTCCTCGGCGGCGTCTAATGGGTCCTGTGCTATCTCGCTGATCAACCGTCATCTGGACCAAACGGCACACGTCCGTTTGCACGGAGCACCTGGTACAGCTTCAATAGGCAAACTTCTCACCGCGCAGTCGCCAAATGCGGCTAATTCGGCAGTATCACCTAACGCGGTGGCTCCTGTAGAATTAGAAATTGGTGGCGATGCGGATGGAGGCTGGACCTGTACCATACCGCCTCATTCTATTGCCACTTTAACGGTTTCACATTAATTCAGCCGATCCCCTGGTATGGTAGATGTGCGAAGGATCATACGTACTGCGGCACTCCGCACGTGCGGTGGTTGGCGATTTTGCGCCGCACAACCTAGTCGCAGGATGTGCTACTCTATAAGTACATGCTAATTCATGCTTTCAACAGAAACGTCCGTGGTATTGGCGTGTACAATAGTTGAAATCGCTCATTATGCGAGTATAAAGAAATAGACAGGGCAAACGATGAGTGTTACGATTTCTGGGTTAGATATAGTGGGCCTGGAGCGATTAGCGAGTGGCAAGGTGCGGGAAATCTTTCTGGCTGGTGACGTCCTACTGCTCATCGCTACCGACCGAATATCTGCCTACGACTCGATAATGCCTAATCCCATTCCTGATAAGGGCCGTGTACTGACCCAGATTTCGGAATATTGGTTCAGGCGTCTACGACCCATCGCAGTAAACCACCTTATCACCACAGACGACAGGTACGTCCTGCCCTACCTGCTGGAGTGTGGTGTGGAAGTTACCCGAGATCTGGCAGAGCAGCTGCACGGCAGGTGCACCTTGTGTGTGCGTGCAGAGGCGCTCCCGGTAGAGTGCGTAGTGCGGGGTTATATATCCGGCTCGTTGTGGAGCGAATACTGTTCTGCTGGCGGTCCGGGGCAGGAGGTGGAGGTACACGGCGTGCTATTGCCGGCAGGATTGCGAGAGAGCGACCAGCTGCCACAACCGATCTTCACTCCCGCCACGAAAGCCGCGACAGGCCATGATGAGAACATCAGCATGTCGCAGGCAGAGAGCATTCTCGGCCGTGACCTTGCGCGTGAACTTGCTGGTACAAGCATAGCACTCTATCGCGAGGCCGCTTGGCACGCCTCGAGTTCCGGTTTAATTCTTGCGGATACAAAATTCGAATTCGGTTTGTACAAAGGTGTTCTCACGCTTATTGACGAAGCGCTGACTCCTGATTCGTCGAGATACTGGGACGCGGAGGCCTATGCACCTGGGGGGCCGCAGGCAAGTTATGACAAACAGTTTGTTCGTGATTGGCTCACCTCATCTGGCTGGAATAGGGAACCTCCGGCGCCGGCTCTGCCGGATGATGTGGTGCAGAAGACCGCTGCCAAGTACCGTGAGGCGTACCAGAGAATTACCGGTTGCAGCCTGGTGTAATCAATCCCACACGAGGAAGTTTTCGTCGGCATCCATGAGCCGCTACGAAGCAGTGATGCACTTTGCACCAAAATTAGTGACAACCATTGGTGGATAACAAGATACTTGATTGACGGGTGTTGCGGACGAAATGCGAGCCGCAAATTGATCATTGCGTCCTAAACTATATTTGTACAGTGGTTGGTATCAACAGTCACCAAAAACGGAATCGGGCACTAATGAATAGTAATACACAACATAAGCAGTGTCCGCAATGCGGCAACATAGACTCCAGCATTGCAGGGTTCTGCTCAAGATGCGGTCAATAATATCCTCTCTACGGCAATACGTTCATGTCGCCAACACCGCCATCCATGGGCGTACCAGATATGCAGTCGCAAGATACCATTCAGATGCCGCCTGGCGTCTATGACCCAACCCTGGCCATTCTTCTCGCTGCAATATTCAGCGGATGGGTCGGCATGATAATCAACAAGCAGCAGCTAAAAGGTGTGGTCGTATTAGTGGCGGGGCTGTTCCTTATATTGGCCACGGCCGGATTAGCCATCCTGGTGGTCTAACCGCTCACGCTTATTGACGTGATCCTTATTGGTAACCGGCTAAAGCGGGGCGAGGCGGTAGGGCAGTGGCAATGGTTTTAGGATGAACCTTCGGTAATCCGCACGCTGTAAATTGGCGGGTGAACCGTGCAGAAGCACCCATGTTGCTGTGAAACGTCGTCTGCGATGAAGGGCATTGCGCAGCATAGTGGACCGGTTAAGCCTGTGCAGCTGTCATATGGTGCGAAGAACTGGTCCATAGGCCAGCGCAAGCATAATGACGTACACAACCAGTACCACCCTCAGGCCGGTCGTTACAAGCTGAGGTTTGTACGGGCGGTACAGTTCTGCTATCGTAAGGGGAATGGCCAACAGCATAACTTTAAACACCACTAAACCCACTGGCCCAAAGGCGTTTAGCGCCGATACCGCGAGTGGGTTAGCCTCGTGAGCGCGGTTAGTGGCGACGAGGTAGACCGTAGCGAGCAGGTCCGCGCAACCCAACGACGCCAGGGCACGTGTTTCACGAAGTACGTACCTTGAACGGGTTGCAGAAGCCTTACCCGGCAACTTTGCTTCCATCCAGTTGAATTAGTGAATCTCTCTGTATGCGGTCGGCAAGCTCACGTGGTGCGGGAGGAGGAGTCCAACCGGGATAGGGGTCTGTCCAACGCCCATCTGCCTTGATGAGCGCTATAAGCTCTTCAACGCTTTTCTCCTGCGGAATACCTGTCTTTACCTCCTCGCGTTTACGGTAAAGCGAGATTTTTCCACCGGCTTTGCCCACGTAGCCGTAATCGGCATCACCCATTTCCCCCGGCCCGTTAACTATACAGCCCATGACCGCTATATCCAGGCCAACAAGGTGATCGGTAGCTGCCTTTACCCAGTGAAACACGGTAGGTAGATCAAATTTAGTTCTGCCACAGGACGGACATGCGATGTACTCCACTCTGGTTCGCCGCAGCCCTAGCGCCTGAAGGATTCCGTAGCACACCGGTAGTTCATTCACAGGATCCTCGGCAAGGGATACACGAATGGTATCGCCAATGCCCTCTGCGAGCAGAGTACCGATGCCGGTGGTGGATTTTATTCGGGCATACTCGCCGTCACCGGCCTCCGTCACGCCCAGGTGAAGCGGGTAATCCATTCCCAGCTCCGCCATGCGTTGCGCCATAAGGCGATTGGCCTGCAGCATAACGTTAACTCTAGATGCCTTCAGTGAGACCACAATGTTTCTATAGTCGTGCCGTTCGCATATCCGTATGTACTCCAGAGCACTCTCTACCATTCCCTCTGGCGTGTCACCGTACATCACCGTAAGGCGTTCAGCCAGGCTGCCATGGTTCACGCCAATGCGCATGGCGATATCACGAGCCTTGCAGGCCTTAATGACCGGCAGCAGCTCTCCTTCAATGGCCGACAGCTCTTCCTCAACTTCGGCTGGTGAGTAGTCAATTGAGCGGTCGACACGCTTGCGAAATACAAACAGACCGGGATTAATGCGCACTTTGTCGACGTATCGAGCGACCTCTACAGCAATTTCACTGCCCTGGTGGTGAACGTCAGCCACGAGCGGTACATCACGGTACTCTTTCCGCAGTCGATCCTTAATTTCTGCAAGACATCGCGCCTCGTTGAGGTTAGGTGTAGTGACTCGCACAATTTCGCTGCCTGCCTTATGCATCGCGATGATCTGCTCGACCGCTCCTGGGACGTTATGAGTCTCCTCCGTAATCATCGACTGCACGACCACAGGATGTGATCCCCCAATGATGACATCGCCCACCCTCACCTCGCGTGTTTTCCTGCGGCTATATGACACATCGGGTAATTGACTCATGAGTTTGCTTGCGCTCCTGTTTTGGTGTACCATGCCAGGTACCATAAGGTGAATAATGCCTAATTATAGCATATTGGGTTACCGACCAACCTTGGGGAGTAACCCGTCCAATTCAGTGCGGGGTATATTAACCTAAACGCAAATTAAGTTCATTGTGAGTGAAATGCAACTATCAACAACAAGTGAACCTCCAAAAATCAGGAGAGCGCAGAAACGAATGCGCTGGTTTATATTGGCAGCTGGAACCATTACCATGTTGGGATACATACTTATTGATCCTGTTGTTCGAACCATGAACAAGGATGATCTAGCGGGCGTTAAAGTGCAGACCGGCACTGCCCAAGTGGTGATTCAGAAAGGCCCTGGAGGCATTATGCTACCGGGTGACATGCATCCACCCGCGCCCAATATCGTTGTTCGTTTCCACGGGCAGCTATGCCCGGTGGCGAAACCTGTGAAATGGCAGGCGCTTAAGCCTTACAGCTTCGCTACAATTACCTACCGCGTAGGACACAGCGGCCACATCTATGTAGATTCTGCGGTCCCTGCTCGTTAGGTGCTAATTCTTGCCGCGGTTTAACAGGCTGCTTTTCGTCCATTGTACTGCGTCATGGTCAGCTCTCTTTGCCGGCTGGTTTCGTGCTTTCCCAGCGCGATTGGTCCACCTATTAACCATTGTTGGTGCTTATGGCGAAATTTGCTTTTAAATCAACGAGTTTGGCATGATTTGTGCAATTATTGAATTATAGCCGTAAAGTTTTGGCAATTTCTGCCACTTAACTTTTTCGGTGACTCCGTGTGTACGTTTTCATTCGCTTGGCAAAGGGCCAAAACGCCTTTTTGTCCATTCCAATCATCAAAGGGAACGCATCCTATGTACCGCCAGCAACGTTATCGAAGTTCCAAATATCTCCCTGCACTGCTTTCAGCGGGACTGCTGACGACAGTTGGATTAACGGTAAACGCCTATGCCCAACCGGCACAGGTTCACACCAATCCATATGCATCACTGTCAGCAGTGAAATCAATGCTTAACGGCAGCCTCTACTATCGTGGCTATCAAGTACCACACCTGGGCGTGGGTGCAATCTTCAATCCCTGGCGATTGCCGAGTAATCTCCTCTACCAGGATGCCAATTTTCTGATAAATCGTGTTGATTCCAGCGGAACCATCAACACGGATGCGTACAAGCAAGCAATTATTGCGAAATCCAGAATGGGCGGTGGACCCTTATCGCTCAAATTCGGTGCGCTTGGTGCTGCCGGCAACGGCATCCGCGGGCCAGTTAACATTCCAAACGGTGGAATGTCCTTACTTAGCGCTCCTCCAGGCGACGGGATAGATCCATGGGGGACTGTAAGCTTTTCGAATGATGGGCCAAACGACTTTACGCCAGCCTATCAATGGGGATTTGGGCCGTCGCAGATTTCTGGTCGCGTGAACGGCGTAGCGTACGACCCCAATAACCCCAACACCTACTACATCGCGGCCGCGGGCGGCGGTGTTTGGAAAACCACGAATGCAGGTGTAAGCTGGACCTGTCTTTCAAACTCCTGGCCGGCACAGACCACAGCGTGTGTTACAGTAGATCCCATGAACAGCAATGTGATCTATGTTGGAACAGGCGACATAGTCTACGGCACGACGCCATTTGGAATCATGAAGTCAACAGATGGCGGCAGTACCTGGACGGATGAAGGGATGATGCAGTTCCCCGGAACTGTTTACAAAATCAAGGTTGACCCCGACAACGATCAGGTAGTGACCGCCATTGCAGGAGGTTCAATCTATCACAGCACCGACGGTGGCCAAACATGGACCGACGTTTATGACGCGAACGGCTACCTTGACGACATGCAGTATGGTTTACGACCCACGGCCTCAGCAGCCGGTAGTTCACCGCACGTTCTGTTAGCAACGGGTGCCTATTCGGGTGTTCTTCTTTCGCTAGATAACGGTGCAACATGGTCGGTGCTGGACAATGGAAACGTGGTCACAGCAAACGGTGGTGGCATATCGGTAGCGCCCTCGGCCACCCAGTTCAATGCCTACTACGTGCTGGATGGCGGAAACCACCGCGTTGTGAAGGAGAACTTTAACATAGCCACGGGGCAGGTGCAAACTACCGACATAACCGGCTCGCTTTCTAATGCGGACTGGAGCCAGCAGTGGTACGATTACTATATTCGCTGCGCTGCCGCGGGTGGTACCGATCAGCTTTATGTGGGGCTGCTGGACATTTACGAGTATGACGGTCAGAAGGACAATACGGGGCAGACTGTGTGGACCTCGCTACTTGGTACGTATAGCGGCAACGACCTCGCTCACACGGATCAACACGCGTTCGCACTAGATCCTAATGATACATCCCAGACCCATTTTCTGATCGGCAACGACGGTGGTGTCTATCAGTTCGTCGTTACTCCCGGTACTGGCGGCGTTAACTCTTCTGTTAACGCGGTGTCGCTAAACAGCGGACTGGACATTACGCAGTTCTATCACATTGATGTGAATCCTTCACAAGCTGGCTGGATCCTTGGAGGTTCACAGGATAACGGCACCGTCTCCTCGAATGTGGGCGGCCCGGGATACACCAATATCTGGAATTGGCTAGGCGTTGGCGGCGGTGATGGAGGCGGTTGTGTAATAGACTCGCAGAACCCCAGTATTCAGTATGGCACCGCAGAGTATTCGTTTATCTATTACGATACCGGCTATTGGACCAACAGCGCCGTAGACATCAGCTTAAGTGCTGGTGGGGAGAACAAACCCTTTGTACCGCTAATGGTGCAGGATCCCAATAACGGCAACGTTGTCTACAGTAACACCAACTACCTGTACCGATGGAATTATGCCACGAAGCAGTGGGAAAACCATGTTGGTGGTATGAACTTCTCCAGCGGGATAATTCAAGCAATTGCGGTGGCGCCTTCCAACAGCAACGTCGTGTATGTAGGCACTTCCGGCGGCAGAATCTGGATGACCGCTGACGGTGGAAGCAGCTGGCGGGTCATCAACAGTGGTACACCCTCTAGCGTGGAGGGCCTCAGTGTACTTCAATACAACCCGTATGATGTGCTTGCGGTGGGGAATGGTGCGGTAGTGCACTGCACTAACACAAAAGTCGCTTCACCTGTTTGGATTTCGATTGCCGGCCAGAGCCCAAATAAACTCCCGGGTAATGATTACCACGTCATCGTTCGCAACCCGTACGATCCGGCAAGCGTCTTCTTCGTAGGCTGCGACCTGGGTGGGTACTACACCGTTGACGGCGGTAACAGCTGGTATAACCTGAATGCAGGCACCGGCATGCCTTCTGCCCAGATTTCCGATATGAAGGCAACATTGGGTACGGGTGCAGAAGCCGGGCACGGTTTCCTGACAATTTCGACCTATGGCCGCGGTGTCTATCAAACAGTGCTTCATAATCTTCTCAGTACGGTCGCTATCTCACCGGATGCAGCTCCTGTGGGGGGCAGCGCATTCGTTCTCACTGTAAAGGGCGAGTACTTCGAACCAGGGGACGTCGTCACCTGGAACGGTTCAGTACTTAAGAGCACTTACGGTAACTCCACTTCCATCACTGCATCGGTACCAGCAAGCGACCTGCAAAAGGCGGGTTCTGCAGAAATTGCCGTACGTAATCCAAATCTCAACACGGTTAGTAATTCGCAGATGCTTCTCATTGGTATCGCGCGGCTTGTAACAAAGGCAACGTCCGTTGTGCGAAATGGCAACAATACCGTTACGGTAACTTTCTATGTTACCAATACGGGAACTGTCCCCATAACTGGGCTCGCAGTCATGTCATCAACTCTTGGTGGCAAGGCGTATTCGAGTGCATCAATCCCATCTACCGTTGGCACAGGCGCTTCGATAACTGGTACTATTACCTTCCCGTCGACTGTCACCAAAGGCCGAAACGTAGTAATTGTTCACCTGAAATACGCGCAAGGCAGCTCTGCAGCTGCAGCTGTTCTCAACGTTCCGTAACCCTGTATTCGGGTTTCTCATGGGGTGATCAGCCATTGAGAAACCCGAGTCCATGCACAATAACGGTCGCGTTTAACTCCAATTGGAGTTACAAACGGCCGATTTGCACAACCCGTCTGTTTGTTGACGATATTTAAACAGATATGTGGTACTGTTTTACAATATCGCAAGCAAGTAATTCAGATGGTGAAATTGGCAGGCTGACGTGCCCGCCATAATCTGGGAAAGTGGAAATTCGCCGGTTTCGACCGGAACCTCCCTTTCCATATTATTAATCAACACATGGCTCGTTTAGCGTGTACCTATCAGTTCGCATTCGAAAGGATGAATAAATGTTACGAGTGAACCGCCTTGTACCTGCTGCGGCGCTAATGGCACTCGGTGCGCTAATGGCACCTGTCTCTGCACACGCCGATCTTGCACTCAACCTTTTTCTTCACGGTACCAATACCCCAACCAACACGTTTACAGTAAACGTCGGTCAATTGTTGGCTATTGATGCACAGGCGCAGAACCTGGACACAACCCAAGGAGCTATTCTTGGTTCCGGTGGCGACAGCGTTACACCCACACCCAATGGCAACTACGACGACAGCGGTATCCTAGTCAACTTTACGGGGGTCACGCTCAACACAAGTGGCACTGCCGGGGACACTTTGCTTGCAAATGCACTCAATTTCACTCCAGTCGCCGCTGATGCCGGTCAGACATTTACTGGCACATTCAGCATCACAGGGAACACTACTGCAGGTGGCTCACCAATACCTGATGTGAGCCAGAATTTCACGATTAATGTCACTGGTGCTCCACCCGTACCCGAGGCATCCTCGTTTGCTGGTCTGTTGGGAATGTCCAGCCTTGGTGGTATTCTCGCACTTCGCCGCCGACGCAAGTAGGTCATCTGCAACGATTCACAGCGGCACAGGAGGTACCCTCCTGTGCCGCTGTTTTATGT
>JAJYCW010000097.1 GCA_021777995.1 bacterium
GATCTCCGTTTGGTTATGGGTTATCGTACACGCATTTCAAGTTTTCCAAGCTTCATCTTAGCGCATCACGCTTCTCAGCACAGGGCAAAGTCACTGCCACGGTACAGGTTACTAATACTGGTAAGCGATCTGGTGCAGAGGTGGTGCAGCTTTACTTAAGGGATCCTCATCCTAAAATCAGCCGGGCAGTGCGCGAATTGAAAGGGTTTCAACGGCTTCAATTGTCGCCGGGTCAAACAGCGACAGCGAGATTTACTATAGATGCCCGAGACCTGGCTTATTGCGATGTTCTCAAAAAAGAGTGGCGTGCATATCCTTCCACCTACCTTGTCCAGGTGGGTGCGTCGTCTCGAGATATACGGCTTAGCGCGCCAGTTAAGCTTACTACCACCTATAGACGGCGCATCAAGGGAATGGGCCTGAAGGATCCATTTCTACCAAAGCCATCACTCGCCACCGGGAAACACGTCACGGCGTCCTCGGTAATTCACGATAACATTCCACAGTATGCTGTCGATGGGGATCCCTCATCGCGGTGGGAATCTCAGTGGTCTGATCCACAATGGATTGCGGTTGACCTGGGCAAACCAGTGCCAGTGAACCGGGTAATGCTTAGTTGGGAAGCCGCTTATGGGCGAGCATTTGACATTCAGGTGAGCAGGGACAACCTGCATTGGACTACGGTGTACCATACCACATCGGGATCAGGAGGGATTCAGACGATTTCTTTTCCCTCCGTGAAGGCGCGCTGGGTGAGGATGTATGGAATAACACGGGGAACCCAGTACGGCTATTCTCTGTATAGCTTTGATGTCTACGGTCCCGGAAAGAGATGAGTGGGGGAGTCAGGTAAGTTAATGAAGGGCACGAATCTAGGATCCGTGCCCTTCGTTAAAGACTTACGAAGAAATGTGCTGTGAGACTTAACACATTGGTAGCCCCGGTGCCTACGCTAGATTGCAAGGCATCGGGGCTAAAATTATGCGACCTATTTACCGTGGCACTTCTTGAACTTCAGGCCGCTACCGCACCAACACTCGTCATTACGGCCACCCTTCCAGTCTGGCGGTGCCCCTTCTCGGCCTTTCGCGGCTCCGCTCTTGGTTTGCACCGCTTGTCCACCCTCCTGAAGGTTTGTGACCGTGGGGGAGTCCATGTCGGTAATACCACTGTACTTTGGTCGTTTCAGTTCCTGTGGCAAGGGGATCGGTACCGCCATAACGGGCATCTGCATAGGTGCCTGCTGATCCTGTACCACCTGCACGCGGAACAGGTTCCGTACGATGTCGTCTTGGATGGCCTGCTGCATCCGCTCGAATTCATCAAAGGCTTCACGCTGGTAGATGAGCAACGGATCAATCTGTTCGTATCCCCGTAGGTTTATGCCTTCCCGAAGGAAGTCCATATTCGCAAGATGCTGCATCCACCTGTCATTTATGGCCCTTAACGCCATCCAGCGTTCAAGTTGGCGCATATCGCCAGGATTGGCTTCATCAATCTCTTTTTCGCGCTCCTCATAAACGCGCAGGACATGCTCGGTGAGAAGCTCTTTCATCTCGTCGGTTGTCTTGCCGCGCAGTTGCTCCGGTACAATTGCAGGAGCGAGCATGAAGTAGTCATCCAGCTCTTGATAGAGTGTATCAATTTGCCATTCTGCTGGCGGTACCTCAACGTGGCAGTAGTTATCAACCGCGTTTTCAATATTTTCAGCGATGTAGTGGGTAACGGTTTCCTTGAGGTCGACACCCTCAAGAATGCGTCGGCGTTCATGATAGATAAGTTCGCGCTGTCTGTTCATGACGTCGTCGTAGTTGAGGACGTGTTTGCGCATTTCGAAGTAGTGTTCTTCTACCTTCTTCTGTGCGCGCTGGATCATTGTCGAAAGAAGTTTGATATCCATCGAGACGTGCTCTTCCCACGTCTTCAGCATTGGGTGATTTGCCCTGTCGCCAAACAGTCGCCAGAGTTCATCCTCCATTGAAACGAAGAACCGACTCTCGCCAGGATCACCCTGACGTCCCGCTCGTCCTCGCAACTGGTTGTCAATGCGTCTGCTTTCATGGCGCTCAGTGCCTAAAATGTAGAGCCCGCCAAGTTGGCAGACTTCTTGTGCTGCTCGCTTGTGCTCCTCGTCTGTAAGTGCACCGCCTCCGGTGACAGCATCCAGAACGCTAGGGTTACCGAAGCGTCTATGGCCCAGGAATTCGCTCTCATCGTCGGGATTGCCCTCTGCCGAGTCGTCCGGTGATTCGGCAGCGGCAAGTGCACGCTCTAGCGAAGCAATCCTGCCATCTACGGGGGGCAGGACCTGGTCAATGTGTTTACCGCCCAGCAGGATATCGACACCGCGTCCGGCCATGTTGGTGGCAATGGTAACGGCACCTTTGCGACCTGCTTCGGCGATAATGATCGCTTCTTTTTCGTGGAATTTTGCATTTAGTACGTTGTGTCCAATTCCGTGGACCAACGCCTCTTTGAGCTTGTCTTTGTGAGCCTCGTTGATCTCAAAAAGCCTGCAAATTGCGGCAAGATTTTCCGAGGTCAGTGGATCATCGCTTAGGTTCAGCCGCTGCATGAGAGGTTTGAGCTTCGCTACCGAGATGCGCAATTGCATTCCGTTCATTAGCGGTGCATTCAACATAGCGGTGAACTGCTTTTTCTCTTCGCCCACGATAGACTTTGACTGATCCAGCGCCTCTCTGGTAACCTCCAGCAGGCACAACGCAGTAAGTGGAGACGGAGCCAATCTTTGACTTACACGCTCACTCATTTCAATTGATCGTGTGCCGACCAGAATTGGCTGCTCACGGCAGTAAACTTTCAGGATTTCTGCCGTGATTCCACGCAGTTTATGTTCGATATTTCTGTAGATGACGTCGGGCTGATCTTTTCTGGCCAGAGGCTTATTTGTGGGCACCTGGACCACATCCAGAGCGTATATTTTGCGGAATTCATCCTCTTCTGTTTTTGCAGTTCCGGTCATTCCCGCGAGCTTGCTGTAGAGACGGAAATAGTTCTGGAAGGTGATAGTCGCCAAGGTTTGGCTCTCGCTCTTAACCTTTACCTTCTCTTTAGCTTCTATGGCCTGGTGTAAACCGTCGGAATATCTTCTTCCAAACATTAGCCTGCCAGTATTTTCATCAACAATGATGATCTCTGGACCATCTTCCTCACTTACGGTTTTCACAACATAGTCTATGTCCTTACGGAAGACGCCGTGGGCCTTAAGCCCGGCCTGCAGGTAGTGCATGTAGTCGTGGTTGTCGGCAAGGTTAGTAACGCCTAGTTCCTTTTCGACAAGCGCAACGCCGGCATCTGTGATGGTAGCAGTTTTCTGCTTTTCATCTACTACATAGTGAATGTTTGGCTTGAGTTTGTCTGCATCCGGATTATCTTTGTCATTTACCGGATCGTCTATGCCCTTTTTCATCTTCGCGACAACGCGATTTATCTTCTCGTACATGTCGGTAGGCTGCTGCACCATACCCGATATGATGAGAGGTGTACGCGCCTCATCGATTAGAATGGAATCGACTTCGTCAACAATCGCGAAATGTAGTTCGCGTTGCCTAAGTTCTTCCCGGCTGAACTCCATGTTATCGCGAAGGTAATCAAATCCAAACTCGTTGTTGGTTCCGTACGTGATATCGCACATATATGCGTCATGTCGGGAGCACGGCCTTGCATATTTAAACCGTGGGTCAGGATCGTCGTAATCTGGGTCGTAGATGTAGGAACCACCCTCGTCACCGGTTTCTGGTGACTGACCTTGAATTATGCCAACAGACATTCCAAGCATGTGGTAGACCGGCGCGTTCCAAATGGCATCACGTTTACTAAGGTAGTCATTTGCTGTGACCAGGTGTGCGCCCTTGCCCAGGAGCGCGTTGAGGAATAGGGGCGCCGTAGCGACAAGTGTTTTACCCTCTCCAGTCTTCATTTCGGCGATGCGCCCGTCGTGAAGAACAATGCCTCCGATGAGCTGGACATCATAATGGCGCATCTGCAGGACACGTTGCGCCGCTACACGAACCATTGCAAACGCCTCGGGTAAAACTGCATCCAATATGGGATCGTAAAGCTTGCGTTGAGCATCTCGAATTTCCGCGTCGGAGCGATTGCCTTCAGCAAAATCGATGCCCTTACAGGCTTGGGCATACTGCTCCTGAACAGTTTCGCGCAGCTTTTGCGTCTTCGCACGCAGCTCATCGTCGGAAAGCTTTTGCATAGCGGCCTCAAGAGCATTAATCTTGGAAACCACTAGCTGGTACTTTGCCAGGTCTCTGGCGTTGCTATCAAACAGGCGGTTTAAAAACCCGGGCAATGCTGCCATAACAGAGCGTTCCCCCGGTGCAGGTGTAAGTTAACACCTCACCAACAAGCGTTAAAATTGCTAATACAGTATACCATGGTAATAATGGAGCACCGCGGCACTGGTACTACATGCAACAAGGAAGGGACAAGGTCTGTCGTTCACAGAACCTTCCCTTCCTTGTTAGAACTCATGACGGCGATGGATGCCGCACCTTCACCCGCTGTATTACTGTCGGATAAGTGCTTCTGGACCAAGGTGCCGAAGCTTTTTTAGTGCGCGCAGTTCAATCTGACGCACCCTTTCTCGGGTAACGTGCAGGCAGTAACCTACCTCTTCGAGGGTACGAGAGTATCCATCGTCCAGCCCGTATCGCATGCGCAACACTTCTTTTTCACGCAGTGTCAGTTTATCGAGTACGTCCTCAATCTGCTCTCGGCGAATCAGGTTTAGCGTAGCTTCAGATGGAGAGACGGCAGTATGAGATTGAATGAAATCCGACAGCTGGCTGTTATCCTTCTCTCCTACGGGCGTTTCCAGGGACAGTGGTTCAAGCGCTATCCGCATGATCTCGTTGACACGATCGACCGTGATTTCGAGTTCGCGGGCAATCTCTTCCACCGTGGGATCTCGCATGAGCTGCTGCCGCAGCCTGCTTGATGCCTTAACGAGCTTATGAATTATTTCGGCTACATAAACGGGAATGCGAATAGTGCGTCCCTGATTGATTATTGCGCGTGCAATTGCTCTGCGAATCCACCACGTGGCATACGTGCTGAATCGATAGCCCTTATCGGGATCGAACTTTTCAACCGCGCGAATGAGGCCGATGTTGCCCTCTTGAATAAGGTCCGGTAGCGGGATGCCCCTTACGCTGTATTTCTTGGCAATAGAAACGACCAGGCGCAAATTTGCTTCGGTAAGCTTATCCTTTGCGGCCTTATCTCCACGTTGCACAGCCTTTGCCAGTCGAATTTCTTCGCTAGCGGTCAGGAGCTGAGCACCCCGTGCGCGACACATCCACAAGTGAAGGCTCTCGTCGGCGCGGTGGGTATCGTGTTCATCGTGATATGCCGCACGTGACGACGACTTTGGTCTACTGGCTACCACCGCAACTGGGGCGGCGAAAGAAAAGGTTGGCTCGGCATCAGCATCGGCCTCTGCCAGGCTCACATCGTAGAGGTGCAATAGATCGTCACTCGGCTCGGTATCAAACGAATCCTCAGCGTCGGTGTCGGCTGTAATAATGGATAGTTCAGCCTCTTCAGCCTGTTCTGGGAAAATACCGTCGTTGATGCCAGCCACCTGTGTAATTGCAGCAACCTTTCCCACGATAATGGACTCCTCGCTAGATGTAAGGTCTTTAACCACGGCTACGGACTTAACCACTGCGGATTTGCGCGGCCTCGTTGTACGCGCGGTAGATGGTTTGGAGGAAGCGAGGGGATCGACTGCCGCTGCAGATTTTGATGAAGAGGTAGTATTCGGGGAATCAGATGCGCTAGGGAGACATGCCTGAGGGTCCGTCTCCTCCACAGTCGTTACCGGACGCTCAAGGGCGTCTGGTGGATCCAGGACCACGGCTTTGTTCGTCATCAAGGCCACTCCTCATTTGCTGGTTATGAGCAGCAGCCTTTGCTGCTGCTTCATTACCGAGTACGTGCATATTTTCACAGATTGTCGCCTGTGTCTCATGTCAACGGTGTCTTTGACCGGAGTGAGATCCGCAGTGCGAGGTTCAGCTTTACTGCTAACCAAGCTCACCTGCACGTGATGACTGGTTCATCTGCTGCTAAACGCTGCTACTACGAAATAGACGAGCTTGAGAAGAAGAAAGTATCGCTCGAACTTACTTCTAAATGTTCATACGTTTCCTGACCGTGAAATTGCGCCACAGGTTGCAATTAATTCACGAGGAAGCATTCACCCCAAGCGTGTATATTGGTATTATAAGGCAAGCCCACTTTTTTGTCAAGGATGTTTTTTCAAGCCATTGACAAAGCTCGTAAATCGCGAATCGACTGTGTGAGTACCGCAGCTGCTTTCTCTATTGCGGCCTGATCCGTCGCCCTACCCAGTGATATTCTCAGGGCTCCTCGCGCTAGTTCACGGTCAACTCCCATTGCACTTAACACATGGGAGGGTTCAACGGAGCCCGCAGAACACGCCGCTCCGGCAGATGCACAGATCGATTTCGCATCCAGGGCAAGGAGTAAGCTCTCACCCTCAACGCCTCGGACGCAGAAGTGCACGTTGCCCGGCACACGGTGTGTGGTGGAACCCATAAGATAGACGTCAGCGCAGTCGTTTTGTACGCGTTCAATGAGATAGGATGAAAGCTTGCCAAGGCGTTCCGTTTCCACAGGCATCTCATTACATACGAGCGTCGCAGCTTTACCGAGTCCTACGATACCTGGCACGTTCAGAGTTCCTGCCCGGCGCCCGCGCTCCTGTTCACCGCCCTGTTGATAGCGATGTATGGTCACTCCCTGGCGCACGTATAGAACGCCGATGCCCTTGGGACCATAGAATTTATGCGCAGAGATGCTTAACATATCAATATTTTGTGCAACGACATTAATAGGAAGTTTGCCAAATGCCTGAACCGCGTCGGTATGAAACAGTACGCCTGCAGCGCGACAGAGGGCACCGATTTCCGAAACAGGCTGAATAGTTCCTACCTCGTTGTTGGCGTACATAATCGAAACCAACAGGGTATCAGGGCGAAGTCTGCTCCCCACATAATCGGCATCCACTCTGCCATAACGATCTACCGGCACTATTTCAATTTCGTACCCCTGCTTCTCTAATGTGTGGAGGGGTTCAGATACGGCATGATGCTCAACCGGCGATGTAATGAGGTGTCTTTTATCCGGATGTGCAAGTGCTGCACCAAAGATTGCAGCATTATCACTTTCAGTGCCGCCCGAGGTGAAAACAATCTCAGAGGGATCGGCATTTAGCGTTCGTGCCACACTTAGCCGGGCATATTCCACGGCGCTTCGGGCAGCCTGCCCAGCCTGGTGGAGTGCAGAAGGATTGCCATAGGACTCGGTTAGATACGGTGTCATGGCAGTCAAAACCTCAGGCAGTACCGGTGTGGTGGCCGCATGGTCGAGATATATAAATGAATTCATGGGTTGGTTCTCAATCCGATGGAGGAGCGGGGGAAGCCTGCTGCCTCCCCGGCTTTCTTGTGAATAGTCGTACGGGAAGTTACAGCAGGCCATCGATGGCCATAGCCATCTGCATGTCCATTTCTGTAATACCGCCCGCATCGTGGGTTGAAAGTGACACGTCAACCCGATTGTACACGTTACGCCAATCGGGATGATGATCCATCTTTTCTGCTAGCAACGCAACCTTAGACATAAAAGCCCAGGCAACAACAAACGAGGAAAATTGAAAGTGGCGCACAATGGCATCCCCATCAAGCGACCAATCTGGCAGCTTGACTAGGCCTGACTCTATTGCCTGGGTACTAAGCCTGGGCGGTCTTGCCATCGGATGTGCTCTCTCCTGGTCCAACAAAATCGAACTCTAGGCGATCAAACCTGCGAGCCGTGGGGTCGAGTTCGTCTCGTAACGCTCTGAACGATGTTTCAATGCGGCTGCGAATGTCGGCAGCCTTCGCGGCGTCATCCGACCCCAACGGAAAGCGGGAGGGATCGGCGCGCGCAATTAGCTTACGGTAGGACTCCTCCACTGCGGCGAAATCGGCTCCAGGTTGCAATCCAAAAATACGGTAATGATAACCTAGAGGATCTGGTATGGGTTGCGAATTTATGCTGCCCGGCGCTACAGGGGCTGCCGATGCAGACCGCACCGGATTGACTACCGGCCCAACCGGGTTTGAAACAGCTTCGTCGAGTTCCCGGGCGGCACGACCAGAAGGATCGGCCGCGTACTCGGTATCTACACGGTCAATCCATTCCTTGAGTTCACCTAGTTTTCCGCGCGCGATCCTGTAGAATCGCTCGGGTATACTCATTTGCCCGCCCTATTTCTGGTTAAGCTTCGCTTCAAGTTCTGCTAGTTGCCGATCAACCTCGGACTCAGCCGCCGACGGTGCAGCAGACGAACCAGTATTAGATGTTGTGCCGCCATTGCCCACCATCTGCACCTGCTGAGAGGTTGGCGTGGTGTACGCATTTGCGGGGCTATTGGCCAATTTGTTCTCGAGTTTCTCGAGTTCCTGATCGGCTGCAGCATCCATCTGGTTGTATTCCATTTCGCGCATCCGCGAGTCAATGCTTGTAGAGGCGATCTCTGCACGGGCAGACGCTTCACTCTGCAGGCCGCGAATCCTATCGCTAGCAGCACTCCACTGCTGTTCATTTTCGCTAAACTGGAACTGATCGAGCGCCTTGTTAATTTTTATCTGAATTTGCGCCTGTTTCAGATTGGCCTTCATCGCGAGAGCCTCAGCAGTACGCACTCGGATTCGGTCTTCTTCCTGACGGATGGCGACCTTCACCTTTTCGGCGGACTCTACAGCTGCGGCAAGGTTACCGCGCATATTCTCCAATGTCTGCTCATGAAGAGCCTTTTCCTTGAGGAACTGACGGGCGAGGTCGCGATTACCACCTTGAAGCGCTATGGTTGCTTTCTTTTCAAGTTCGGCGACGGTGCGCTCTTCCTTATCAACGACTGCCTGCAGGTTATTCTTCTCGGTAATTGCCTGCACCGCAAGTTCGCGGTTCTTGATCTGGTTGTCCTTCATCTCGCGAACTGCTTCGTTTAATATAACCTCAGGATCCTCGTACTGATCCAGCTTGCCATTAAGAAGCGCTTTTAAATAGCGCCAAAAACGTGTAAAAGGGTTCGATGCCATTGTGACCGCCAGCCTCCTTGGAGTCTGCTGCAGGCAGATATGCTACTCATATGACATACGCAAGACGTTGCGATAGGTTTCGCTCGCCTGCTTGGAGCACACTCATATGGTACCGGTACAAAGTCCCCGGATGTTAGGACAGGGAGACCTTCTAATTATCACACTTTTCCCAAAACTTGTCAACCGCGCGTGCCAGCAAGTGCTCTTTCCGCGCGTTTGCGCTGAGTAGCGTCCAATACACGCTTACGCATTCGTATTTTTTTGGGCGTTACTTCCACCAGCTCCTCGGGTCCTATATATTCAATACAGCGATCGAGGCTCATTTCGGTAAAAGGTGTAAGGCGAACCGAAATTTCGCTATTGGAGGAACGCATATTGGTAAGGTGCTTTGCCTTGCAAACGTTGACTTCCAGGTCAGTATCTCTCTGATGTTTACCAACGATCATACCGGCGTAGACTTCGTCGCCAGGACCAATGAAAAGCGCTCCTCGCTCTTCGGAGTTCGAGAGGCCGAAGCTCGTGGAGATGCCGGAGTCTGAGGCGATAAGTGATCCGTTGATCGTCTTGCCGATGTCACCCGCGTGCGGATGGTAGCCTTCGAATAGGGAGTGAATAACGCCGACACCTCTGGTGGAGGTGAGAAACTCGTTGCGGAAGCCTAACAGGCCGCGGGTTGGTACAAGGTAGGTAAAATGAAGGCTGCCGTTGGATAGGTGCATATCCTGAAGCTCACCTTTGCGCCTTCCCATCTGCTCAACGACTACGCCCTGATATTCTTCACTTACCTGTATATAGACTTTTTCAAAGGGCTCGGTGAGTTTACCATTTTCATCACGATGCATGATGACCTCAGGTTGTGCCACCTGCAGTTCGTAGCCTTCGCGACGCATTGTCTCAATAAGGATCGCCAGGTGTAGTTCACCTCGGCCGCTTACCATGTACACGTCAGCGGTATCCGTCTCTTCCACACGCAGGCTGACATTGGTCTCTAACTCCCGGTACAATCTGTCTCTCAGTTTGCGGCTGGTGCAGTGCTGTCCTTCCCTGCCGGCTAGTGGGCTGGTGTTCACTCCAAATGCCATTCTTAACGTTGGTTCGTCAACAGGTAGGCTTGGCACCGCTACAGGATTTTCACGGCTTGCAACCGTGTCACCTATGCCAACGTCCGGCAAGCCGGAAATGATACAGATTTCGCCAGCACTGACCTCTTCCTGCTCTACCTTCTTGAGCCCCTGAAAGACCAGAGTGGTTACCACCCTACCGGACCGAACCTCTCCGTGACGGTTTACGATGGATACACTTTCACCTGGGTGTATCTTGCCAGCGTGGATGCGGCCAATTCCAAATCGCCCTCTATAAGAGTCGTAGTCCAGGTTAGAGATGAGCATCTGGAGCGGACCATTTGGATCCCCTTTTGGTGCAGGCAGGTGGCTCACCATAATATCAAAAAGCGGATTGAGATTGGTTCCGGGAACCGCTGGGTCTAAGGTCGCAGTGCCCTGACGTGCGCATGTGTAAACAATCGGAAAATCTAGTTGTTCCTCGGTTGCACCCAGTTCTACGAAGAGGTCAAACGTCTGATCTACAACCCAATCCGGTCGAGCGTCGGAGCGATCAATCTTGTTCACGACCACAATTGCGCGATGCCCCATTGCAAGCGCTTTGGAGGTAACAAACCTTGTCTGAGGCATTGGTCCGTCCACTGCATCGACGAGAAGCAGCACTCCGTCTACCATGCCCATAACCCGTTCCACTTCGCCGCCAAAGTCGGCGTGGCCGGGGGTGTCCACAATATTGATCTTAATTCCGTTGTGAGAGACAGCAGTGTTTTTGCTTAAAATTGTAATGCCGCGCTCTCGCTCCAGGTCATTGCTGTCCATTACTCGCTCAGCAATTTCCTGATTGGCTCTAAACACATTGCCCTGACGAAGCAGAGCGTCCACCAGTGTAGTTTTACCGTGATCTACGTGTGCAATAATCGCAACATTTCGCAACTGCAAGTCAGCAAAATCTGTCATTTCATCCTCTACCATATATGGCCCAAAAAGGTACAATTATGCGCCACGCAGAAGTTAAGCCAATAGGCGCAAATCGAAGCACAATTTAAATTATACCTTAAGAGGTGGGGCGTCCGTCGAAGTGGGGAGGCGCGGCACTCAGAAAGCTCGCTGCTATGCATGCAACCGTGCCTGACAAGCTGCTCATTAGGGGGGATAATGAGCCCGAAATGGTTGAGGGGAGCAGGCGCCGCACTACACAATCGTTACGGCGCCTGCGAGAATGGCTACTTCAGGCCCGTTAGTCGCGATGTAATGTGATCGCGCACCAAAAGTGCGAATAGCCCACCGATAACAGGACGGGCTACAAAGCCCACCTGCTGACCACTTACGGTGTCATACCAGTCTGTAAAGGCTCCCCGGAAGTTCGAGGTATTGGCAAACCGGTAGATCGCAGAGATGATCTGTGCCCTCACAATAGGATTATCCGTGGCAGCGGCAGTCCACATCTCCCAGTCCGTCTTCGTGTAGGTGTGGCGCAAATCCAGCGGTATACCAAATGGCTTAAGCTGCTTAAGGTACCAGGCGGAATCCATCGCCAGCACGGACTTCGGTATTAGGTGCAGCCGGAGGGCTTTATCCGGAAACGCGTTGTACTTCAGGCTCCAGGTGTCTGGCTGGCCATAGGCTAGTACCAGGTGGGGACCTGTTGTAGATGTCGCACGCTTTACCCAACCGTTAATGAGCTTGTGTGCCTCGGTGTTAAAGTACTTCGCGTCCACAGAGTTGCCGGCGTGCTGGGCAATTTGGCCCATCGCGCCAACGCCAAGTATTGCTTTCAAAGCCAGGTTGGCGCTACTTTTAATGAAACCCGTAAAGTCGTCTGTCTGGTTCTGAAAAGCAGGATCCAGACCATTCACGACCTCGTACTCCGCCCACTGTTTAAGGATGGCATAGTGCTTCAGGCTGTAGGCACGTGCCTGGGCCGAAGGCATATGCGAGAGCGCCGCATCGAACATGATTAGCATGTTGGCGGACTCCTCCACGGGCATATCCTCCTCCTTGCCATCGTTATGACCAGAGGCATTTGGATAGGAGGAACCTATGTCGTGCTCTGCAAAAGGCTTGGGCCATCCACCGGTTTCTGCATAGGCCAGCAATGGCCGCAGGAGCAGTCGCAACAGCTCGGGGTTGGCATATTCGAACACCGGATAAGCAGGATAGGTTACGTCCACGGTGGACACATTGCCATCGCTGCTGATCTCTTTTAGGAACATCCAGGGGTTTTTGCTTGTGCCTACCAGTTCCGTGGCGCCGAATGCCTGTCGGAAAGCGATTGCACAAATTGCCGCATACTGTGGGCCGCCAGCGCGCTCGGCATCGGAGATAATTCGGTGATCGACCGCCGCAGAATACTTGCTTTCAAACGGATAGTCGTTCAAAAAGAAGGTGGTCATGGCCTGCCATGTTGGCCAATAGGATTTCCACAAGGGCTGAAGGGGCTTGCCGAGGTAACTCACCGCGGGCGTGCGTTCAAAACCCAGCGCAAATACCAATCGTTTGGTAGTGGTGGCACTCACGTGCTGATAGCGTGCCTGATAGGCGAATACCGGCCACCTGTCGTTAATTGCCCGTGGCATGTCGGCATCAACACTGCCGTCTAGCGGTTTCCCCTCGGCGGCAAGGACACGCACCGTAGTATCTGGACCAACCTGCGACGTAAGCCTTGATGAGGACCTGGTAGCGAATACTGCCGATCCCCAGCCTGCATAATCCGATTGTTCAGTCAGCGGTTTCTGCTGCGCCGCTTTGATTGTATAGGCAAGAACAGAGGAACTTCCTGAGGGAATGGTATGCTTTGCCCACACAATAGAGTCCTGCGCGTTTCCCGCTGCCCACTCACCGGATATATCAAATGTAAGCGTTGCAGTATGCAGTGCTCCATCAACAGAATGAACGGTTGCCGTCATATAACCTAACGGGATTGACTGCCTTCGTAAATCCGAAGAGAATACAGGGGAAAGAAAATCGAGATCTATCTCTACGCCTCCGCCAGTAAGCCGGTAGCGGGTGCTGGTGGGAGTAACGTCTAGCGACTCCTGATGCATGGTCGTTAGATTAGCTGCGGCACCATCTGCTGCGATCTGAGCGTCGCCCAAAAAGCGGTAGGGCTTTCCATCTATCACTGCAATGCCGCTGATTGCTTTGGTGGCGCCTGTCCAGAAGGCTGACCAATGTCCCGCAATGTGGGTGGCCGGCTGCCATACACTTACGTATGGGTTGCGCACTATAAGCGGCGCGGCAGGTGGCCGGATGGGTGTGACGTTCTGGGCACCCGCCACAATAGTTGGCAGCAGCAGAGCAAATGCTGCCACCGAGATCTTATGAGAAACCATAAACACCTCTTCAAAAGAGCGGCTTAACGCGAACTGCGCAAGCCTGTTAAATTTGGCAAACAACGAGGCAGATGTAGTTTACCAGTATGTAGCTCAATACCGTTACGGTTGCGTTTAAAAGTAACGGGGCTGAAACCAAAATATGCTAGTTGTCTACTCAACCCCTGGTGATGCAGCATGTTGCTATTGAAAAGTTGGTTCCAACGTGACAATTCCAGATTCGACGGAATGACAGCCTCCTCTAGCGTGAGGCTGGGAACTATACCAGGATACGGCATGGGGCCAGATCGTGCACGCCAATAACTATGTAAACCTAACGCCGCGGCCCAGCTAGAAAGCCGTATAGATACGCATGGGTATCGACTGGCCCAGAGCGGTGCGCTCTCTGCTGCTCGTGCCATCAGCGCGTACATTTGGGGCGGAGTGCGCTGGTAAAGCAACGATTAACCGCACCGAGGCATCGCCTTAATAGGCCACCGCTGTTCAAACCGGTGAATGGGATATTGCAGCGCCCTGTGACGTAACCTGCAACATTTGCCGTTGCTGCCGGGGCCAGGCTGTTGCAAATGCCACTACAGCAACTGGAGATATACTGCTCTTGGTACTCTCTGCGGACCTCGAAAACCGTCTTATTTAATTGTAGAAGGCAGGCTGGTTGAGCACACGCGTGCAGCGGGTGGTGCTTTTCAAGGGCCAACCTTAACGAAAAGTTAATCTCATACCTTGAAACCAGACGTGCGTATTTCAACGTAATGCAAGTAAGTGCTTACTTACTCAGGAGGAGAGCGTGGGGCAAATCCGACAATCTGGAGATCAACGGCGGGTACAAATCCTGCAGGCTGCCCTACAGTCTTTCTCTACACGAGGGTATGATGGCACCACTACGCGTGCTGTAGCCGACTCCTGCGGTATATCGGAAGCTATAGTCTTTCGCCATTTCCATACGAAAGAGGCACTGTTTCAAGCCGTTGTGCAGGATTTTGGCCCCAGGCGCCTGTTCAGGTCAGAATTCCCTGGCCTGGGTAATCTTGGACTTGAGGAAGCTCTGTGCCACGTCCTTAGCGATTACCTTGATACATTCTGGGCCAATAGAGCGATTTTGCGAACGCTTCTGCTTGAAACATGGCGCGATAGCTGCCTTGCAGCCGAACTAAACAACCAGTTCGCCGAGCGCAATGAGATGTTGTGTGACCTCTTGAGGGCTAGGGCAGCGAAGGGTGAACTGCCTCTATCTCTTGCAGTGCCAGCCACTGAGACAATTTCAAATGCCGTAGCAGGATTTCTCTTCAGGTGTATGCGGTGCGAGCCAGATGAATGGCCCGCTGAGAGAAAGTGCTTTTTAGAGCGCCTGCTTGCAACTGTATTTTGCGGGTTGTACCCTAGGGTAACTTGAACGTTACACGCCATACGCGTTGCCATTTGGGAGGGAAATATGCCTAGAGCATTTAGACTGTTTGGTGCACTGTTAGTTCTTGCAGCTGCTCCGGCAACCGCTGCATCCAACTTAACCGGGCGGCTGAGCATGACGTTTCAGCCAATAGTAGAGTCTGTTAATGGGAATGCTGTACAGCCACTTATGAACCCAGGCAAAAATGGGACGGTGTTCTTTTTCATTCAACACGATTGCCCTATTTGCCGTACCTACACTCCTACCATGAACGCAATTGCTCGCAAATATGCAGCGCGCGGATTCAAGTTTTACATGGTTTACGTGGAGCAGCTTCTAACCCTGAAACAGGCACGGCATCACTCCAAAGAGTATGATTTTGCCTGTCCCTCTCTCATTGATACGCGGCACGAACTCGTTCATCTGGCTGGCGCAACAATCTCGCCGGAAGTTGCAGTCTTTTCTCCCACTGGCAAGCGGCTCTACCTGGGCCGAATTGATAACGATTGGGCCGGGCTTGGGATACAGCGTCCCAAGGCCACCACGCACGATTTGGTAAACGCGCTTAACGATATCATCCATCACAAGCCCATTAGGCGCGCTGTTACCCAATCCGTTGGGTGTGTTATTCCGTCATTACTACCTTCATCGCAAAGGAACCACTAGGGAATGAGAGTCATTCGCTTGGGAGTTGGCGCTCTTTTTGCACTCGCGGCAGCCTACTGCGCACCATTCGCACATGCTGCGAATAACGCGGTACCCACCTACAGCCACGATATCGCGCCAATCATTTACCAGAATTGCTCCGGCTGTCACCACCAGGGACAGGTTGCGCCGTTTGCGTTAATGTCTTACCAGGATGTGCAACAGCATGCTGGTACCATAGCAGCGGTTACCGCAACGAGATACATGCCGCCCTGGAAGGCCGAACATGAAAAGGGTCGGTTTATCGATGAACGGCGGCTGACCCAAACTCAAATTGACCTGATACAGCGTTGGGTAAAGGCCGGGGAACCCATCGGAAATAGAGCTGCTATCCCTCCCGCACCGCACTTTGCTTCTGGATGGCTGATGGGTAAGCCGGACGTTATTTTTAAGCCAGATCGTGCGTACCATGTATCGGCCTCGGGCGGAGACGTCTACCGATGTTTTGTAATACCTACCAACTACAGTACAGACAGGTGGGTAAAAACTGTTGAAATTCGACCAGGTAACCCAAGGGTCGTTCACCATGTGATCGTCTACTTAGATACCACAGGGAAAGCTGCCCAGCTTGCCGCTGCCACACACGACGGACAGCCTGGGTATATTCATTTCGGGGGGCCGGGCGTGCCTGCTGCGGGATCGTTGGGAGGCTGGGCGCCAGGCACTATGCCCATGACCATGCCACATGGTGTGGGCATGCTTCTGCCAAAGGGTGCTGCGTTGGTGGTTCAGGTTCACTACCATAAGGATGGGAAGCATGAGACCGACCTGACTCGGGTTGGTGTTGATTTCTGCACAAAACCCGTTCAACGGAAGATGAATATAGCGGCGCTGGTCTACCCCGGCTTATACATCCCACCGGGCGACGCAAACTACACTGTTCACGCAGACCTGCCAATACCCACGAACGTACACCTGTTCAGTGTTTTTCCGCACATGCACCTGTTGGGGCATACCATGGTGGTGACTGCTACGCTGCCAGACGGCCAGGTTAAGCCAGTGATAGACATCGGCAACTGGAACTTTAACTGGCAGGGCTTCTACACGTTCAAGCACGAAATGGCGCTTCCGGCAGG
>JAJYCW010000098.1 GCA_021777995.1 bacterium
TAGTGCAGTGTGCCAACATTGTGCTTTATTTGGTGGCTACAACCAGTATTGTTGAAGTGTTGAACAGTGGTCTATTAACGTCCCCGGACCACTGGTCAGTAGGTACCGTCCGCAGTCTACCCGTGGAGGTCACCCTGCCACAAAGTGTTCCTGCAGGCGACTATCACATACGAGTCGGTATATGGTTTCCTGCCGGTGGTCGCAGATTGCTGCTATTGGGAAACAGCGATGACGGTCGAAGGGTTCTGGTTGGCAATCTACAGGTTTTGCCAGATGGAAGTGTCACTTTCAACAAACGGGGTACGAGGAGTACATCACTCGTTGATAACGTTACCGATACAAATCAGGATGGCAAAGTCATTGATTTTGGCCCTGTACGAACGAATGGCAGTATCTTAGCCTTAAAACAGGCCAATGGCAACTGGATTATTCACCCATTTCCCAGGACCAGACCATTTAAGGTTGGAATACTTCCTGCAGCCCTGGGTATCAAGGCAGGGCACGTGAGGTTGTTAGGAATGGGCGCTAAGGGACAAATAGTTGAAAATCTATCCACAACTCGTCAAGGCCCCTGGAGGATTTTCGGCTTCAATACAAATAGTTCCGTGCGGTACTATGAGCTGCAAAGCGTGAAATGATCCGCACACACTAGATCAGGTCAGCCCGAAAACTGAACAGCAGGTCAAACCCTCTCAATTGTGGGTTTGACCTGCTGCGACTTAAAACTCGCTACACGCTTACGCAGCACGGAGTGCTACAACTGCCTCCATGGGGGCAACCCTTCGTGCCCTGGTAGACGATTTGCGCACCCGACCGGTAGATCCGGATTCCATGTGTTTTCTCAACATAACACGAGCCCGGTGAATTCGCGAGCGTACCGTACCGATGGCGCAATCCATCCGTTCGGCGATTTCCTGATAAGACCGCTGCTCAACATCGCAAAGAAGGATTGCTGTTTTATAATCATCGGGCAGTGCCTGTAACGCCTTCTGCAGCTTTTCATCCATTATAGGACCAAGAACCAGATCCTCCGGATTGCTATCCGGCGCTGCAAATTCGTGGGCTAACGGCTGGCCATCATCGTCACCATGCACAGGTGAGTCCAATGAGTACATTGGCACACGTTTCTGACGACGACGCATATCAATAACCCGATTGGTGATAATGCGGAAGAGCCAACCTTCAAACGATCTGGATGTATCATAACTGTCGAAGTTGTGCCATGCACGGACGTAGGCGTCCTGAGTTACGTCCTCTGCATCGGTCGCATTGCCGGTAAGCCTGTAGGCAAGATTGTAGGCGCGTCGCTGGCTTCGCAGGTACAGCTTTTCGAATTCTCTTTGATCGGGTACTGCTTCGATAGTCGTCATTTGTCGTTCTCCCTTTCTCCACTGCGGCCCGCAGGACGCAGCTCAACTACCAATTCTGCAAATCGGATATACTCTAACGGCTGCTGGATCTATTGCTGCCACTCAGCCGACTACAATTGCTTAGTCTTGTCTAACACTTGATAAATTGTTTGGCGAATCACATCACATCCACTGTCAATCATCACAACCGCATCTGCCCCAGCGCTTACCGCCGCATCCTTTAACTGCTCAAGCGAGCTAACAACCACTACTCGCGCCTTACAGCTACAGCTTTTGAGACACTTTGTCGCCTCAATCCCATCCATCCGTGGCATTTGCGCATCCATTAATACAACGTGCGGGCTGTGTTTGCGCACAAGATGTAAAGCTTCCAGTCCATTGTCTGCTTCCCACTTCACTGAAAGAATGGGATCTAGTTCCATGGCCCTTCGAAGACACTGCCTAACGACGGCATCGCTATTAGCCACAAGAATGTTGATCGTATCCATTTAAATCGAGGTCTCCAGAATGTCAGTGCATTTGATGATCACATCTAACACCTCTATTATATTCCTGCAGCGCCACTCTGTAACCGGGTAAGTGACTGATTATTGCGTCGGGAAACACCCAGAACAGGAGCAAGGGTTTTCCCTTGTAAAATACCGTCAACTACCCAGTGCTTCTACCTTGACGCTCCGGAGTTCAGGCAGGTATCCTTGAGGTAGGCGCAGTTAAAGGCTGCGCAGCAATATAATAATTCAGGAGGTTAATGAATGACTGCCAAGGTGGGAGCGCCCGCACCCAATTTTACAATGCCTGTCGCCAAGCCAGGGGATACTGCAAAGACCGTCGGCTCCAAAATCAGCCTGGAGGATTACCGGGGCAAGTGGCTGGTGTTTTTCTTCTACCCGCTAGATTTTACGTTCGTATGCCCTACCGAGATCACCGCGCTCTCTGATCGTATTGAGGACTTCACAAGCATCGGTGCCGAGGTACTGGGATGCTCTACAGATTCGGTCTACTCTCACATGGCCTGGATGAACACTCCCCGTGATCAGCACGGCCTCGGCGGCATCGAGTACCCATTGGCATCCGATATCACGAAATCTGTTGCTGCGGATTATGGAGTACTCATTGAGTCAGATGGTATAGCACTTCGCGGCCTCTTCATTATTGATCCAAACGGTATCTTGCAGTATGCCGTTGTTAATAACCTTAATATCGGCCGCAGTACCGACGAAACTCTGAGAGTTCTAGAGGCTTTGCAGACTGGCGGACTCTGCCCCAGTGACTGGAAACCAGGGGCGAAACTTTTAGTGGTTTAATGCCTGCCAACGGTAGGTTACTGGTGTGATTTGTTGGACGGCCCGCGTAGAAGGTTAAATTGCGCGGGCCGTTCTTGATTGAGGGGGATCAGTAACGTCTACACGTCGATCTGCGCACGCACCAAATCACTTGTCTCACTGTAATTGATGTAGCTGGCTTTCCACTCTGTGCAGTAATCTGCGGCATGCAATCCTGCCTCGCGATGTCCGTTCCCCGTTTTGCGAGTACCCCCAAATGGAAGTTGGATTTCGGCACCGCTAGTGGGGAGATTGATGTAAGTCAATCCTGCGTCCAGTAGCTCTATCGCACGAAATGCGAGCGAGCTGCTGCGGGTGTAGACGGAAAGTGACAGCCCATAATTGGTGCTATTTGCTATGTCAATTGCGCCTTCGAAGCTGTCTGCCTTCATAATGACCGTAACCGGGCCAAAAACCTCTACCTGCGCGATCTCCATATCAGGTGTAACCCCGGCCAAGACTGTTGGCTCATAAAATGAGCCTGATGAATATGCATCCCCAACTGGTCGTGCACCTCCACACAATAACTTTGCTCCAGCGTCAATAGCCCGTTGTACATAGTTGTGGATACGGTGAACCTGCCCTTCGTTTATGACTGGGCCAATGTCCACAGCATCGTTCCCGGCTTGTCCAACAGCAAGAGCCTGCACTGCTGTCAACAGGCGATTCGTGAAGCTGTCGATCACGGCTTTATGGACAATCAAACGACTTGCTGCCGTACACCTCTGGCCAGTGGTACCAAATGCACTCCAGATTGCTCCCTTTACGGCCAGCTCAAGATCGGCATCCTCAAGCACAATAATTCCATTTTTCCCACCCATCTCGCAGGAAACTCGCTTGCCTAAAGTCGCGCACCGTTCCATGATTTGCGTTCCAGTTGCGGTACTTCCAGTGAACGACACCACCGAAACATGTGGAGATTCAATCAATTCCTTGCCTACCTCACGGCCGAAACCGGTAAGCAGATTAACGACCCCGCGAGGAATTCCTGCTTCGGTTAGCATCTGCACAAATGCCACGGCTACGCCAGGCGACTCCTCGGAGGGCTTCATCACCACCGTATTACCGGTGACCAACGCGGGAAACATCTTCCACGCTGGAATGGCAACGGGGAAATTCCACGGGGTAATCATCGCAACGACGCCTACTGGTACCCTACGGGCGAAGCAGGCGACATCTTGCCGTTCACTGGGCACGGTATAGCCGTCGGGCATACGACCAAAGGCACCTATGTAGCGCGCCATATCGATCGCCTCCTGCACATCCCCACGCGCCTCGATCAGGACCTTTCCCATCTCACGCGAAATCTGGTGCGCAAGATCCTCCTTGTTGGCAGCGAGTATCTCACCCATCCTGGAGATCAGGGCGCCTCTGGCAGGCGCAGGTGTTGCTCTCCACGATCGGTATGCTCTAGAGGCAGCTTCAACCGCTAGTTTTACTTCCGCTGAACCTGACCTGGCATAGGTGCCGAGAACGCGCTCGTGGTTACCTGGGTCCACGGAGGGAAATGTGTCACCACTTACCGAAGTAAGCCACTGACCGTCGATGAAGTTGGTTGCACCGTTGTGCACTGTACACCTCCCTAGTGTGTGACGTTTACTAAGCGCGCATCCGTAGCCAACAATATCTTGCTGACCCCTGTCTTGTTAAATCCCCGATACCCCTCCCAGCGTTGCAAAATCTCGAGATGACTGCCAGCAGCACCCACGCGTGTAAAGCTGTTCGCCTGCTCACGGGTAATCGCACCGCATTCAAGAAGCACTCGTGCACGCTCCGGCGATACTGTCCAGAACTCTGGCAGTGTGAAGGCCTGCTTCAACATCGGCAGATCGGTAAATGGAGGCATCATTGAGTAGCCCGACTGCTCCATTATCAGTGCCGCCTGCTCGAAATTGAATTCCGCTTCCAGATGGTGCATCCCAGCTACCCCGATGCTGCAGCCATGCAGTGCGCACCAGAGTCCAATTGTTTTCAAAACGTCGCTAGGGGGGAGTTCCGTTTCAGTAAAGTCTCCGTGCAAATCGCTTGTCGTTAAATCAACGTCGCAAAACAGCACTACACGGCTGACGGGGTGTTCCATAACCTGTGCGCCCCAACCAGCCTCTACTCCCGCGTAAAATCGCTCCCTCCTGTAAAATCCAAGACTCTCAAACAGATTCAGGAGCTGGCGAAACTCTGTTCGCGACGACCGATAGGTATGATGATCGTGATTAGCCCATCCAATTCCTGCATCCTCCTGCAGGCGATACTGGTATAGGGCAGCATTGTTACGCGACATATAATAATCTCGCTCTGCCCGAAAGAACTCCTCCGCGGCTCGGTCGCGGCCTATCAGCCCAATCAGTTTGTTTGCAACAAGGTGCGCGGTGGCAAGTGCCTGCTCATCGGTACCCGTTCGGTCCCTCAACAAGAGCAGCTCACGGGCGTGGGCCAGCCGTTCGCGATAGTCAGCCGAAACCCTGCCAGGGCAGCAGCATGTTTGCGCCTGTCGGACGGCAGCGCAAACATGCAAACCGTCAACCAAAAACTGGGACTCTGCGTAGGCGCTGTCGTCATCTCCGGCACCACCTACAACAATCCAGCCAGTACAGTCGGAGAATTGCCGAAGGCTCTCCACACGCAATACTGGCATGGGGACGTCAACATCGCTCACCAGAACATCCGGAACACAAGCAAGGCGGTGTGTCCACTGTACCCCGCAGTCCGTTGCGATCGACTCCATTCCTAGCCGAAGGCCCAGCTCATCGTGGAACATGGCAGGGGGAAACTTCCAATGATCCACAATCGAACCGATTTCAACACCGCTTTGGCGTAGCAGATAAGAGGCATATTGATCGAAGTGAGGTGCATTCACGCGGAGATTGTGCATCTGCTCGTCGAACCACAACGCTGTTTCCGGGCACCTGGGCCAGCGTTCAACTACTTGCATGGATAGGTCCCTTCTGCGTTGTAAGTCGCCACATAATCTCAGCGCCCGCCTTCACGATACGTCCTAACGTGCCGGCAATGAGTGTACAGGAGGCAAACATTGCAGTTCGTTAGCTACCAGATAAATGAAACGTCAAACCCAACCATAAATCAATAAACACAAATTGATAGTTCACTTAAAATACAACGCCGAAGTACACATCGCGTGACTTCGGCGTAATTTCCTCATTGTAATTGGCTAGGCATTATCTACCCTGACGGTTTGGCCCCGGACTAGTAATGACGCCAGAATCGCCCGTACTCAATATCTGTGTAGACGACCCACTGTGTTTGATCATTGGCCCCCGGACACTCTTACTGCCTACTCCTGTACCCGTATCTGCGAGGGCAGTTGAATAACCGGCATCCTGTTTGATGATTCCACTTTCTGGACCCGGTACCGTGTGGGGAACCTGGAATACGTCACATCCGCTCAATGCTACTGCAGACGCCACAAGCAGGAAGGCTGCCACACTCTTCTTCAATTGCATTACTTCAATGTCCTTTCACTACACTGCAGCACTTAAAGCGGCTGACAGAAACACCTATACAATATTGTAGCGCCAAAACCGCAATATTTGCAATGAAGCTGAGGGATTTACACGGCAATCACAATAAATCAAAGGCACGTGTTAAATCGTCATCTCCCTCAGAAGGTGCTTCTGCGCGAACTTTCTGACATCAGGCATTATGACCCGCGGTAGGCGCGGGATAGGATTGACAGCGGTGAGCTTTATACCCCTAATATTGCTGAAGTGCCAACACCGCAAACGCGGTTGCTGCATCGCGCATGAAGTGCCCCTCCATTGTGTGCGGGTCACGGGGCCCATTTATGTAATCAGCAGGCCAGGAACCATTCACCTCATGGTTGATCAGCCAATAAACTCCCCGGGATACGACTAACGAGGTTCCAGGTGCTCGCAGACGTTCTAGTGCCAGAACAACCAACCCGGTTGCGTACCCGTCACTGTTCGAGTTTGGAGGATACGTACCAGGATTGGACCATTGACTAGGCTGGGTGCCTACAGTACCTAACGAATGGAGGCTCCATCCCCCGTCAGTGTTCTGGACGCCCTCAAGCCGCTTGACGACCTGCAGTTGTTCCGTACGAGTCAATAGCTTTGGCAGCCACGTCGACGCAAGCAGACAGACCGTGGCATCGTGCAGCCGTGCCTTCTCAAAACCTTCTTGCAGATACCGCCTGAGTATGGCAATATGATGCTGCACATTTGGTGCGTGAAGGTATGTTGGCCCTGCCATTCCGGCGGCCATAGCGGCCAACGACGCGCCGTAATACGTCCCATCGTGCTCCCACGGACTTAACCCAAATTCAAGCCACAACCAGGATCCGTCTGGCTGCTGTTGCTGCCACATGTAGTTAAGCGCGGTCCTGGTGTAGTTGCCAGGGGCGATCCGGCCGTGACTCTGATCATAATCCGCGAGGACCAAAGCATTCATCACCGACTCAGTACCCAACGATGAGGGTCGTTTATCGCCATAGTAACATTGCGGCGAATCACCCTGCGCCGCACTAGCCGAAGTTATAGTACGCCAGCCTCGCACGCGTGCTTTCACATCGGTGATTAGTAGCGCCTCCGCCTCTCCTGCCTTGTTGAGGCTGTTTTTGGCTGACAGAGCTGCGAGTGATAGTGAGAGGGGTAGGCCCGTGTGGCACGAAATGCATGCGGTACCTGCTCCCCGAGCAGATCCACCCCATTTCAGCCACGATGTAGTCCTGCTGGTGAGGTACGACACGGCCTGTGGTTGGTTCCAGGCAAACAAAAAAGACGCGTTGCGACTTTGGGCAGTACCCGCAACCGCAATCAATGCGATCATACCAAGGGTCAATGCAACTGCAGCCTGCTTCATCGTCGTTTCCCTTCGTCATCTGGACGTAATTGATGCGAATAGTACCACAACTACACCCAACAATTGCATAATTTCCTCTTTATTTCGATCAGGAGATCAGAACGGCAGAGTATTAATGTTGCAATAAGGTCCTGGCGTGAAATCCTTAAAGCGCTAGTGGGGCGTTTGCAGCGAAACAATGTCTTTCGGCGGGCTTGCATGGTTCTATCTGCGCTTGATTTATTGCTCATTTTAGACTATAATGAGCAATCTTTGGCGCATACGAGGGCAAATCGCGAGTAATTCATGAGTATCCACAGCAAACACAGGGAAGAGACGTTACTCCACCATCTCCTGCATGACGGTGCCCTAGACGTAGAGCAAATGGCTGCAAACCTGGGTGTGTCGCCATCAACAATACGGCGCGATTTGCACGGACTTGAAGTCAAGGGCTTGCTGCGCAGAACGCACGGTGGTGCAGTGCCTGTAGAGGTGCAGTTGTACGAGCCATTCCGCTATAATGCATCCTTCCAGCATCAAGAGTCCGTGCGGTCCAATGAAAAACGCCGGATAGGGTTAGCTGCGGCAGACTTGGTGCAGCAAGGTCAGATAGTAGCGATTTCCGCAGGGACCACCGCAACGCATGTTGCACGGTGCTTACGAAACAGAGTGGACATTACTATCGTCACTAACGCCGTTAACATTGCTATGGAACTCAGCCATTGCACAGGTGTTTCCGTCATCTGTACGGGAGGTCACCTAAGCGGTTCGTGGTTCTCGTTACTAGGGCCGTCAGCCGTCCAAACTGTTGAAGAATTTAACTATGATTGGGCGTTTATTGGTCTTGATGGCATTCACGCCAGCTCAGGCGCAACATCCAACCATCAAGAGGAAGCCGCTGTTAACCGAGCGATGGCAGCTAAGGCACATAGAGCCGTGGCCGTGGCCGATTACAGCAAACTTGAAAAGGTTGCACGCGCTCACGTATGCCCGATTAATGCCCTATCCTTATTGATAACCGACACCAATGCGCAAGCTCCGATTTTGAACCAATACGAGGCGTGCGGACTTGAGATTAAAGTCGTCTAATAGCCTCATGCCAGTGACTTACCGAACCTGCACCGCTGTACAGCTATGTACCACCAGAATAGCCTGCAGCTGTCGCCATGTAGAAACGAGAACCGTGCGATGAACCCCATCCTGCTATTGCCATTGGTGATGGCTTCCACCGTGGTAGGTGCCAACACCCCGACCTCTGCAAGAGCCACGATCCGGGTGCAGCCCAATCAGATAACCTGCCACCTCTCTCGCTGGTTAGTTGGCTCCTGCATCGAGGATGTTAACCACGAAATCTACGGCGGATTGTATGCTCAGCGCATCTTTGGCGAGAGCTTTGAGGAATCGCCAGGATCTCCCCTTTCGAACTGGACAGCCTACGGTGGAGACTGGCGCCTTATCAATGGCGCATTATCGGTAGCGCCAAACCCCGGTGCAAAACTCGTGCGTAATCACCTGCTGTTAAAGAATGGCACCGTATCTTGTGAACTGCGGTTTCCAAATAACAAAGGGGATAACGCCGGACTTATCTTGCGCGTTTCAAACCCGCGAACCGGTGCTGATACCTGGACAGGCTACGAGGTGAGCCTAAGCGTCAAAAACCAGGCACTTATACTGGGCAGTCACCGCAATAACTGGCAGCCTTTGCAAACAGTGCCGGTAAAACTACAGCCCAACCATTGGTACAAGCTGCAAGTGCGGATTGAGGGTTCTGTGTTGCAGGTTTTCATTGGTGACAGCCCTACAGCACTAGTAGTATTTGACGATGGTGCGAATGCTATACGCTCTGGCCAGGTTGGCCTTAGAACGTGGAATTCTGGAGTGGAATTTAGGAACCTTACCGTTTCGACAGAGGGCCGCACCACCTCGGACACCCTTTCTAGCCCTGATCCCACTAAAAAGCAATTACAAGTGAGCGGAATGTGGGATGCCCTGGTTTCTAGCAATGCAAATGGTCGCCTCCTGTGGGATACCCACAATCCGTATAACAGCCAACACTCTCAATCTATTGATTACACAAGCGGCACCGGTATTGTAGGGGTTTACAACCGTGGGCTGAACCGTTGGGGAATCGCAGTACGGAAGGGTAGTGTGATGGATGGACACATCTATGTCCGCGGTTCTAGCGGTGACACTTCCTTAACCGTAGCGCTGCAGAGTCGGAATGGCAAACGAACCTACGCTATTGAGCGGTTACCACGTGCAAGTACATCCTGGACTCGCCAAAACTTCAGGCTGGTTCCCAATGGAACGGATGCCGACTCACGCTTTGCTCTTTGGCTCTCTAAACCAGGAAAGGTGAATGTAGACCAGGTCTATTTGGCGAATACAGGTACCGCCCTCTTTCATCGTGGGCCCTTTCGAGCCGATATAGGCAACATGCTTCAAGAGGAGGGCCTTACTTTCTTGCGGTATGGCGGCTCTATGGTGAACTCGCCTCAGTACAGATGGATGAACATGATTGGACCGCGGGACAAGCGACCGCAGTACAATGGAACGTGGTACCCGTACTCAACCAACGGATTTGCTATTCCCGAATTCCTGCAGTTTTGCGAAGATGCACACATTAAACCTGCATTCGCTATAAACATCGACGAAACTACCAAAGATGCGGGGAACATGGTGCGGTACCTTAACGGTTCCGTCAGGACATACTGGGGTGCTAAAAGAGCATCCGATGGTCATCCATCCCCATACAACGTGGCGTACATAGAGATTGGTAACGACGAGGCTATCAATGGCGATCCTAATTGGTATCGTCATTATCTCACACGTTTTGAGCGACTATACGCCGTGATGCACGCAGCAGACCCTAAGCTACAGTTCATTATCGCTGCTTGGTGGCGGCCCCACTCACCATGGTGCGAGAGGATTGCCAAGGCACTAAATGGCAAAGCAGCTCTCTGGGATCTCCATGTAGACGCGGACCATTTGCATGATGCGGACCGTGTGAACAGTACCCTAACAGAGATGCAGCGTCAATTTCACAAATGGATGCCTGGTACAACCATGCGAGCCTGTATTCTGGAAGAGAATGGTGGTAGACATGACCTTCAGCGAGCCCTTGGGCACGCGCGCATATTAAACGTGGTTATGCGTCATGGGGATTTTGTTCGCATAGACTGCCCGGCTAACTGCTTGCAGCCCTATCGTGAGAACGACAACGGCTGGGATCAGGGGCAGGTTTTCTTCACGCCAGACAAGGCCTGGGGTATGCCACCCTACTATGCACAGCAGATGGCTGCAATGAATAGGGAGCCGCTCTGCGTCAAGAGTAGGTTGATGAGCCCTAACAACGACCTGGATGTAACGGCCACACGCAGCGAGGATGGCAAAACTCTCGTGCTTCAGGTTGTCAATTCTGGTGCTGTGCCCCACACGACGGATGTCGTGATAAGTGATTTCGTTCCAGCAGGTCTGATGAATACGTGGACACTTACGGGCGAACTTAATGCAGTTAACACACCGAGACAGCCGCGTTCAATTACGTGGCACGCGGCACGAGCGCGAGTTCCGGCAGCTCGATTTCATTATACATTCCTGCCCTATTCGTACACTATTCTTCGCCTGCACGGGCGGCAAACTCCTGGTCATACTGCGGGTCGAAGAAAATAGGGCGTCGGTATGGTGGTCTCTTTACACAGAATAAAAGGTGGGTAAAACGATGAACTGGAAGGGCAAGGTCGCTGTGGTCAGCGGCGGTGCATCGGGCATAGGCGAAGCAACCGCCGTTGAGTTCGCCAAGGAGGGTGCGGCAGTCGCCATACTCGATATCAACGTGGAGAGAGGCTCGGCACTGGCACGGCAGTTAATAGACCAGGGCCACGTTGCCTGGTTCATCGCGCTCGACGTCGCCAGTAGCGAAGCCTGCATATACGCGGTAGATGAGGTCTCTGACCGATTGGGTCGAGTAGATTTCCTGGTGAACTGTGCTGTGAGTTTTATTGGCAGGGGCATCGATGTCACCCAGGCGGACTGGGCGAGGAGCCTGGGAGTAAACATTTGCGGTACAGCAAATATGGCTCAGGCATGCTACCGGCATATGGCAAAGAGTGGTGGTGGCGCTATCGTCAACATTGCGAGTATTTCCGCTCACATTGCGCAACCGAGCCGCTGGACCTACAACTCTACCAAGGGAGCGATTATATCATTAACGAAATGCCAGGCACTCGATTTAGGTGCCTATAACATCCGGGTAAACGCAGTGAGTCCAGGATGGACGTGGACACCCGAGGTTGCAAAGGCCGCGGCAGGTGATCGGTCCAAGTGGGAGCCGATATGGGGCAGGTTCTCGATCCTTAAGCGCCTCGGCGAGCCCAGGGAGGTTGCACGGGCCATACTCTTCCTCTGTAGCGACGATGCAAGCTTCATCACCGGTACCGAGCTCGCGGTAGATGGAGGATATACCTCGCTTGGTAGCGAGGGGCTTGGCGAGCAGTCCGCCTTTGCAGGGAGCGCCTAGGCCGCCACAAGGCTCCCACGAACTTGACGCGTAAGCTTGCCTGTAAGTCAATCACTACAAGTCCGTAATTTACTACAGTCGCCGCTGAACTAAGTTAATTAACTTTGTACCGGCTCCCCACACCACGGTATGGCGCATGTACGTTGAACTAACGACCGCGTGGTCCTCGAGTAGTTTTCAATTGTAGGTTGAACAACAACAAACTGGTCAAAGCATATCGTTGGCAGTAAAGAAACTGCTGGTCGTCTGCCTAATGAACTGGGCCGTGTGCAGTGTAGCTTTTGCGCATTTAGGCCGGGAACGTGCAAAAAGTGCCCCCGATGCAAATACCCTGTTTCACTGCGTATGTTGAAGTAAGGTTCAAATTTTGACGCCAAAATCGCAGGCCATTGACCAGCCAGGTTTGGTTCATTGCAACATGTTGTTTGCGCGAACTACCCGGTTTGTTTCTGCAAGCCTGAGGAGGATTTCATGCCACAACCCGAGCAGTCGTCCAAAGTTGAGAACACAACGTTATCCGACCTCTTCAAGCGGTGCGAGGCGGCTTACCAGAACGCCGACAATCGCGAGATGCAGCGTGCCGTAGGAGAGCTCTTTGAATTTATTAACCAGCAGGAAATCGATGAACCCACCATTGAGCTGGCGGCACAGGCAGAAGAGTATCTCGCGCAGCAGGATTGGGAATCCGCCCTGAATACGTATGTAAAAGCCTGTGATGTGGCCAGTAACCGCAACTCGCCAGGTATTGAGTACAAGGCCCGCGCAGATCTTGCGGAATTCTACACATTTGTAGGTGAACATCAGTTAGCGGCTACAGCCTCTTTTTCTGCACTGCAGGCTGCTCGCAAGTCAGGCAACAAGATTATTCTTCTCATTGCCCTCTATGGATATAGCGGCGACCTGTTAAGTGCAGGGAGCATCTCTGAAGCATTGCCAGTTTGTAATGAGATGGTAGAGCACTGTAGTACCAACGGCTTGAAGGGCCTTCCGGCAGCGCGTGCACTGGTGATGCGTGCTCGATGTTTTGTGATGCTCGGTGCAATTACGCAAGCTGAGCATGACCTGCAGGCGGCATGGCCGCATTTGGAACCAGCACGCGGTCTGCACGCTGCAGCGGGGCTGCAGGCCTGTCTGGCTGGATGGTGGGAGACGAGGGCACGGCTCAAGGCTGCAAAGGAAGAGTATGATGAGGCTGCCGAGGCATGGCAAACCGCTGTGGAACATCGTCGGGTGGTCTGTTTAGCGCCTCAGATTTCTGGCCCATTCAAGTATGCGAGGCTTGCAAATACCCTTGGGCATCTTGCTGAGGCGCTCAAGGTGATAAATGACGGTGCTGGCGCTGCTGCCGCGTTAAAGGAGTGCGAGGCACTGCGACGGCAGATACACCAGCCCGTTTGAAGCCTGGTTAGCTATTCTGAAGCGTATACGCGGCCCGCCTCGGTAAGCGAACCATCTTTGTGAAACAGTGACGAAGCCCGGAATGCAGGCGAGCGGTTTGTAAACCATGCATAGCGCATGACATACGGCATGTGATTAAGTGCTGGTAGAACCACCCGCAAGAATTGTGCTACATCGTGAGAAGTGAATTTCTTGCTTGCCTGGTGCCGTGTGCTCCAGTCAACGTTAGCAAACTCCGTGATCCACACCGGCTTATGGTACATATCGTGTACCCGTCGCACATAAGCCAGGAATGCCCGTGCATTGGGCAGCCCGTACCAGTGTATAGGTACAAAGTCTACCCGGTCACCTGATGATTGCGCGCCAGCCATAAAACGCTGCATCCACTGGTCATCCGCGTGCACAGCACCTGGCGCACCAAGCGGAAGATCGGACGACATGAGAATTGGCCATGCCTTTAGTACCTTGGAAACAGTAAGATTGGACTGTGTCTTGTTATCAGGCTCGTTGAACCCCAACAGGTATCGCGCATGAAGCGTAGTCTTTAGGTGCGCGATGGTCTGCGCTGCCTTGCCGGATTTGTCACCATACCACCCCCATACCATGGGAACAAATTCCACACTAGAGGGAACTGACTTCTGTGGGCCGATACCCCAATCGTAGTACCAAGCAAGATGGAGTTTTTGGGCCGGATTGAATCCGCGTTGGTTCTTGTAGATTCCCAGGCCCTTCTTTGGGTTATTTGAAACTACAACCTGCCCATTCTCTGCGGCCTCTTGAATGTTGCGCTTCGATTCTATCAGAGTCATGTTGCGTGAAACGCCGGTTGCACCGGCATTGACGGCATTCGTACCCGAAAGTACCAAGCAGAGGACCAAACCTAACTGGCAGCCACGATTCATTTCGCCTCCTCTATTGGATATTAATTGACACCGGGCGTGCACCCCACTCACAAAGCACGATGGGGGAAGTTTAGCCGAACCTACAGACCTCATCCGGCTCTCCGGCCAATCAACAGGCCGCAGGGTGCCAAGCCTATATGCATATTGAAACCCATCGTGCAGTTGAACACTAGACGTGGAGATCGGGTATCAACAATTCCTGCGAGCCGGTTGCCGTTTGGCGTAGGCGCATAGGCGACCGGATGCCTGGCAGTGTTCATGGTTGGCTTCGGACGCATCCTGCTCTCAAAGAGAGTGGTTGCCGTGCAGCGCCTATTGACCCGCAGCTGAATAGACGGGTATCCACATGATATTGTTCAAAAATATTTTATTGCTTTCGCAACTTTTTATTCAATGGACAGCCCTCACCAAATAAGTGACCTTCCGCAAGTTCCAATACCGTTAAGGTGTAGACATCTTGGAAGTCAGGGGAGTTTGATGGCACTTACTTCATGTTTGGTCGTGGGCTAAATTCACGTGGAACCTGGGTGACGATGCCCCTAGCAATATCTACAGGAGTTACACCTGTCCATTTCCAGCCAAGCTGTGCCTGCAGTTCAATATTGTCTACAAACCTGTTGGGAATCTCTGCATACGCCCGCGTAAGCGGCTTCTTAGTACCCGCTAATCGCGCAGCATCAAAAGCGCCCACTAAACTGGTGACGCCAGGCGTCTGATCGTCCAGTGGTCCCATGTTCGCGGAGTGGTATTTGACCTCGCCTAGCTTACGTGCTCTGTTTTCGGCCGGCAGGTCCGCTAGTGGCGTCAGGTCAAAAAGGACATCAGCCAACTTCACTACGCTTGCCGTGCATCCCTGCGCATGGTCAATGTAACCAGTTTTGCAGTAAGGCGAGATCACTAAGAGTGGTATACGCGGTCCCATTGACAACGGTTTACCGTCGGGACCAATGTTCAGTATCGGAGGTGCTACATGGTCGTAATCGCCTTCACAATCATCCCATGTAATCACTATAGCGCACTGTTTCCAGTATTTGCTTGCCGCGATCGTGTTGACAGCTCGGGCAAGGAGTGCTTCGCTAATCTGAGAATCGGAGTCGCCAGGGTGATCGTCGTCCCCCAGAAACCTTCCAGTGGAACGTATTAAAGCGCTTGCCGGCCGCAACCCCATGAGGTTACGCTTCCCGCCTTTAAGGTAGTAAACACCTGGTCCCTGAAGACGACCGTCGCGAACATCGGTAAAAAACCGATTGAGGCCGTGCAGGTGAGCGGCCATCACTGGATTGTTCGATATGTAACCAAAATACTGCGGACCGTTGTGATGAGTGACATAGGATACGTGCAGACCATCCGCATCTACGGGATCCTCGCCCACAGATTTAGGATGAGAACTAAACCCTTCTTCATACCACCCCCAGTTGAACGAGTGCATTTCTGTCTTTGCAATCGCGCCCACATCGCGCTTAACGTCTGCAAGATCTTCTGCGGGGTTTCGATCATGTGTTACCGCTGAGGAGATTCGATTTCCCGTAAGTGTAAGCATAACCGTAGCGAAGGTAAGATTTTTCTGTACGCGGCCCGGATTGCCTTGCAGTTTATGGTAGTCGTGAGGGTTGTAGGGCATTTTACCTTTGATTGTTTTATCCTCGGGCGAGCCCCAAAATGGGTTGGAGTCATTTACCACAGGAACTCCTGGTCCGCTGCCTCCATTACCTGCGAACGCCTCCGCCGGGTGACGCAGCCACTGGGTAATTCCCGTTTGCGCGGCTATGATACTGATGTTGCCGGGGGTTGAGTCCGCAGCCATTTCTTCAAAAATATCGTCGCACAGGACAAATCGGTGCGCGTACCGCCAGAGAAACGGGATGGTGCTGCCGTCTTCATAGGCCATTTCCAGTTCACCATACCGCATCGCCTTTAACGTGGGCTTGTTGCCATTCCACCCATGGGCGCGTTCTTCTGCCATTGCAAAATGGTCCATTCTCGGAATTCCGTTCCTCACATCCATTTTCGCAAGCGTAATGGGATGCGAATGGCCCACACTTCCCAAATCTGCAGCAGCACTAGCGCGGCCCAACCGAAATGGCGACACATGGAAGATAGCTCCATTCGTATCCACCATTGCTTGATAAAACCCTGGAGTTTCCTTTGAGGAGCGACTGTACAGCCCGTTAGCACCCGGAAACGTACCGAAGTAACTGTCAAACGAGCGATTCTCCTGATAGAGTACAAAGAGGTATTTCACATGCCGTCGCAATTGGCTGATAGTAACGCTGGCCACCTGCCGCGAGTGCCCTGGGGCATC
>JAJYCW010000099.1 GCA_021777995.1 bacterium
CCTTCATCTACTGTCCGTGTACTTCATCCAGCTGGTTCACCAGTGGTCTCCGTCAACTGTATGGAGGCGAAGGGATAGGCACCCAGCGCAAGACCATCACTATCTCGGTAGATTACCGACTTATATGTGCCAGCGCTTGCAGGCCGAAAAATTGCATTCCATGCATTACCAACGCCCTGAACAACATCGGCAGCGGCCAAACCACGAGCTGCTATTTCATTTGCTAGAAACGGAGACATGCCCTCATATATCTGCTGTAGTGCGCTGGAAATTTCCGCCAGACTTGTTAAATGAGACTCGGCTAATTCACGCAGGATATGCCGATCAGAACCGGAAACAAATGGTGAGACGCGGTCGTCCTGTGCAGGAGGCGGCATATACTTGCCGCCTGGTAGAATTTCACGGTGACGATTGATCCGGTGGGTTACGCGATGAGCCGCATCTATAATTCGTCCATCGCAATCGGTAAGGACCACGTTAGAATGTTTGCCCATAATCTCAGCAATGAGCGTGGTTGGCGCCTCGTCCAAACCGGCAGCAGTAATATGCAAAATGCGATCGAGGCCCAGTTGAGATATCGACGTGATGCGCCGGTTTTCCATGTGCCGCCTTACGGCGGTACAGAATGCCGAGGGAACGGGTGCGTTGCTTCTTTTCGTGGACGTGAGGTGCACACGTGCAAACTGAGCAGAAGTATCAATCAGCAGGTGATTTGTTTTATCGCGATTGCGTATTGTTAGAACGAGTTGATGTGGGAATGGCTGCCGTACATCCTGGATCTGTCCGCCTATAAGCAACTGGTTGAGTTCCACCGTTACGGCATTCATGGTAATACTGTCGTAAGGAATTTTCTTTCCCGTGGGGTTCATGTTTTCTGACGCGCTTTCTTCTTGCAAGAATAGATATCTGACCATAGTGTAACCTATAATGGCTTTACTGCTATTTGGTAACTCGTTGACGATTTAAGCCGTCAAGTGCTATATTGGTAAACAGACTTATAATGCCTGCAGCCAACTGCTGCTGCAACCTAGGAGCGGTTCGATTTGAATAACGATGGTACAAAGAACGCAACCGGAAGTTCACGAAGTACGAAGCGCAATCCTAAATCCGGTCGTTCCCGGTTGCGGCCGAGGGGCGCGGTGGTACTTACGTTTTGTGGCGTATGTGCAGTAGTCGGTGCGTTTGCTGGAAACATATTTTGGCGTAGTCCTGCACTGCGTTCAATGGTTTTCGACTATTTCACCCCTACTCACCTGGCACAGGATATTGAACACCGAGACATCTTTGCGAGTTACAGTCCATCGTTGCGTTTTCCGCCACAATACCAGCACTCTATGAACCTGTTGGTACTTGGGTGCGATGCAGACTACTATCCCGGCAAACCAATACCTATTCCTACTAGCAACGGCCGTAGCGACTCTACAATGCTAGTACACATAGACTTTGACAAGAATTCTGTTGATATCATCAGCATCCCGCGTGACACTGCCTGTAATATTCCTGGCCATCCCGGTTTTGACAAAATAAATGCTGCTCATGAATGGGGCGGTAACAAACTCACTGATGCAACAATTGAGCAGGATTTCGGCGTTGTACCCGACTATACTGTAGCCGCACATTTCAGCAGCTTCCAGAAGATTGTTAATGCCGTAGGGGGTGTGGATCTGTATGTTGATAAGCCGTTGAACTATGACGACAATTGGGCGAACCTGCATATACACTTAAAGCCGGGTTTCCAGCACCTTACAGGCTACCAGGCCATGGGATTTGTTCGCATCCGGCATTCCGATAGTGACATCATGCGCGAACAGCGACAGCAAGAGTTCTTGGAAGCGCTAAAACATCGTGTGGAGTCACCAACGAATTTTAATGCGTTGCCCAATGTGTTAAATGCTATAACCGATAACCTGCAGAGCAATATGACACTTGAGCAGATGCTGTCATTAGCCCATTGGGCAGCAAGCGTTCCTAAGGCAAATATACATACCTATATTGTACCGACCATACAAGGGCCAAGCTTCGTCTACACAGACCAGGATCCTGCGAGGAAGCTATTGGCACAGGTGTTATATAATGGAGACACCAATCAGGTTCACCTTAATCTTGTTCCTCCGCCGGCAAACCTTGCGTATGTAGGCGGTGCAACGCATGTTTCCCGCTACCGCCGACGGTACCGTCGAAGACGCCATCTGTCGCTCCACAAGCGAGTGGTGCAGCCCGCAATAAGCCCGGTTGAGCAGCACTCTCAAAATATTGCACCATCGCCTCCTGTGAGCTGACTGTATACCAAGGCGATGGTTCCCTGCCGTTAGGCTGCGCCGCTGGCGATGTCCGTTCGGTAGTGCATATCCTGAAAGCTGATATGTGCAATGGCGGCATAGGCAGCTTCTCTGGCTGCCGCAAAGTCCTCACCGCGGGCAGTCACGGCAAAAACACGCCCGCCATCTGTAACGACTTCGTTGCCAGAAACCCGTGTGCCACCGTGAAAAAGTATACATCCCGCACTTTGAGCAGCTTCCTCTAGACCACTTATAGGTACACCGCGCTTGAAGCTACCAGGATACCCACCGGAGGCAGCGACAATAGAAACCGAAGCGCCACCATACCATTCCACAGAAGTTGAGGCAAGGTTGCCGTCCAAAGCGGCAATAAGGATTGGAACCAGATCGCTCTTAAGCATCGGAAGTACTGCCTGGGTTTCGGGATCGCCGAATCTGCAGTTAAACTCGATGCAGCGCGGTCCATCGGGTGTCAGCATAATACCAGCATAAAGTGCGCCACGGTAAGGAATACCAAGTTCACGTATAGTGTCAATCGCAGGACGTACAATGGATTCAATAATCGCCGATACATCGGCTGCACTAAGCCCCTTAACAGGGCAATAGGCGCCCATACCACCTGTGTTCGGTCCCTCGTCGTTATTCAACAGGCGCTTATGATCCTGAGCAGGCAACATTGGCACGATGGTGTGACCATCGGTAATAACCATAATGGATGCCTCAGGACCTGTAAGCCGCTCTTCAATGACCACCTGGTTACCAGCGTCGCCAAATACCCGCTGAACCATAATTGCCTCAATTGCCTGCTCGGCCTGCTCGCGCGTATCACAAACCGTAACACCCTTACCGGCTGCGAGGCCGTCTGCCTTTATAACAACGCCATTCGCTGATCTAGGTTCCGAAAAATAACGAGCAAGGCGATCCAGGGCCTCTGCAGGTGAGTCGCACACCCAGAATTCAGCCGTGGGGATGTTTGACTTATGCATTACATCTTTTGCAAATGCCTTACTGCCCTCAATACGTGCAGGATCACGTGATGGACCGAAAACGCGCAATCCCCGCCCCTCAAACAGGTCAACAATGCCAGCCATGAGAGGTACTTCCGGCCCAACAACCGTGAGATCAATCTTGTTAACTGCCGCAAAGTCGGCAAGCGCTGTAATGTCTGTGGCCGCAATCGCCACATTTTCGGCACACCCCGCAGTACCTGCATTGCCAGGTGCACAATAGACATGCTCTACCATCGGACTAGCGGCTATCTTCCACGCCAAAGCGTGTTCCCGCCCGCCGTTGCCAACTACCAGTACGCGCATTTGCTATTCCCTCTCAAGCTGCCACTCACTCATCGGGCGTATGCTGTAAATCTAGATTTTCAAAACGGGTGTATGCTGGAAAGAAACCAATGCTCACCTTACCTGTGGGGCCGCTGCGATGCTTCGCGATAATGAGTTCGGTCTCCTCGGGCCGACTTCCATCGGATGGTACCCCTCCACCGTCCTCGGCGCTCGCCTCTTTCATCTTGTAGTAAGCATCGCGATAGATGAACATGACGATGTCTGCTTCAGCTTCTATTGAACCGGATTCGCGCAGATCGGAGAGCAGGGGTCGTTTATCGGGCCGGTTCTCCACCGCGCGCGACAGCTGCGAAAGTGCAATCACCGGTACCTTCAACTCGCGCGCCAAACTCTTACAGGCCCGCGCGATTTCCGATATCTCCTGGTTGCGGTTATCGGCCCGTCGCGACGACCTCATTAACTGTAAATAGTCTATCACAATAAGCCCAAGTCCATGCTCAGCCTTCAACCTGCGGCATTTTGCACGCATCTCAAGCGCAGAGATATCCGGTGTGTCATCAATATAAATGGGGGCCTCGTAGAGACGTCCCATCCCCTCCCCTATCCGTGTCCAGTCATCCTGAGTGAGATAGCCAGTTCGAAGGCGGTGCGCGTCTACTCGGGACTCTGAACAGACCATTCGCACTACAAGCTGCTCTTTCGACATTTCCAGCGAGAAAATAGCCACTGGCAGCCTCTCCTCAATCGCAATGAATTGAGCAATCTGTACGGTAAGGCTGGTTTTGCCCATACCGGGCCTCGCAGCAACGATGATCAGATCCGAAGGCTGCAGCCCTGCCGTCTTGAAATTGAGGTCATCGAACGGTGTGATGCGTCCCGTAGGTTTGCCCATGTTTTTAGAGCGCTGCTCAATGCGTTCAAGCTCTTCATTTAAAAGTGGGCCTATGGCAGAGAAGCCCTGCCCTAGCTGTCGCTGCCCAACTTCAAAGACCAGACGTTCAGCCCGGTCCACAAGGTCGCCCACCTGTTCAAAGTCTGTATAAGCTAAACCCTGTATCCGTGTACCTGCATCCATGAGATTTCTGAGTACGGATTTCTCTTCTACCAGTCGAGCATAAAACTCAATGTTAGCCGCCGTAGCAGGTGCATCCATAAGGCTCTGAAGGTACGCGATCCCACCAACCTGGTCAAGATTGTTCCGTGACTGAAGCCAGTCGGAAACTGTAATCAGGTCTACCGGTTGGTGCTGCTCGCTAAGTGCCATCATCGCTTCAAATAGAATAGCGTGGGTACCGTGGTAGAAGTCGGATGGGCGAAGCATCTCCATAGCACGCTCTACGGCTGCATTTTCAATTAACATGGAGCCAAGAACAGCCTGCTCAGCATCTAGATTGTTCGGGGGAATTCTATCTGACGACAATGAACGGACTCTCCGGCTTGGATGTGGCTCAAACTTGCATCACTCATAAACACAGTGGAGGTTAGACGCTAGCGTCCAACCTCCACTTCAAACCCATGGGATGACGCAGCCCCTATGCAGAGACTGCGGCGGTAGCGGCTTCTTCAGCTCGTGCCGCGTCGGCTGAAGCTTTTGCCGCAGCTGCTTCTGCGGCAGCTCGCTCAGCGTCGCGGGCCTCGCGCTGCTCAGCGGTGAGTACGTCTACAGTGAATGTCGCAGTGACGTCGGTATGAAGCTTTACCGACAGTGCATAGCTCCCGGTAAGCTTAATCGGATCAATCAGACTAATCTTTCGCTTATCTACCTCAAGTCCGGTAGCATTATGGAGGGCTTCCGCGACGTCCGCTTCGGTCACAGAGCCGAAAAGCCGGTTCGACTTCGGTGCGGTACGAGCAAGAATGTCTAGTGCCAGACCCTCAATTTTCGCAGCATTTTGCTGCGCAGCACTGAAAAGCTGTACGGTTTTCTCGCGCTCGCGCTCTAACCTGTTCTGATGATCACGAATGGCTGCACCGCGTGCCGGCACTGCCAACTGACGGGTAAACAGATAGTTTCTAGCATAACCGTTAGCTACTTCAACTACTTCCCCGTCTTTGCCGACGCGCGGTACGTCACGGGTTAAAATAACTTTCATACAATATGTCTCCCGAGAGCCTGTACAGCGTTCCCTACGCAGGATCTCAAAGGGGCACGGTAACTAAGGGGGCGGCGACACCGCGCAACGCAAACGCTCCCATGCCCACACGTGAAATTAAGGTCTTAACTGAAATCCAACCAGAGGGATAGCGTGATGAAAAACGTTATCGCCGCCTAGCCAGAACCAGGTGCTATTATTTACCCTGAACATGGCCTTTAAGTCAAGCCGTCCCTTGTGTGTGTCGAATAGATCCGATGTTACAACGGTCGTAGGGCTTAGGTACCAATCGCTCCCCAGTCCCAGTGTACCAGCATGAAATCCATACCGCACATCCAGGCTTTTACTTAGATTGTGCTGCAGTTGTAGGTTTAACCGGTTTGTCTGGCCGATGTCATACAATCCAAGGTCCACGCTGTTGGTATTACTAAGGACTACGTTGCCGTTAAGGTCCACCCGCAGGCGGCCTGGATCGAACTGCTGGGAGACGTCCAGCGCCCCCGTAACATGTGGCGGGTGGATTCCCCTCACACTCTTCGCGCCTCCCTCGAGCTTGCCCAACAGCGCATTCACCTTCGACATTGCCGTAGAGGCTTTACCCGTGGCGTCCTTCAGGTTTATGATCGTGCTTTTCACCCCACTTGCAACGGCCGGGTCACCAGTAATCTGGTGTAGATCCGAGGTAATCTGCCGCACACTGGCTAAGGTCGACCGCGCAAGTTCAAGCGTGTCTTGAAGGGAACGCTGCAATCTTGGATCGCTCACCTGCTGCGTGAGCTTCTTGACTACTTCCTGTGCGTCATCTAACGTGTTGCCCAGCTTAAGAACGAGATCGGTAGTTGCAGAAGATAGCCGGGTAAGCTGGCCCCTGCCGTCTTTTACAAGTCCGCTAAGCTGTCCGCTCAGGCTCTTCGACGTCAATGCTGCTTGCTGCGAAACAACCAGGAAATTAGCGATGGTCTTCTTTAGATTTGCCTGAACGGTCGGATCGCCGACTACTGACCGCGTGGACTTCAGTGTACCGGTAGCAGTAACCACCATTTCGTCCGTATGCCCTAACAAGGTGTGCAACTGCGTGGTTAGTCCGTCTAGCTTCGTTTGCAAATTCTTCATTGAACCGTTCACGTTACCCAACGTTTGTGATAACTGCGGACTAAACGATGCCAGCGCATCCTCCTGACCCTGCCCAATCACCGAGGCAGAGCCGTCAGTTGGCAGGGCCGCGACCTGCTGCGGGTGAGGTGGAGGGCTAATGTTAACCTGCGCAGTATTGATTAGCAGCCCCGAGTTGATTGACCAGAGATAATCGGACGGGATCAAGAATTCACGTCGAATTGTGACTGTAACTACAGGCCGAATAGGTACGCGACGCGTGTCAAAATGGATGCTTTTTACTTCACCTACAGCCACGCCCTGCATGCGAACCACCGACTGAGGCGCCAGCCCATGGGTGTTATCGAAGGTTACCCGAACCGTGTAAGTATCCAAATTTGTGTGAGACAGGTAAAACAGCAGAGAAATGAGTAGTACAAGACTGACCAGAATTACAGCCCCTACTTTTGCTGCCGATTTTACTTCCATAGATAACTATCTCGTTTCTGATACTGCCAGATGCTCATCATCGGCGTGCATAAACTCGCTGACAACCTCGTCGGTAGAAGCCATCATCTCATCTGGCGTTCCAATACAGTGGATATTACCGTTATAAAGGAGCGCCACCCGATCGGATATACGCCTCACGGATGGAATATTATGCGATACCACCACCGAGGTTACACCAAATCTCTTCCTCGTATTTACAATAAGCGTATCTATTGCAAAACAGGTGAGCGGATCAAGTCCACTTGTAGGCTCATCGTAAAAGATAAGCGACGGCTGCATTGCAAGCGCACGCGCAAGTCCTACACGTTTTTGCTGCCCGCCCGAAAGCTCCGCCGGGTACCGATCCTGCAGACCCTCTAGTTGCACTGCATCCAGCAGAGTTTCCACAAGTTCATCCAATTCCCGACGAGATGTTTTGGGTCGATGACGACGCACCGCGAACACTATGTTATCGTAGACTGTGAGGGAATCGAGTAAGGCAGCATATTGAAACACGAGACCCATCTTGAGGCGCACTACATCAAGACCACGCGGTGTCAAGCGACATATATCCTGATCGTCAACACTTATTTGTCCAGATGTTGGGCACACCAGTCCGGTCATCAACTTGAGCAACGTGGTTTTGCCACTTCCCGATTGCCCCATGACCGATATGATCTCACCGGAACGGACGTCCAGATTGATCTGGTTCAGGATAATCTTGTCGTCCACCTCGTAATGAACGTCTGTAAGTTTGATCCCCGTCAATGGGTACCAGCCGTGTTCGTGAGTAACAGAGTGAGAAAGAAGTCAGATACAAAGATGAGGACGACGCACAACACTACCGATGAAATAGTGGCTCGACCAACTCCGGCTGCACCTCTCTCGGCGCGAAGCCCCTGCCGACAGGAGGTAACGCCAACAATTAAGCCAAACCAGACGGCCTTGATCAACCCATTAGTAAGGTCAGCCGCATGAATATACACACGTATGGAGTTTACATAGCCCGCGTGCGGTACGCCGCTCAACCCAGAGACGTAATATCCGATTACAATACCTGCAATATCGCCAAACACTACGAGAACCGGCAGCATCAGGACCGTAGCGGCCAGGCGCGGAGCTACAAGATACCGAACAGGCGAAACCGCCATCGCCCGCAAGGCATCCACCTGCTCTGTTACGACCATGGTACCCAACTCGGCAGCAATCGCCGAGCCCACGCGCGATGCGAATGCAACCCCTCCCAGTACTGGGCCAAGCTCATTTAGGAATGCGTACGTTACACCGCTGCCCACGAACCCGCTGTAGCCCACCAGGTTGGAAATGTTGGATATATAGAACGCAAACACGGCTCCTGTTGCGATTGAGATGAGCAGCACAATTCCCATGGAATCCACACCAAGTTGGGCCATTTGTGCAATGATATCCGAAAGCATCACCTCACGCCGGGCAAGCGCCTTTAACGACTGACCAACCAGTACACCGCATTCGCCCACAAAAACAAAGACTGGGCGCACCACTTTACGCAGTGTGAGACCATTTCGCGTAACGCCTCGATCCTCTACCGGCGCTTTGGATGTGGTATTCGCAACGGTGTTTGACATGCTGTAAAGTATACCCGCTTGATTCTTGCACAATCTCACCTGTCGTGGGACTGGAAACAACAAACCAATGCGTCTTACTGTAAGGGGACCGTTATCTGCCTGCACACGGTGGGCAAATTACTCAGGCTGTTAGCAGGTTTAGGTCCTGCCCAAATGGCTGAATGCTAATCCATCCTTATATGACTGCAGTAACCACACTGGCCCAAATATTGGCGTAATCATCACATAAGGAGTGCTATGCATCGCCGTCAAAGTCCCCTGCCGCCTTCAACAACTCTGCCGCGGGGAGCTTGGCAACTTGTTCATAAAGTACTTCCTGGGACGGCATCGTGGTCTGTTGAAGCGCTGCATCCAATAGCTCCTGCGCAGCGAGTTTGAACCGAGATACATCTTGCCCAGTAATTCTAACGGCTGCTAACGCAAGTACCGTTGCACCCCTCGCTCTGCCACATTTCAGCATACATCTACCCGCCGTGGTAAGGATGTGGGCAAGATGTGATGGAGTAGCCATGTCCCTGGTCTCCAGCACCGCTATGAGGTGAGCAAGTATCGTAACACCTTCATCTGTTCGCCCTTCCGTAATCTCTCTTGAACCCCGAAGCAGCTCGCAGTTCATGAGTATCCAAGCGTCATCCAGGTCATTGGAAATCTGTAGCGCATCTTCTAGAAATGCCTCGCATTCCTCGGGCATTCCGGCATCGAAATATGCCGTTGCAAGAAAGCTGGACGCAAGGCCAATCTCATGCCGCACCCCTAATCCCAGGAAGATCTCCAGGCTCTCTTTAAGTTTACTTATGGCGCCTTCAAAGTCATTAGTTGCCCGTAGAGTCTCACCAAGGTTCATAAGGGCGTCGGCGCAACCTCGTGCATTACCCAATGAACGATGCAAAGCCACACCTTGGGCGTAGTAGTCCGCTGCAAGCCGCCATTCAGCGCGCTCCGCGCAAAGAACACCCAAGTTGCCCAGTGCAAACGCCTGATATTTCATACTGCCCGTGGCTTGAGCGGTCTCTAAAGCCTCCTGGTACAGTCTTGTTGCTCCATCAAAGTCTGTTTCGGCCCATGCGATATTTCCCAGGTTCAGCCGGAGTGCAATCATTGCATCGGTATTGTTTTCCGCCTCACTTAGAGCGTATGCCTCCTGATAAAGTGACCGTGCAGAGGAGATATCGGTACTTAGCCATGCAATTCGACCCCGCTGAAGAAGTAGCTGGGCGAGCGCCTTTTTGTCGTCAATAGCTCGTGCGGACTGTTCAGCGTGCCTAAACCGTTGATCAGCTTCGGCGTAAAAGCCAGAGCCAATAAGATATCGCGCGAGCGCCAGGCCGAAGTCAACAACTTCACGATGAAGTTCGTGGGAAATAGCAAAATCCATTCCGGCACGAATATTGCCAATTTCGATTTTGTAATTTCTGGATGACTCTGCCTGTGTAGCACCAAATTGGTCGGTTGCCTGGCTAAATTCCTTCGCTCGCAACAGATAGTTGTGGGCATGCAGCACAGAAACATCCCGTTTATTCGCCTGATTTGCCAGATGATCACCCGCATAATGGCGAACGCTCTCCAGAAGCCGATAACGCCCGTCCGTCGATTTGTCACCGAATATAACGAGGCTCTTATCTACCAGCGACGTGAGCACATCCAGGATTTCCCACTCTTCTAATGGATCACCGGCGCACACTTGCTCGCAGTCTTCCAGTCGCCAGCCGCCTACAAAGACGGAAAGGCGAGCAAGAAGCACGCGTTCCTGCTCGTTAAGAAGGTTGTAACTCCAGTCCATCATAGCCTTAAGTGTCTGTCTGCGCGGTAATGCAGTGCGACTACCGCCGGTAAGTAATCGGAAGCGATCATTTATACGCTCGGCCAACTGCTCTACCGGCATCGCTCTAACCCGCGCTGCGGCAAGCTCCAAGGCGAACGGTATGCCGTCCAACATGCGAACTAAATGTCCTACAGATTTCGCATTGTATGAAGTGAGTTCGAAGTCCTGTTGTACCGCACGTACCCTATCTAGAAAAAGCTGAACACTGGCACATTGCAACAAGCGTTCTGGGGCTGTGAATTCAATCTCATCCGGTACTTCTAGAGACGGTACCCGGAAAAGGCATTCTCCTGGTATTCCAAGCCCTTCGCGGCTGCTGGCAAGCACTGTGACCTTTGGGCACGACCGAATGAGAGCTTCCGCCGCGGTAGAAATGTCCGTAATGAGGTGCTCGCAATTATCCAGTATCAGTAGCAGAGACTTGGTCCTGAGTGACGAGGTAAGCGTCTGCAGAATTGGGTATTGCGGTTCCTCACGGACTCCCACAGCGTCGGCAATGCTATGGTAGACCGTATCTCCGCTAGTGGCAGCAGAAAGATCAACAAACCATACACCATCTGCGTAATTGTCCGTGGTATCTGCAGCAACCTGCATAGCCAGTCGCGTCTTGCCAACACCTCCGGAGCCTACAACCGTGACCAACCGCTGACCTTGAAGTAAAGTCGCAAGGCGTGCAATTTCATATTCCCTGCCGATGAAGGACGTAATCTGCTCAGGAAGGTTTGAAAGCGCAACATTAAGCGAATTGAGCCGCGGGAACTCAGCTGGTAAATCAGGAATGACTAGCTGCCATACCTGCTCGGGATGTTGAAGGTCTTTTAGCCTATGCGAACCCAAATCGACCAATGCCCAATCTGGATGAGGGAGTGTACTAACGAGAAGTCGTGCTGAGTCTGAAAGAATAACCTGTCCGCCGTGTGCAATGGACCGCAGACGGGCGCATCGATTTACCACCTGACCGTAAAAGTCGCTATCGCGCACCTCGGCTTCGCCAGCATGTATCGCCATACGAGACCTAATGGCTACGGGCTCTGGCCAGGGTTCGGAGGCAAATCTCATCTGCAACAGGCCCGCGGCGCGGACGGCGTCAGCAGGTGACGCAAACACTATAAACAGGCTGTCACCCTCGCCTCGGCTTTTCACGAGCCGGCCGCCGCACGATTCCACAACCTCGGCTGCGAGGGCATCGTGCCGCGCAAGTGCCAGCTGCATTGCCTCTGGGTACGCTTCCCACTGCCTGGTACTGCCTTCCACGTCGGTCATCAGGAATGTAACAGTACGATTGACAGGTTTGGCATTGGTCATGGTATTTGCACCCTGCGCTTAAACAGCACGAGAAATATGAACCCAGTTAACAGCACCCAGGAACTAACATTCGTCGAGAAGATAGTTCCTGAGTGGTTCACACAATGAAATTAGCAATCTGCACACATTAATTAACCACTGGAAACCTTCTGAAGTTCCTCGACAAACGTCTGATCAACTTCATCCAGCAGTCGCTCTGCCCAATCGGCCGTTAACCGGCCATTTTGAATCATTTCTAATATACGACGTCGCGCCGCTTTGCGGTTTTCCTGCACGGTATCAACTGCCGGGGCGGCACTGGAATGAGCCTGGCCGGGCGCCATTCTGCCCTTCACTGCTGCTTTTATCTCGTCCGTTTTATTCGCAACCATCACCTTCAAACCCTGAAACGTCTCTTGCGAAGCTGTTCTTGCAGACTCCTTCATGTAGACGCCTACAATCTTGAGAATAGCCGGTGCGAGACTATCGGGAACCTGCATGGCGTAATGCGATCCATCCGGCCGCACGATGTCGACTACTGGCGCTGGTTTACGCTCAGCTTCCGGCTTCACAGCCGCAGCACTCGTTGATGTTGCCTGACGGGTACCCGCGCTCTGCGATTCGTTTAGGTCGGAGATAGCACTTAGCAGGCGTGCTGCTTCATCGGCCCTAATTGAGCCGTTTGCAACCATTTGCAAGATGGCCTGCTGTTCAGTCGAAGAACTCATAGCAGGGTCTCCACCGGACATTTGGTGATGCTGACATCCCCACTAATGGTCTGAACATTGAGCGTACCAGCCCCGTCCCCCAGTTGGCCAGACCAGAGTGTCTCGCTGGAAACGACATCTGTTGCTTCGTGTTCACATTTCAGGTCGCCCTGTGACGTTGAGAGCGCTGCCCGAACGCTGCTGCCCACTGGCATCGCTAATCCAACGTCGCCGCTCACCGTAGACACATGCACCGCGCCGCTGAATGGCTGGCGCAACCCTAACTTGATATCACCACTTACCGTCTGTGCGCGCACGCTGGAGGAGCTGAGCATAGTCCCGCTGAGATCACCAGAGACAGCCTTTAGCGATAACGCACCATTTGCACGGGTAATGGCAGCGTCTCCACTGATCGATTCGCATAGTATCTCGATGGGGGCATCAATCCCAACGTCATGTACCGAGACGTCTCCGGAAACGGATTTTGCCTCTAGCCTTCCATTCTCAACACCCACCACATTGATATCCCCACTGGCAGAGTGCGCGACAAGCCCTTTCTTAAGTCTAGCGGCTGTTACGTTGCCACTGGTAGTTGCAATATTTGCCTCGCCCGAAACCTCCTGCAAATCGATTGCACCTGAGGCTGTTTCCAGACGACAATCGCCCTCTATTGTCGCCGCGGTGATTGATCCTGATGCCGTATGCACCTCAACCGATGCTGTGATACCGGATACGGAAACCGTACCAAACCGAGTGCGTACATGCACCGACCGCAGGCTTCGCGGAACGCGCAACTCCATATCCACAGTACCTTCTTTAAAGCTGTCGGGTGCAGAGGCCTTAATGTCGAGCCTTACGTCGGTGCCATGAATGGTGACCTCCATCTGGGAAGCCGCAGCCACTGCATCCTCCTGCTTCGCTGCCCAGCCTGTTTTGCGTACCACTACGCAGGCGTAACCCTCCTCTGCAGGAGTTATCAAAACATTCCCCAGCGGGTTTTCAATTGAAACCTCGGCGCCATCTTCCAGGTGAAACTCGTGTTCATGAGATTCCTCGTGTTCTGGAAGGTGCCCAGGATTCGACGGGCGTGCCTCGCCCCAATCTGCCCATGTTTTAATACGCGATGAGAAGGAACTTGACCACTGCGCTCCGGCTTTACTCGCCGTCTTAAACTGCTCTTGAAGTTTCTGTACGATCTTCTCCGGCTGAAGCCGTGCCACAGACTTAGAGATGGTGTCGCCAAGGTTATCTAGATCAATCTTAAACTCAGCTTTTTTCTTGGGCTCTGGTTTGGGGGTAGTCGGCGCCTCTGGCTGTACAGGGGAACCTCCACGCATTGAGGCGATAAGCTTTTCGGCTTCCTGGGCGCTAATCTTGCCCTCTTGAAGCATCTGAAGAACCGTCATAACATTGTCGTCCATGTAGAACTCCTTCCGGCAAGTTCAGGGCCGGCTCACGAGATTTACAGAAGATTGCGCAACTCTTCAGCAGCTTCTTCTGCATTAATCTCCCCGTTGGATAATCTGTTCAATACAGACCTCCTCAGCTCTGCAGTATCTGCTATATTAGGCGCCTGCACCTGTTCTGTAGCACCGGTCATAGTGTCATTCATTGCACCTTGGGATGCTGTGCTTTCGAGACTGAGAGCGGCAAGTGCGGCTGCAAGTCGATTTCGTACCGTGGGATACGATATACCTAACTCGTCGCCAACCCTGCTTAGGTTGCCCTCACAGCGCAGAAACGTCTCTACAAATGATAGGTGGTCTGGTTGCAGCGAACAAAACCGGCACGTGTCAAACGTAGCAGACAGTTGTGCTGCGCAGCTTTTGCACTTCACTGCAACTGGTTGCATTTCACCGCCGCACACGGGACATTGCGTGAGTAGCCTGTTCATCACGGTATAACTCCTGAAGATCTGTTACACTGCAATTATACAGTACTTTGATTGAATCATACAGGTTTCATTAAAATAGTTCAAGTTAGCCTTAAATTTCTCAATTTCAGGGCAGATTGTGGGTTACAACGGTTGTATTAGTGCTATGGGCAACGCCGTGAGGAACATAGCTGTTAATGTGTGTAGAAGTAAAGGCTGCAGTAATGAGATGGGAGGGTGCAGAGGAACCTTGCGACGATGAAGTGGACTTGGCTTCTTTAGTATTTGAATGAAGCACGGAAGTGCCACCCGACGAGAGGCGTGCAATTATGCGTTGTGCACGTTTCGATTGGCTGTCGTAGAATAAGGCAACTCGCGCAGCAGTGATTGCTTCCTTAGCCTGACCTGCCTTTTCATTCACAATAGCCAGGTGAATGTAGAGCTTGGCCTTAGCACTGGCTGGCGCGGATTTTGGCAGGTCCGCCACAGCCTGATTTAATGCTGCTAGTGCCTGCGATAGACTGCTTGCGGAACCAATTTTCGAACCATATATGCTCAACCTGTAGAGGCCCCACGCATAGCTATCTTCGCATTCCGCAAGAACACCTGCGTTCGTTAAGGGGGTTGCATTGCCTCGTTTTAGTGCCTCTTCAACGTACTGCATGCCACGTGAGATCTCAAGTGGATCGGTTGAGAGCGACAGGGTGACATAGCCCAAAGTATTTAGTACGCCAGGATCTGTAGGATCAAGCACATAGGCCTGTCGGGCAGCGGCAAGTGACGGTCTGGCCATTGGGCCGCCCTGCATGTAGCATGCGTCGCTAAGCGCTGTGTAAAGTGCAGCGCGCTCATGAGCGGTGGTGTCGTTGCACTGTCGGAGCCCTTGCTGTGCGTAACTCATTGCCGTTTGCCATTGCCTAAAGTTCATACATAGTCCAATTACCCGCTCAAACGCTTCGGGATTGGTGCTATGCCGCAACAGGTATTGGTCTAATGTTGCATGAGCAGCTTCAGGGTCATTGCGAACAAAATCTGCCTGGGCTGTTTTTATTTGAGCAGGAGTTCTTTGCATCTCCGATTGAAACCACATAAACACCAGCCATGCGAGCATACCCAGCGTGGTAACCCGCAAGAGGAACATGAGAAGGCGCCAACCTGAATTTCCGTAGTTTTGCTTCATCTATCCACTCATTTCAACAAATTCTGTGCGGCGTACATTGCAAGAAACATGATACCGTTTAGAGTCATGTGCATAATCATGCCCTGCCAAACCGAGCCAGTTTTCCTGCGCGTAATACCCAGTACGGTTCCTAATACCAACAGCGTGACGAACCTTATTGGGCCACCATGAGCAACCGCAAAAACAAGCGAACTTACTGCAACCGCCCAGGTCTCATTACGGTATCGCGCTACTACTCGGTAAATCAGGCCGCGGAACAACAGTTCCTCGGCCACGGGGACTAAAAATGTTCCTATGAGCACAACTGCCCAGAACTGAGCCGGAGCATGGGTAGCCGAAATTACCTTCGAAATATCGGTGCGTCGATCGACAGTGGTGAGCCTGGCAAGTTCAGCCTGCAGGTGGAACGCTTGGGCCAGTACTTTATATGCTAGAGCAACAAAGTTGCCCAAAACCATAGCCAATAACCACAGCAACAGGCCTGCAGATATGCCGCGCCTCCATAGACGAGGACCGGGTTTGCCAAGGCCCGCCATATCTAGTGACTCGTGCATTGCAAGCAGCAACCCAAGAGCGAGCCCGGCCATGATGCACTCCTGGAGTACAAGCTCGATCGGAAGGTTATAAAGCTGCATCATCTTATTGTGCTCGTGTTCTTTTGGGAGCCATCCATCTTTCCGCTTCCATAATACATACGACAAGGCCGAGCAATCGTGGTTCCCGGTCCACGGAACCTGTTGTTGCCCAGTGTGTATATGAGTATACTTCTTTA